>JAZLCX010000129.1:0-2953 GCA_045614425.1 Eubacteriales bacterium | reverse complement strand
GGTGTTGTCGTCGTTTTCAAGGAACGGAATGCATCCTGCGGCAACCGAAACAGCCATCTGCGGACATGCGTCCATAAGGTCAACCTCGGTGGGCTCAACCTCGATGAACTCGGTCTTGTATCTTGCGATAACCTTCTTGTTTACGAAATGTCCGTTCTCGTCAAGATGCTCGTTTGCCTGTGCTACTATGTTGTTATCCTCTTCGTCAGCCGTGAGGTAAACAACCTCGTCGGTAACGCGTCCGGTAGTTTTGTCAACTATTCTGTAAGGAGCCTTAAGGAATCCGTAATCGCTTATCTTCGCGTAGGAAGCAAGGTAGGAGATAAGACCGATGTTAGGACCTTCGGGAGTTTCTACGGGACAGATTCTTCCGTAGTGAGTATAGTGAACGTCACGCACCTCGAAGGACGCTCTGTCTCTCGAAAGACCGCCGGGGCCGAGTGCGGAAAGACGGCGCTTGTGCGTAAGCTCTGCCAAGGGGTTGTTCTGGTCCATGAACTGAGAAAGAGGCGAAGAGCCGAAGAACTCGCGGATAGCGGTTGCTATCGGACGGGTGTTCATAATAGTCTCAGGACGAAGGTCGTCGTTATCGTGAACCGACATTCTCTCCTTGATAATCTTGTCCATTCTTGACATACCGATTCTCATCTGGTTCTGGAGAAGCTCTCCTACGCATCTGAGACGGCGGTTGCCAAGGTGGTCTATATCATCGGTCGTGCCTATACCGTGTGTAAGGTTGAAGAGGTAGTTAACCGATGCAAAAATATCTTCTTTGGTAACGTGCTTGGGCGAAAGGCGTGCAATATTATCCTTTACGCTCTTCTTTATAAAGCTCTCGCGCTCCTCACCGGAAAGTCCCTCAGCGTCAGCCGCCTCAATGATTTCGAGAAGAACGGGAAGCGAAACCTTCTCGCCCGCCTTAACTCCGGAGTCGGAAAGGTCGTAGCCGAGAAGAAGCTCGGGACGTGCGGTGTTATTTCCGAACACCTTTACCACTCTGTCAGACTCGGCCTTTACAAAAACCTCGTTGACAAGGCTATCCTCAATAGCCATCGCGAGCTCGCGGGTGATGCTCTCACCCTCCTCCGCAACGATTTCACCGGTAATGGGGTTCACAACGGTCGATGCAAGTGTGAGACCCTCAATTCTCGCTGCAAGAGAAAGCTTCTTATTATATTTATATCTTCCAACAGGTGCAAGGTCGTATCTCTTCGGGTCGAAGAAGAGGTTGTTTACGAGAAGCTCGGCGCTCTCGACAAGCGGGGGCTCGCCGGGACGGAGTCTCTTATATACTTCCTTAAGCGCCTCGTCGCGATAGGATGTTCCGTTCTCCTCTGCAAGAGTTACAGTCTCGTCCTTCGACATTGTGGCGATAAGCATTTCCTCTTCGCCGAACATTCTGAGAAGAGCCTCGTTGGAGTCCTCGCCAACCGGGCAAAGAGCTCTTACAAGCACGCTTATCGGAATCTTACGGGTTTTATCTATTTTTACGTGGAATACGCCGAACGCATCGGTTTCGTATTCAAGCCACGCACCTCTGTAAGGTATAACGGTAGCAGTGAAGTTATGCTTACCCTGCTTGTCAACCTCATCTCCGTAGTATATGCCGGGGGAACGGACAAGCTGGGAAACGATAACACGCTCAGCTCCGTTGATTACGAAGGTGCCGTTGTCGGTCATAAGCGGGAAGTCGCACATATAAACCTGCGCGGTCTTCAACTCGCCCGTCGCCTTGTTTATAAGGCGTACGCCAACCTTCATGTGAGCGTCGTAGGTAACCGTCCTGTTTTTACATTCCTCCACCGAATACCTGGGATTCGGGTCGATAGTGTAATCCGTGAATTCAATTGAAAGATTACCGGTATAATCAACAATCGGAGACACGTCGCGAAGAACCTCGTTAAGTCCCTCTTCAAGGAACCACTTGTAAGAGTCCTTCTGCACCTCAATAAGATTTGGCATTTCGGTAGCGGCCTCAATGTTTGAGAAACTCATTCTCACGTTCGTGCCAAGCTTCTGGGGTTTAAGCATAAATGAATCACTCCATTCCTGAAAATTTACAAGAGAAAACGCATTTCTGCCGTCAAATATGAAAACGGCAAAAACGACAAAAATCCTTTTATTTTAGACGATTTTTTGGTGATTTTGACAGGGTGAACCTGCAAAAAGGGCAAAAATCCCCCATATTAAAAGCGATTATAGTGCAGTATATTATTATAGCAACAAAAAATCAAGTTGTCAAGTGTTTTTTTAAAATTCCAGGAAAATTTTTCTAAATTATTTTTTCGCCTATACTTTAATCTGCCTTTACAAATAAAAAGAGAAACCGAAAAAATCACGGTTTCTCTTTACGTTTTCAAATTATTTATTTGAACATCAGGCTGATAATCGGGGAAATAATCAGCGGTATGAAAATCGATGGGACCATGTTTGCAGTCTTGACCTTGGTCATTCCGAGCATATTAGTGCCTATCAGAATTATTATAAGCGAGCCTGTGACCGACATATAGGTAACCGTTGCAGCGGAAACAGCCGAGAGAAGAAAATATCCCATCACCGCTATCACTCCCTGATACAAAAGAACAAGGAATGCCGAAAAGGCGCAGCCGATACCCAAGGTTGTTGCCATAACGAAACAGGTTATGCAGTCGATAACGGTTTTTGAAAGCAGTATATCGGGATTTCCCATTCCGTCCTGCAATGCTCCGTTTACCGCCATTGCGCCTACGCAAAAGAGAAGCGAGCAGGAAACGAACCCCTTTGCAAAGCCGCCCTCGCCGCCCTCGTGTGAAAATCTCGAAAGCTTTTTTTCGAGAGAATCGCCGAGCCTCGTTACGAGCGAATCAATATCGATAAGCTCGCCTATAAGCGTTCCTATACCGAGCGAGAGAATCATAACCAGAACCTTTATCAGTCCGGGCGAAAGAAATGAGCCTGCGGGAACTGCCGGGGC
>JAZLCX010000128.1:0-4798 GCA_045614425.1 Eubacteriales bacterium | reverse complement strand
CTTTCCATACTTGAAAACTCTGGTGCTGAGGTAATAATAGTTCCCGGCAATAACGACCTTCCCGATGAAATTGTAAGACTCGCCCCATTTGCTAAGGTGATTGAAACCAATTCGGTTATAACTTTGGACGGAAACGAGTGCAGAGTCGGTCATCAGACGACGCATATGACCTACGACAAGCCTTGGTGCTTCCTCGGTCACGGAACTACGAATTATAATTGGTCGGATGAGAATAATGTTCCCGGTGAGCACGTGCGCCTTAACGCATCCACCGCATCCTACGTATGCTCGCTCAGCGAAAATATCATAATCAAAATAGACGCCCCCAAATAAAAAGCGCGATGAATTCATCGCGCTTTTTATCTTTATTATATTAAGCCTTTCCGGAAGAACCGAGAACGTTAACAATCTTATGGCGAACCATCTTCTTAACCTCTTCGCGAGCAACCTTGAGGTATTCTCTCGGGTCGAACGCTTCGGGCTTGTCGGCAAATACGCGACGCACGCCTGCGGTCATAGCAAGTCTGATGTCAGAGTCGATGTTGATTTTGCATACTGCCATCTTTGCAGCGCGGCGAAGCTGCTCCTCAGGAATGCCTACGGCATCGGGAAGCTTACCGCCGAGAGCGTTAATTTCTGCTACGCACTCGTGTGCAACGGATGATGCACCGTGAAGAACGATGGGGAATCCGGGAAGTCTCTTGCCAACCTCTTCAAGAATGTCGAAGCGAAGGGGCGGGGGAACAAGAACGCCGTTTTCGTTTCTTGTGCACTGCTTGGGAGTGAACTTGTATGCTCCGTGAGATGTACCGATAGAAATAGCGAGCGAGTCAACACCGGTGCGGCTTACAAACTCCTCAACCTCTTCGGGACGTGTGTAAGAGGAATGCTCAGCGGATACCTCGTCCTCAACGCCTGCGAGAACTCCGAGCTCACCCTCAACAACAACGCCGCGAGCGTGTGCATACTCAACAACCTTCTTTGTAAGGGCGATATTGTCCTCAAAGCTGTGATGCGAGCCGTCAATCATTACGGAAGTAAATCCGCCGTCAATGCAGGACTTACAAACGTCAAAGTCTGCGCCGTGGTCAAGGTGAAGTGCGAAATCAACGCCGCTGTCCTCAACTGCCGCGCGAGCAAGAGCCATAAGATATGCGTGCTTTGCGTATTTGCGCGCACCTGCGGAAACCTGAAGAATAACAGGGGATTTTTCTTCTGCAGCAGCTTCGGTAATCGCCTGGATTATCTCCATGTTATTTATGTTGAAAGCGCCGACGGCATATCCGCCCTCGTATGCCTTCTTGAACATTTCCTTAGTAGTTACAAGTGCCATTACTGTCTCCTTTGTTTTTAATTATTATTTCTCTTACTATTTTACACTTTTACTCAGGAAAAATCAAGACCTAAACGGAAGATTTATGAATTTATTTATTTGCGCGAAAAAAAGGCGCTTCACAGCGCCTTTTGTTTAATTTAATACCCAGATGCCTAAATTCAAGTATCCCGCAAAGGCTACCCAAACGGCGTACGGAATTTGAAGATATGCCGCAATCGGACGTATTTTCTTATACTGCATAATAGTTTTCACTATTAAGAAAAGCAGGAATAAAAGCCAGATGAAAGCGAATAAATACGCCCTCAGATTAAAGAAAATTATGCTCCATGAGAAATTAACGACAAGACTCGAGGCATAGATTGCAAGTGCGGAGTACCGCTCCTTGAAGGGCTCATCCTTTGCGGTATATATCATCGCCGCGCTGATACCCATAAGAACGTATAAAACAGTCCATACGATAGGGAAAAGTATTGACGGCGGAGCAAGGGGAGGGGTTATCAGCTCGTCATATATGTCCATATTATTTCGCGTAAGGAACGCAGAAGCTCCCCCGACGAGAAGAGCAATGAGAATTGAAAGTGCATACGGTTTGATTTTCGATATCATATAAACACCACCTTTTAGTCTATTTTATGACCGATTCGGCTATTATATGCCTTTAAATATGATATCGTGAAAGTAAGCTATACCGATTTTCTCAGCTCTTTCGGGGAAATATCAAACCGTTTTTTGAAAACCTTCGTAAAATAGCTGTAGTTTTCATATCCGAGTCTTTCGGAAATATAAGAAAGAGCGTAATTTGTGCCGAGAATCATTTCCTTTGCTATAAACAGCTTTCGCTCGTTTATGTAATCGGTAACGGTTTTTCCGGTTTCTTTCTTGAAAATATATGAAATATATTCCTTTGAAAGATTTATGTGGCTGCTGATGGTGGAGAGCGAAATCGGCTCGGAAATATTCATGTTGATGTACTTGATTATTTCGATTATGTGCTTGTTGTTGCTTTCGAAATCAAGTATGTCCTTGATTTCGAGCAGTATATAGTTGAGAAGGTTTATAACCTTTTCCCGAGAAGAATAGATATCCGAAATATGACTCGCCGAGAAAACCGACACAAGCTTTCTTATATCGTGAGAAATTACGTTTTTAAGATATACCTTGTTTGGCATGACCGAGGGGTCGAAAACCGTAAAATTGT
Source organism: Eubacteriales bacterium (assembly GCA_045614425.1). Taxonomy (GTDB): domain Bacteria; phylum Bacillota; class Clostridia; order Oscillospirales; family CAG-272; genus UBA1740. The sequence continues at coordinate 2,264 of JAZLCX010000128.1, read as the reverse complement.
AGCTTACGTATTTTACCGGCTCACGCATCTCGTCGCGCTCTCTCGTGGAGCCCGGCTTTATAAGTATAGCATCGTTTTCAGAAAGCTCGTAGGGTTTTCCGTCAACGTAATAGGTAAGCCGTCCCTTAAGCACGAAGGTAAAATCGTAATACTTTATAACAGCGCGTTCAATTTTTTTCGTGTGGTTGTCGCCTTTGAGAAAAACGTTGCAGTAGTGCAGAAGGTCCTTGACTATATAAGCTCCCATAATTCTCCTTAAAATATTGCAAAAAGTAAAACTAAAAAATAATATACTTCATTGTAAAAGAATCGCGTATATATTATAATGATATCATAGAATGAAAAAAAGTCAAGATTAAAATTGTTCAAAAACAAAACGGAGGATAATAAAAATGAAAACACTGTTTTTCGGTGATACCACCCCTTGCTGCGACGCAAAGGAGAGCTTCAGAAAAAAAGAGGTAAATAAGCTTTTCAATGACATCCCGTCGCTTATAAAGGAGAGCGATTTTACGTTTGCCAATCTTGAGTGCGCATTGACCGAAAGCACCGAGGCTATAAAGAAATTCGGACCCGCTCTTGCAGGACCCAAGGAAGCGGCTGAGGTACTTAAGGAAATCGGAATCGACCTTTGCGGACTCAGCAATAACCACATATTCGATTTGGGTGTTAAGGGCGTCAAGGATACGTTTGCGGCACTCGATGCGGCAGGTCTTGATTACACGGGCTTCGGAAAGAATTACGAGGACTCGAGAAAGAATTACATACTTGAGAAAAACGGCGAAAAGATTGCTATAATAGCCGTTTGCGAGCATGAGTATTCCTACGCAATTGAGAACAGAATGGGCGCAAGACCCTACGACGAATACGAAACCATCGAGGATATCCGCGATGCTAAGGCAACCGCTGACAGAGTTATAGTAATATACCACGGCGGAAAAGAGTACTGCCGTTATCCCTCGCCCCGTCTCAGACGTCTTTGTCAGGCTATGGCAAGAGCGGGTGCAGACGTTGTGCTTTGTCAGCACAGCCACTGCATAGGATGCTACGAGGCGTATAATAACTGCCACATCGTATACGGACAGGGTAACTTCCACTTTATCAGATCCACCGTGGATAAAATCTGCTGGTATACCTCTCTTGCGGTAAAATACGATACGAAGGCTCACAAAATTGAATTCGTTCCCGTAAGAACTCTTACGGAGGGTATAGCTATTGCAAAGGGCGAGGATGCAGATGACATCATGAATGAATTTGCAAAGCGCAACGAGGAGCTTCAGAACGGTAAGTGGAAGGACGGATGGCACGCATTCTGCGTAAGCATGCAGGACCTCTACCACAGAAACATTGCCAGAGCCTGCCAGCCTACGAGCACGGATATAGACAATGCCGTATTCGGTCATTATCTTGATTGCGAGGCTCACACTGACGTATGGCGCGAGCTTTTCCCGACCTGGAACCAAACCAACTGTCTTGGCGAGGAATAATAGACTTTAATATTAACGCGGCACAAAGTTATCTAACTGTGCCGCGTTTTTCCATCTTTACCGACGAATTTATCCGCCCCATCTTTGACACCGCGGTGATTTTGAGATAGAGAGGGAGGGGAAAATCCCCCCTTATCTACCAAGTGTTACATTTGAAAGGAGGGGGGACGGTGTGATAAAATAGATATATAAATTCAAAGGAGGTAAAGAATGAGAAAAATATTTACTGTAATAATCGCAGCCTTGGCGATGTCGGCTTTACTCACTGTAGGAATCTTTGCGGCAGCTAAAACCCATAAGGTTGTCCCGGGCGATACAATGTGGAAAATAGCCGTAAAATACCGGGTTGGACTCAGTGAGCTTGCAGACGCCAATCCCCATATCAAAAATCCGTCTCTTATTTATCCCGGTGATATAATAACCGTTCCAACGGTAGATGAAAGTATAGCATCCTATGAAGCCGAGGTAATAAGGCTTGTCAACGCGGAACGCGCGAAGGCGGGACTTAAACCGCTGACTCATGATTGGGAGCTTTCAAGAGTTGCAAGATATAAATCAGAGGATATGAAGGATAAAAATTATTTTTCACATACAAGTCCTACATACGGCACACCTTTTCAGATGATGAGGAGCTTTGGCATCAAATATAAAACGGCAGGGGAGAATATAGCAAGAGGATATAAAACTCCGAGTGCTGTCGTTAACGGATGGATGAATTCCTCGGGGCACAGAGCAAATATCCTTAACGGAAGCTTTACTCATATCGGTGTCGGATAC
>JAZLCX010000127.1:0-1508 GCA_045614425.1 Eubacteriales bacterium | reverse complement strand
GGCAGCTTCTTTCTTGAGGAACGCGCAACCGCGGGGAAATTAACGAATATTCCCTGTGCCGTTTCGGGACGGAGGTAAACCGTATTGGAATTATCCTCGGTAACACCGATAAAGGTTTTGAACATGAGGTTGAACTTTTTGATGTCGGTGAACTGCTTTCCGCCGCAAAGGGGGCAGGCGATATCCTTTTCCTTTATGAATGACGCCATCTCTTCAAAGGACCAGCCGGCAGGATTTTCGTTTGTGCCGTTCTGGAAAGCATAGTCCTCGATAAGCTTGTCCGCTCTGTGACGCGCCTTGCACTGCTTACAGTCCATAAGGGGATCGGAAAATCCGCCTACGTGTCCCGACGCAACCCAAGCCTCCGGGTTCATTATGATAGCAGAATCAAGACCTACGTTATATCTCGACTCCTGAACGAATTTTTTCCACCAAGCGCGCTTTACGTTGTTCTTAAACTCCACGCCGAGAGGTCCGTAATCCCAAGAGTTTGCAAGTCCGCCGTATATTTCCGAGCCGGGAAATATAAAGCCGCGAGTCTTACAAAGGGCCACGATTTTGTCCATTGTTTTTTCGGTGTTTTTCATTTCTAACTCCTATGTAATATTTATTATAATCTTTAATTATCGTTTGCCATACGGCAGAAAACTATACCTGATTTGTGCGACACGGGTATAAGCCTTACAAGCTCGCCCGTGAGATTTTTGTCATCCGACTTGAATTTTGCCTCAACGTAGGTGTCCGAGTGCGCGGTATAATAACCGTCCGCGTCCTGTGATTCGGCTATTGCCGAAAGCACCTCGCCACCCTTGACGATTTTCTCAAGCAATGCGTCGCGCACCTCGTTTTTGATTCTTATTAGCCTTTCGCTTCTCTCGCGCTTTACCGACTCGTCAATCTGGTCGGGATAGGAATACGCCTCCGTGCCTTCACGGCGCGAATACGCAAACACGTGAGCGTCAAGAAAGCGCGCCCGTTTTAAAAAATCAACCGTTTCAAGAAAGTTTTCTTCGCTTTCGCCCGGGAAACCAACCATAAGGTCGGTCGTAAACGTCGCACGGGGTATATGCTCTCTTATGTCCTCTATGACTCGCATAGCCTGTGCGGTATTGTATCTACGCTTCATTCTTCGGAGCACTGCGTCCGAGCCGCTCTGCATCGAAAGATGAAAATGCGGCGCTAATATTCGGGCGTCCTTAACCCTCATCACAAAGTCGTGATTTATAAGCTCCGGTGCAAGCGAGCCGAGCCGTATTCTCTCACAGCTCCCCCTCGCATCAAGCTCGCATATAAGGTCGCAAAGACCGTAACCCGTGTCAAAATCTCTGCCGTAAGAGCCGGTTTCGATACCCGTGAGAACTATCTCTCTTGTGCCTGACCTTGAAAGAGCCTCAATCTCGGCTATCGCCTCGTCCTTCGGCTTTGAGCGGACTCTGCCTCTTGCGCCCGAAATGGCGCAATAGGTGCATTTTGCGTCACATCCGTCCTCTATCTTTACGTATGCCCTC
>JAZLCX010000126.1:0-15800 GCA_045614425.1 Eubacteriales bacterium | reverse complement strand
TAATCAAGTCCCGAGAAGAGCGTTGTAAACGCCATAATTGCCATCATAACGTAGGAAAGTATGTGATTTTCCGAGAAGAACGGAATAAGAGGCTCTACGATGAGCACTACCGTTCCCGCCATCTGAGACACCGTCTTTATTTTTCCGAGCATGCTCGCAGCAACGACTATACCGCTCTTGCCGGCAACTACAAGACGAAGGCTTGTGACACCGAGCTCGCGAAGAAGTATGATAAGCACAACCCATACGAAAACAAGCGCCAGGGTAACGTTGCCGAGAAGGAGCATCCACACGAGTATCGTAATCATTGAGGCAAGGACCATGAATTTGTCTGCAAGGGGGTCGATAAATTTGCCGAAGTCGGTAACGAGGTTATATTTTCTCGCTATCTTTCCGTCAAGCATATCAGTAAGACCGGTGAGGATATAAACTATCGCGGGAACGACAAGCCCCCAGATTTTGATGTCGCGCATGAAGATAAGCGTTGCGACAAATACCGGCACGAGTGCCACTCTTATGAGCGACAGAGTATTGGGAAGATTCATTGATGATTTTTTCATTTTCCGTCCGCCTTTAATTTATTTTTACACCGACGAGGTCGTAATCGACCGCTTCGGTTATTTTTACTTTTACGAAGTCACCCGTGTTAACCTTTTCGGGCGAGGTGAAATAAACTCTGCCGTCAACGTCGGGCGCGTCCATATAGGAACGGCCGTAGTATACCTCGGCAACCGTGTCAAATCCGTCGCATATTACGGTGTAGGTCTCGCCAACCCGCTTTTTGCTTTCCTCTTCGGCTACGGTGAGCTGAGTCTGCATGAGGATATCGTATCTGTCCTGCTTTGTCTGCTCGTCTATCTTGCCGTCAAGTCCCGCGGCAAGAGTACCCTCCTCGTCGGAATAGGTAAACGCGCCGAAGCGGTCGAATTTTGCTTCCTTTACGAACTCACAAAGCTCGGTGAAGTCCTCCTCGCTCTCCCCCGGAAAGCCAACCATAGCGGTAGTGCGGAGCACGATTCCCGGGACACGCTCGCGGAGCTTCTTCACGGTTTCGCGTATAAGAGTCGCGCCGCCGTGGCGGTTCATACGTGTAAGAACGCTGTCGGATATGTGCTGTATCGGGATATCCATATACTTAAGAAGTCTCGGATTGTCAACAAGCTCGTCTATAAGCTCGTCTGTAATCTTGTCGGGGTAGCAGTAAAGAAGTCTTATCCACGGTATGCTCGTCGCCGCGGTGATTTCGCGCACAAGTCTTGCAAGCGAATACTCGCCGTAGATATCGAGTCCGTATCTCGTCGTATCCTGCGCGATGAGATTAAGCTCCTTTACACCGAGCGCCTCAAGGTCGCGCGCCTCGGCTACAATATCCTCAACCGTTCTGCTTCGCATACGGCCGCGGATAAGGGGTATCGCACAGTAGGTGCATTTGTTGTCACAGCCCTCGGCGATTTTCAGGTATGCGGTATGGTCGTCCGTCGTAAGAATTCGGTCGCCGCCGAGCTTTGAGGTGTTTTTATCCTTAAATGAGGTGTATTTTTCACCGCGAAGAACTGCGCGGCAGGCATCGGCTATATCAAAAAGGCTTCCGACACCCACCAAGGCGTCGACCTCGGGAAGCTCACGCCAAACCTCCTCGCGATAACGCTCCACAAGGCACCCCGTGGCAATTATATGACGGCATTTGCCCCATTCTCTGAGCTTTGCCGCATCGAGAATATTGTCGATTGCCTCGGCTTTTGCGCTCTCAATAAAGCCGCAGGTGTTTATTATTATTATTTCCGCCTCGGTTTCGTCGGGAGTAATTTCAAAGCCCGCGTCGTGAAGCACACGAAGCATAACCTCGGTGTCCACGAGATTTTTTGAGCAGCCGAGGGAGATAAATCCTACCTTAGTCATTTTAAAAATTCCCTGAAATTTATTTGAGAAGATGCTTGATTCTGTTTCTGAACCTCTCGAAGTAGAAGCGCATAAGCACCGTGATAAAAAGGTCGTACGCGATAAAGCCTACGTTCAGAACGAAGTAAACCCCAACCTTAACCCAAAGCTTATCGACTACGAAAAACGGAATTTTGAATATAAATTCATACACCGCCATTATCGACCAGAGCATCAGATTTATGAAAAGAAGCTTCAAAAAAATCCACACGCCCCTGGGAAGCCGCTCAATATACGCCTTAAGGATTGGATATATTCCGAAGACGAGAAGGTACTGCGCCCAAAGAAGACTTCCGAAGAGGAAGGTCACAAGAGAGGTGATAAGCCAAACGAGAAAATCATACGGCTTACCTATTTCCACGTGCACGAACGCAACGAGAAGCGACGCAAGAGCCGATGCCGTGAGGTCGAACACGTCGAGGTATCCGCCAATCACGAGGAACACCGCGCTAAGCGCCGCAACGGTAGCCGAAAGGGTAACCTTTTTAGTCTGACTCATATGCAGCGTATAAGGTCTCCGCCCATACATTCGCAAAGGCAGTCAAGGCATATAAGATTCGTACAGCAGTCGCAGGCGTCGTCGGCAGAGGTGCGGGGGCGTGCGCCGTAATAATAGGTGCTGCCGTATCCGTTTGCCGCGTTGTTGAACATTTCCTTTGCGCGCTGGTACTCGAGGTTCGAGGGATCCATGCTGCAGGCTATTTCAAGCTCGCGCATAGCATCGTTCGGACGGTTCTGACTCATAAGCACAACGCTTAAAAGATAGTGCCATTCCGACGTTCTCGAGGAATCCGGCACGGAGAAGAGCTGACGCTCTGCCTCACGGAAGCGGCGGTTGTTTATCTTGCGTCTGATATCCGCGTATATTCCGCTTGTCGAGCCGTAGTACTCGTCACCGCCCGTGCTTTTCTCGGAGCGCATCCTCTGAATTTCTTCGTACGCTGCGTTTATCTCCTGCATTTTTTCGCTCGCAAGCTCCTTTAAGGGATTGTCATCGCCGTAATTGTCGGGATGATACTTGCGCGCAAGCTCGCGGTATGCGTTTTTGATTTCCTCATCCGTGGCGTTTTTGGAAACGCCGAGTATAGAATAGGGGTCCTTCATATCGTGATACCTCACTTTTCTTTCTTTTCGGCTGTCTGCATATCCTCACCCTTATCAAGGAATTCTATGCGTTTTACAAGACCGAGATATATTATATTTTTAATTATATTTTCGATGGTAGCCCTGTTTCCGAAGGGCATAAGGTTTACCGCAGACTCCATTCTCTTACATTCGAAAATGAGCGCGCATTTAATCGACTGACGGTTTTCGTCGGTCAAGGGCTCGCCTCCGTAAAGCAGAACATAGGGGTTATATTTCCCCTCCTTTCTGTCGCGCTCATAGTCCTCCGCGGCATCGGCTGCGTATATAAACCGTCCAAGCGCTGTGCCGAACTCACGGCATACGATGGCATCCCTCTCGGGAAGTCCGTTTGCAAACACCTCGCCAAGCAGCTCACCGAAAAGCTCTGCGGGTGCGTCAACGCTGGCCTCCCTCTTTTCCTCAAGGGCGCGTATTGCTAACAGCTTCTCGGCTATAATCTCGGCAATATCGGGAATTTTAGCCCGCTTTCTGCCCGATGAAAGTATCGGCTTTACGGGAGCAACGAGCAGCTTTTTCCCAAATCCCTCGTCGGCAATGTCGTCGAGCGCCTTATGGTAGGCGAGTATCGCAAAGGCTCTTGCCGTATATTCGGTTGCCGAGTTTATATTAAGCATTACCCGTTTTTTCAAGGGGTGCGCTATACAGCGCCCCTTTCTTGCCGAAATTTCACCGTCCGGAACGAATAACATTCGGACAAGCGCAAGAAGCACACTGTCATAAGAGAGAGAAATGTTTGACAAAAGACCCGTGTGCTTTTTCATCGAACGGCAGATGCCGCAGTAGGTGGCACGGTAAAATTCGTAATCCTTAACGAGAAGCTCGGTATGAAGCGGCTTTACGTATCCGAACATAGATTTCCGTTCCTTTTATTTTTTAGGTGCTCCCATTCCCTTACGGGTGAGAGAAATTCTGTGCTTGTTTACGTCCACGTCCTTAACTCTGACCTCGATTACGTCACCGGTCTTGAAGAGCTCGGAGGGGTGCTTTATAAATCTGTCGCTCATCTCGGATATATGAAGAAGTCCGTCGTGGTGAACGCCTATATCGACAAAGCAGCCGAAGTCAACGACGTTTCTGACAGTACCTGTAAGCTGCATATCGGGCTTAAGGTCGTTTATGTCGAGAACGTCTGTTGAAAGAACGGGTGCGGGCGCGTCGTCGCGTATATCTCTTCCGGGCTTTTCAAGCTCCGAGATTATATCCTCAAGTGTAGGCTCGCCGCAGCCAAGCTCACGCGCAAGCTTTGCCGTGCCGTACTGATTAACCTTAAATCTCAAAAGCGCGAGGTTGTTATTTCTTACATCGTCGGTGGTAAATCCGAATCTCTTAAGAAGGTCCTCGGCAATAGCATAGGATTCAGGGTGAACACCGGTAGAGTCAAACACCTCGGCTGCGCCGGGTATACGCAAAAATCCTGCGCACTGAGTAAACGCCTTGTCACCTATTTTCGGAACCTTGAGTATCTGCTTTCTCGACTTGAATTCGCCGTTTTCCTCGCGGTATGCCACGATGTTTTTAGCGGCGGTAAGGTTTATACCCGAAACGTAGGAAAGAAGCGAGTAGGACGCGGTATTAATATCAACTCCGACACCGTTTACGCAGTCCTCAACGACTCCGCCGAGCGCCTCGTTAAGACGCGCCCCCTTCATATCGTGCTGATACTGTCCGACACCTATTGCCTTAGGCTCAATCTTAACAAGCTCTGCAAGGGGGTCCTGAAGACGTCTTGCAATCGAAATCGCGCTTCTTTGCATTACGTCGTAATCCGGGAACTCCTCGGTCGCAAGCTTTGATGCCGAGTAAACCGAAGCTCCCGCCTCGGAAACTATCGTATATTTAACACCCTTCGGGCATTCGGGGTCGCGAAGTACACGCTCCGCTATGAATTTCTCGGACTCGCGAGAGGCTGTTCCGTTTCCTATCGATATAACGTCAACGCCGTTTCTCTTTATGAGTCTAAGAACTATCGACTTGGATTTCAGAAGGTCGTCCTCGTTCACTCTGTCTTTCGAGCGGAACGGGAATATTACCGCGGTGTCCATAACCTTTCCGGTCTTGTCAACTACGGCAAGCTTACAGCCGTGGCCGTAGCCGGGGTCGTAGCCGAGAACGGTCTTGCCCTTAAGGGGAGATACGAGAAGAAGGTTTCTTAAGTTCTCGCTGAACACCTTCATCGCGCCCTCTGCGGCGTCGTCGAAGAGCGTGGTTCTCACTTCCCTCTCAATAGCCGGGAAAAGAAGACGCTCGTAGGCATCCTTCACGGTTTCCATAAGGTAAGGAAGCGCCGGCGACTTTTTATTCTTTATAACCTTAGACACAAGCTGTGCTATTCCGTCCTCCTCGGGAAGCGTTACGCTAACCTTAAGGAAGTCCTCCTTCTCACCTCTGTTAACGGCGAGAACTCTGTGTCCCTTTAACTTCTTTATCGGCTCTGAGAAGTCGTAATAATTCTCGTAAACCGAGGGCTCATCCTTTGCAGCCTTGGTGGTAAGCGCACCGTAGCTTACGGTGAACTCACGGAGCATTTTTCTTATCTCTGCGTTGTTCGAAATATCCTCGGCAATTATGTCCGAAGCACCGGCAAGCGCCGCCTTCACGTCGGGAACCTCAAGTCCCTCGGCATCGCTTATAAATTCCTTTGCGTATTCCTCAATAGAAATCTCGTACTCGTCGCGCTCCTCAAGAATATAGCTTGCAAGCGGCTCAAGTCCCTTTGCTCTTGCAACCGATGCGCGAGTCTTTCTCTTAGGCTTATAGGGCAGATATATATCTTCAAGCTCAACGAGAGTCGTCGCGTTGTTAAGCGCGAGAGTTATCTCGGGGGTAAGCTTTCCCTGTGCTTCAATAAGCGAGGATATTTCAGCGCGGCGCTCGTCAAGCTTACGAAGATACTGAAGTCTGTCGTAGAGCGCGCGTAAAACTGCGTCGTCAAGACTGCCGGTTACTTCCTTACGGTATCTTGAAATGAAGGGGATTGTGTTGCCTTCGTCAATAAGGTCAACGGTGTTTTTCACCTGCTCGTCCTTAATTCCGAATTCCTTTGCCAGTGTTTTTACGATGTCCATTGTTTTCTCCAAGTATGTTATTTTGCTTTCTCTAAAAGAGAATTAATTTCATTTTCGGTAAGATAGCGCCACTCGCCGCGCGAAAGCCCTCTATCAAGTGCTATGTCGGCAAAGCTTATTCGCTCAAGGCTCACGACCTTACTGCCAAGCGAAGCTATCATACGCTTAATCTGGTGGTATTTGCCCTCGGTGAGCGTAATTTCACCGCTCATTCGGTCCTCTGCGAGCACAAGGCCCGCGCTCTTACACTCATACCCGTCGGCAAGAGTTACGCCGTCCAAAAAAATCTGCTCGGCAGATGGCGGAAGCGGGTCGGTCGCGGTGAAGATATATTTTTTCTCCACGTGCCGCTTCGGCGAAAGAAGCGTGTGGGCAAGCTTTCCGTTATTCGTAAGTATCATAAGCCCGACTGTATCGCGGTCAAGTCTTCCGACCGGGAAAAGCTCGCGCCGTCTGAGGTTTTCGGGCAAAAGCTCGGTCACGTATGGCAGACTTTTGTCATCGGTTGCGCTGACGTAGCCCGCGGGCTTATTCAGCATAACGTAGATGAATTTTTCATAGTTAAGGGTACGCCCCATATAGCTTACGGTCTGGGTGTCGGGATTTATGTGCGCCGATACGTCGCGCACGGGCACACCGTCAACCAAAACCTCACCTCGTCTTGCCGCCGCTGCCGCTTCCTTGCGCGATGCAACCTTGCACTCCGAAATAAACTTATCTATTCGCATAACGAACCGCCTTTCCCGAATATTCTACCACATTTCGCGCCTTTTGTAAATAGTATAATTTAAAATAATATATGAACATTGGACATCAGAGCACCCTTCTGCTTTGCGGTCGTGAAGCTTGCTCTTTTTTATTCGGTCGCGGCGCCCAACATAAAAAAGAGCAAGCATACAAGATTTTTGTCTTGCGTGCTCACTCTTTCTGAATGCAATATGGATTTGGGCTTATCCCGATTAATCTTACTTCTGAAGAAGATGTATAGCAAAGCCCGAGAACTCGCCCTTAATATAAACGAAGGTGGGCTTGCCTGTCTTCTCGTCACGCTTCATAGACTCCTCGTCAAACTCGATGCCGAAGCGGGAAAGATATGCCATCGCTCTGTCAAGGAAGTTGGTAGCAATTCCGATGTGACCGCACTTTCCGGGGCCCTTGGAATTCATAAACTCAAATTCCTTTGCGGCAAAAATAGACTTTGAGGTATAACGGAGCGGCATACCGAACATAGCCTCGAAGAGCTTCGCATTGCGCTCAGCCTCCTCCTTGCACTCGGCGTTGATTCCCATATGAACGAATTCAAAACCGAGAACCTTGGCAACGGCATTTCTCGTAAGAGCGGTGATTTCGTCCCACTTCTTCTCCTTAACGAGTTCGTCCTTAACCATAAACGAGCCGCCGCAGGCAATTATCTTGTTGAATTTAAGGTACTCAACAATATTGTCGGCATTGATTCCGCCGGTAGGCATGAATTTAAGCTGGCCGTAGGGTCCTGCCATAGCCTTAAGCATTTTGAGACCGCCCGCAGCTTCTGCCGGGAAGAATTTTACAGTGTCAAGACCAAGCTCAAGCGCCGCCTCAACGTCGGAGGGGTTGGAGCATCCGGGAATCATTGTTATTCCCTTTGAGAGTGCGTATGCGGTTACCTTGGGGTTAAGGCCGGGGGATACGAGGAACTTCGAGCCGGCAGCTATTGCGGCATCAACCTGCTCGGTGGTAAGAACCGTTCCCGCACCGACAAACATATCGGGATATGCCTCGGTGATATTCTTTATAGCCTCTGCGGCGCATGCCGTTCTGAAGGTTATCTCGGCTGCGGGAAGACCGCCGTCGATGAGCGCCTTCGCAAGCGGAACTGCGTCGTCGGGATTTTCAATCTTGATTACCGGTATAAGACCGATAGAATAAAGCTCTTTAAGCATTTCACTGTTCATAAAAGTAGAACTCCTTTGGTTTTATTTAATCAATCTAATTATACAATATAGAACTCAATTCAACAATTGCAAAAATTGCCTAAGGCATTGCTTTTATTGATATTTCTTTATAATATCTCCGTCGCTTATTGACAAGAGGTCGGAATTCGTGTATAATGATTCTAATAAATTAGAAAAAAACTCTCGGCGTGAAAAGGACTCGTAGGCAAGACGCCTTATTTCTTCACGCTATGAAATTCTCTCGATGTGGGACCCTACCCCACATCGACGTGTAACGTATCGAGAATTTTGTTAAACTTTCTGCGAAATGGAGATTGAAATGAAGAAAACGGTTGCGGTCTACACCGCCGACAGATATCTTTTTCAGAAAATAAGACTCGATGCTCCCGAGGGGGTCGAGGTCGTTTTCGGCGGTGCCGAAAAGACGGCGGCAACGCTCGTCTTTGCCGACGTTGACACCGTGAAAAGCTTTCCTTCGGGTGCTGTTACCATGAGCCGCACCGACTCCGGCTGCGACCTCAAAATTCCGTTTCCTCTCGGCACGGTGGCGGCTCTTATTTCCGATGAGACGAAAGGAGACACTATCCTCACCGTTATTGCCGAGGAGCGAGCGGCTCTTCTCAAGGGCGAGCGGATAAAGCTCACCGAGGTTGAGTTTTCCCTGCTTTGTGCACTCTTAAAAAGAGGCGGCGGATTTGCAACGCGCGATGAAATTTTATCGGAAGTATGGGGCGACGGCGCCGACTCGGGCGTCATAAACGTGTATATACACTATCTGCGCGAAAAGCTTGAAATTCACGGCGAGAAAATAATAATTTCCTCGCGCAAATGCGGATATAAAATCGACGAAAAATACATAGGGGGTGAGACGCTTTGCTCGAAATAATCGAAGGCGGATTCTATTCCGACGCATACGGCACGCTCAAGGAAAAAATTAAAGAGCTTACTCTTCGCGGCGAGCGCGCATATCTCATAGTCCCCGAGCAGCAGGCGGTAATTGCAGAAAAGGATATATACCCGACACTGCCGACTAACGCCCCGCTTTTCTTTGAGGTCACTAACTTCACGCGACTTGCAAACACGGTTTACAGAAGCCTCGGCGGTATTGCCGGCGAGTATGCAGACCGCGGTAAAAAGGCGCTTATAATGTGGAAGACTCTCTCCGAGCTTTCCCCCGTTTTAAATATTATGAGCAGCAAAGAAGTCAACACGGGTCTTGTCGAAAAGGCTCTTCTTGCCGTATCGGAGATGAGGAGCGCCTCACTCACGGCTGACGGACTCTGGACTCTCAGCGAAAACGAAGAGATACTTAAAAATTCCCGACTTTCGTCAAAGCTCTCGGATATCGCGAAAATTATGGCGCTTTTCGAGAAAAATCTGAGGGATAAAAATTTAAACGGCGCCGACGAATGCGAGGGACTTGCAAAGAAGCTCTGCGACAACCCCGGATTTTTCAAAAACACTCACTTTTTCTTCTCGGGCTTCACCTCGTTTACCGAGCCTCAGTATAAGGTCATACACGAGCTGATTCGCTCAGCGGACGTAACCGTACATCTTCCGATTTCGCGCGCGGTCTACGAGCATTTTGAATTTTCCGAAATCAAGGCAACGAAGGAGCGGCTTATAAGACTCGCCGACCTTTCCGGCGCGAAAAAAATACTTACCCATAGCGAAGCACACCTTTCGTCTCTGCCCCCGCTTCTTGCCGAGGTATCCTCGCAGATATTCCGCAATTTCACATCTCCCGCAACCGATAATTTTGAAAAATACCGTGACACGCTCCGTATCTTTGAGGCAAACGACCCCTATAAAGAATGCGATTTCGTGGCGGCAGATATCAAGCGTCGGGTAATGGGTGGTAGAAGCTACCGCGATTTTGCGATAGTCGCCCGTGACCTTCAAAAATACTCCGGCATTATCGACAGCTCGCTTTCCGCGGCAAATATTCCCTGCTTCAACGCAAGGTCTAAAAACATCTATTCATACGAAGCTGTAAAGATGATATTCGCGGCATCCTCCGCGGTTGAGAGCGGTTTTTCGCGCGAGGCTGTAATATCGTATATGAAATGCGGCTTTACGGGTATCTCTGCCGAGGCGTGCGACGAATTTGAGCTTTATACGGAAACCTGGCAGCTCTCGGGCGAGAGCTTTACGGACGGGGAAATTTGGAATATGAACCCCGACGGCTATACCGAAAGAAGAAGCGGAGATACGGACGCTCTTCTCGCGCGGATAAACGGGACGAAGAAAGCCGTCATGGAGCCGCTCGTACTTCTCAAGAAAAATCTCGATAAATCAAAAACCGTACGCGAGTATGCGGGCGCTCTTGCCGATTTTCTGATTTCGGTATCTCTTGACAAAAAAATAGCCGAAAGATGCGACACCCTGTCCGCGCTCGGCGAAAATTCGGCGGCGGACGAGAATGCAATGCTCTGGCAGATAATTATATCCTCGCTCGACACGGTAGTCGACGTGCTCGGTGATACACCGACAGACTCGCGCGGATTTTTCAGTCAGCTCGGAGTAATTCTCGCGTCGGCGGACATAGGAAAAATCCCCGCAAATTACGACGAGGTAACGCTTGGCTCGGCAGATATGCTTCGCCTTTCGGAGAAGCGCCACATCTACGTCATCGGAGTAAATCTTGGGGAATTTCCGAGAAGCGCTACACCCGCATCCTACTTTACCGAGCGCGACAAGGAAACTCTTGCTTCGCTTGGCGCTATGGAAAGACCCGAAAGAAATATACCCTACGCAAGAGAGCTTTTCTTCTTTTTGCGCGCCTTTTCATCGGCAAAGGAGAGCGTGACTCTCACTTACTCAACGAGAACCGAGTCGCTGACTCCGTCATCCGCTTCCGAGATAATAGGTCGGATAAAAGAGATTTCCTCGGGCGCAATATCTCCCATAAGGATAGATGAGCTTCAGCTTGACGATATACTTTATTTCCCCGCCGCATCGCTCGAATATATAGGTCGGGCGCCCGTCCGCGAGGCGCTTATCGCATCGGGTTGTGCGCGCGAGGTTTCGGTTGCTATGGGCGATATATCAAATAACGCCGTCTCTATAACCGAAGAGGTGGCAAAAAGCATATACCCCGGTGATATTCCGCTCACACAAACGAGGCTGGAATCATACGTGAACTGCCCGTTTGCCTACTATCTTAAATACAATATCAAGCTCAAAGAGGGGGAGCGTGCCGAATTTGACGCTCGGAATATAGGCAGCTTTGTGCACTCAATACTCGAGAGCTTCTTCGGCGAGCTCAGCGATTCCGGTGAGTCTGCCGGTGACGTTTCTCAGGAAAGAAAGAGGGATATTGTAGAGCGCGCCGCAAAAAAATATCTTTCATCAGTGATTGATAAATCAGCTCCCGCATCCAAAAGAACGGGGGTCCTCATCGACCGTCTTTGCCAGAGCTCAATGCCGATAATCGACGGACTTTGCGACGAGCTTCGAGACGCTGATTTCGTTCCTCGCTTCTTTGAACTTAAAATAGACGGTGAAAACGAGCTTCTGCCGCGCCCTGCCACATTTGATATCGGAGAGGGCAAGAAGGCATACGTATACGGAAGCATCGACAGAGTTGATACCTACACCCGAGAGTCCGACCCCGACGTTTACGTGAGAGTCATAGACTATAAAACCGGCAAAAAGGACTTTTCGCCGAGTGATATCGACGAGGGCAAGAATCTGCAGATGTTCCTTTATCTGAAGGCTATCACCGACACCGACAGCATCGAATTCAAGCGCGAGCTTGGAGTAGGCGAGGGCGGAAAAATAATTCCCGCAGGTGTAATATATATAAAAACCGACATGAGCGACGTTACCGTTCCGCACGACAACGCCGAATCCGAGCGCGCTGAAATAGCAAAAAAGCAACAGCGCAAGGGAATGTTACTGAAGAGCTCTGAGTCAATAGCGGCAATGAATCCCGACTATATTCCGATAAAGCTGAAAAATGACGGCACTGTATACTCAAACTATGAAAAATTTCTTTACACCCCTTCGGGCTGGGATGATATCAACGACAAAATCGGCGGCAAAATCAAAGAGATTGCCGCGGATATGAAGCGCGGCAATATCTCGCTCACCGAAAAGAAAAAGGACTCCCCCTGCGACTACTGCAGCTTCAAGGCAGTCTGCCGAAAGAAATAACGGTTTACAAAAAAAGAGGCGACACGGGTTAGCTTTTATGCCCGCGTCGCCTTGTTTTTTATTTAAAAATAAAATCCGAAAACTCCTCTTCGCTCTTTTCAAGCACCAAGGCAAGCTCCGAATAAATGAGCCTTTTCGCTCGAAGCATAATCGCGTCATCGGAAAGAAAATTTCTTTTCCCCTCAAGCTTTCGCCGCTCGCCGTTATTATGTATCGCCTTTATGAGAGCTATTATCCTTTCCCTATCGCCCGAATCTAGCACCGACTGAAATTTATCGGCACGGGCGCGGCTGCTCGTCGGCCAGTCAAGCTCTTGAATACTCGGTGCGCGCGAAATCAAATCAAGCGCTTCCTCCTTTGTGAGAACCGGGAACATATTTCCGACAAGCTTCTCGTTATCGACCGGCACGAAAATCTGCGCGGACGACGTAGAATCAAGCTTATTTAACACGTAATATCTGCGGGAGGTGTCACCTATTTCCTCATCCCTGATATCAGCAATTTCCATAACTCCGTTTGATGAATAAAGCACTCGCTCACCTATGACGTGCATCGAAAATTCCCTCCAAAAAGGCAAATGAAATCTACTGTTATTTTACCATATTCTGTCGAAAAATGTAATAGGCAAAATAGCCAAATGAAAACTTTTTATTCGCTCTTTTTGGTCAATATGAATAATAGCCCCCGAATAAGAAGAAAAAAACGACACGGGGATAGAGATACACTACCGCCGTGCCGATTTTTTATTCTGATTTTATCAGTACATTCCGCCCATGTCGGGAGCCTGAGGAAGAGGCGCGGGCTTATCTTCCTTCTTGTCGTAAACTACCGACTCGGTAGTAAGAACTGTGGAAGCGATGGATGCCGCATTCTGAAGAGCCGAGCGAGTAACCTTAGCGGGATCGACGATTCCGCGCTCGATCATATCGCAGTACTCCTCCTTGTAAGCGTCAAAGCCGTAGCCAACCTTACCGGACTCGCGAATCTTAGAGATGATTACAGAGCCGTCAAGACCTGCATTGTCAGCAATCTGACGCATGGGAGCGGAGAGAGCCTTAGAAACGATAATCGCACCGGTTTTCTCGTCACCCTCAAGACCTGCCGCAACCGCATCAACAGCATCGATTACGTTTATGAGTGCAACACCGCCGCCTGCTACGATACCCTCTTCAACCGCTGCCTTGGTAGCGTTGAGAGCGTCCTCGATGCGAAGCTTCTTTTCCTTCATTTCAACCTCGGTAGCAGCACCGACCTTGATAACCGCAACACCGCCTGCAAGCTTTGCAAGACGCTCGAAGAGCTTCTCCTTGTCAAACTCGGATGTAGCGATTTCGATAGCCGCGCGAATCTGTCCTACGCGCTCTGCTATTGCCTGCTTGTCGCCTGCACCGTCAACGATGATGGTGTTTTCCTTTGTTACCTTAACCTGTCTTGCGCGGCCGAGCTGTGCAACGCTCGCGTCCTTAAGCTCAAGACCGAGCTCGCTTGTGATAACCTCGCCGCCCGTAAGAGTTGCGATGTCGCGAAGCATCTCCTTGCGTCTGTCGCCAAAGCCGGGAGCCTTTACCGCAACAACGGTGAACGTGCCGCGAAGCTTGTTGAGAACGAGAGTCGTAAGAGCCTCACCCTCTACGTCCTCGGCTACGATAAGGAGCTTCTTGCCCGACTGAACGATCTGCTCAAGAAGGGGAAGGATTTCCTGAATGTTGGATATTTTCTTGTCGGTGATAAGAATGAGACAGTCGTCAAGAGTTGCCTCCATCTTATCGGTATCGGTTACCATATAGGGAGAGAGGTATCCGCGATCGAACTGCATACCCTCAACAACCTCGCTGTAGGTCTCTGCGCTCTTGGACTCCTCAACGGTGATAACTCCGTCGGACGTAACCTTATCCATAGCGTCGGCAATAAGATTTCCGATAGAATCGTCGCCCGCGGAAACCGCACCTACTCTTGCGATATCGTCCTTGCCGTTAACGTTCTTGGAATTAGCCTTAAGTGCTTCAACAGCAGCATCAACAGCCTTGAATATACCCTTTCTTAAAATCATGGGGTTTGCGCCGGCTGCAACGTTCTTCATACCCTCGTGGATGAGCGACTGAGCAAGAAGCGTTGCGGTAGTAGTACCGTCACCTGCCGCGTCGTTTGTTTTGGTTGCAACCTCACGTACAAGGTGCGCACCCATATTCTCTGCGGGGTTTTCAAGCTCTATTTCCTTTGCAATAGTAACACCGTCGTTGGTGATAAGGGGAGCGCCGAACTTTCTTTCAAGCACTACGTTTCTTCCCTTAGGACCGAGTGTAATTTTAACGGTATTGGCAAGATTGTCTACGCCGCGAAGAAGAGCGGCTCTTGCCTCTGTGCCGTAAATGATTTCCTTAGCCATTATATTTTCTCCTTAGATTATTTCTTTATATTACTCAACTACTGCGAGTATATCCGACTGGCTTACTATGGTGTATTCAACACCGTCAAGCTTAACCTGTGTGCCGGAGTATTTGCCGGTTATTACCTTTTCACCCTCTTTGAGAGTCATAACAACCTCCTTGCCGTCGACGATACCGCCGGGGCCAACCGCAACGATTACCGAAACCTCGGGCTTCTCCTTTGCGGAATCGGGAAGAATAATTCCCGCCTTAGTTGTTTCAAGAGCTTCAACTTTTTTAAGTACAACCTTATCAAGTAAAGGTCTGAGCTTCATTTGAATTTCCTCCATATTTCTTTAATTTAGCACTCCTCGTTTTTGAGTGCTAAGACTCACGTTTATATTCTATACTAACGCCACTGAAAAATCAATAGATTTCCTTATTTTTCACAATTTGTTAACATTTTACTTTATATAATTAAAAATATTAAACGCGTGCGGGCGTTAAGATAGCTCCTTTCGCAGTTTTTCGAGGATTTTTTTCTCTTCGCGCGAGATTTTCACCTGCGTAAGACCGAGGATTTTTGCCGTGCGCGCCTGGGAAAAATCCTTAAAGTACCTTAATATAATTATTTTCCGCGCGGTTTTTTCGAGCTTTTCTATGGCGAGTCTCAAAGCGAGCCGGTCGAACTCGCGTATTCCCTCATCCTCGTCGGAGACGGTCGAAGCGAGGGTTACTGAATCCTCGCCGTCATACGCCGCCTCATCGAGCGAGCGAACGGGCGACGCCGAAAAAAGCGCAACTGCGGCATCCTCGGCCGATATACCGACGGCTGAAGCGAGTGAGGCTATACCCGTGTCGTCTCCCGCATTAAGTCTGCGCTCCCGTTCGGCTGAAAGAATGGCGGATATCCTCTTGGTCTCGCGCGAGACCTTTATCATTCCGTCGTCTCTTAAAAATCGGCGTATCTCCCCGAAAATAAGCGGCACGGCATAGGTCGAAAAGGCGCACTCGCGCGAAAAATCAAAGGTATTGAAGGCTTTTACAAGCCCGATATTCCCCGTTTCAACAAGCTCCTCGATATCAACTCCGCGCCCTGTGAACTTACCCGCAATTTTATAAACCAAGGGAGCATTGAGTGCGGCAAGAGCCTCGCCCGCCTCTCTGTCTCCTGCCCTATAGCGCTTAAGAAG
>JAZLCX010000125.1:0-11108 GCA_045614425.1 Eubacteriales bacterium | reverse complement strand
TTCAAGCCCCAAAGGAGAAGCTTATGAAGATTGAGCTGGTTGCCACCTGTCTGTTCGGCCTTGAGCATTTGCTCGGCGAGGAGATTGATGCCCTCGGCTATGAAAGAATATCCACGATGGACGGGCGCGTGACCTTTCTCGGTGACGAGGAGGCGATTGCCCTCTCCAACGTTTTTTTGCGCTACGCCGAGCGCGTTTATATAAAGCTCGGCTCATTCCGCGCCGAGAGCTTCGAGGAGCTTTTTGAGGGCACTCGCGCTCTTGACTGGCCGGCATTTATAGGCAGGGACGACGCCTTTCCCGTCAAGGGCCATTCGATAAGGTCAAAGCTTTTTTCGATTCCCGACTGTCAGTCCATAGTCAAAAAGGCGATAGTCAGAAAAATGTCCGAGAAATACGGAATTTCCTACTTTGCCGAGAGCGGTGTTAAATTTCAGGTCGAATTTTTCATACTTAACGACCTCGCAACTCTTATGATAGATACCTCGGGTGTCCCGCTTCATAAGCGCGGATATCGAAAAGAGGCAAACGAAGCTCCGATAAGAGAAACGCTTGCCGCCGCCATCGCTGCGATATCAAGACCTCGCGAGGAGGTTCTTCTTTGGGACCCCATGTGCGGAAGCGGTACGATAGCAATCGAGGCTGCAATGAAAATGCGCGGAATTGCCCCCGGTGTGTCGCGTTCCTTTGCAGCAGAGAGGTTTCCCTTTATAAGCCGCGATATATGGAAAATGGCGCGCGAGGAAGCGCGAGACGGTGAGAGGCGTGTTAAATTTGAGGTCTTTGCCTCGGATATATCCCCCGAGTGTGTGGCACTTACAGAGCGTAATGCGAGGGCGGCGGGTGTTTCGGATACCGTCCGCGCCTTTCGAATGGATTGCCGCAAAATTTCAGCCCCGGGCCGCCGTGCGACGATAGTTACAAATCCCCCGTACGGCGAGAGAATGGGAAGCGAAAGAGAGGTCGAGGAGCTGTATCGCACGATGGGTGTGCATTTTCGCTCTCTTGCGCCCTGGCAGGTATACGTAATTACCTCGCACCCTTATTTCGAAAGACTCTACGGCCGCCGAGCCGACAAGGTGCGCAAGCTCTATAACGGAATGCTTGAGTGCAGGCTCTATCAGTTTTTCAAGAATAATAAAAACGAAACTAAGAATAAATTAACATAAAAAGATAATTTTATTAACAGCGTGATAAAAAAACGCGTGTAGAATAAACTATACCCAATGCACCTCAGCCGCATTCGCGGCAGAACGGAGAAATTATGAAAAAGAAGCTTCTTGCGGCACTGCTTGTCGTTGTAATGTCGGTAGTATCGCTTTCGTCCTGTGTGCTTCCGTCTATTGAAGTCGGGGACCTCGGCAACACACCCGATAATACTACCATTAACCTTCAGGGCGGCTCGATTTACGAAGAAATAAACATCACGTCGACCGCGGACAAAAACCTTCTTGCCGCGAGCAAGGCACTACTTTCCTCGGTGACCGTGGCGTGCACGTTTGAAATGAATGAATCGGGCTCGATCAAAAAGACGACCTCATACGGCTCGGGCGTCATATACTCGCTTGACAAAAACAAGGGCGACGCCTACATCATAACGAACTATCACATCGTATACGATTCTCTTGCTGTTACAAAGGGCGGAATTTCCGACGAGATATACGTTAATCTTTACGGAATGGAAAGACCGACCGCAAGCGAAAAAAGCTATGCTATTGAGGCGAAGTACGTCGGCGGGGCTATAAACTACGACATAGCCGTTCTCAAAATCACCGGAAGCACCGTGCTTATGGAAAGCAATGCGAGAGCTGTGACTGTGGCGAACTCGGACGAGGTTGCAATTCTTGACACGGCTATTGCGATAGGCAACCCCGGAGCGATGGGAATTTCGGCAACGGTCGGACATATCAACGTTGACAGCCAGGAAATTTTTCTTCAGATAAGCGACACTCGGATAGAGGTGCGGGTAATGCGTACCGATGCGGCGGTAAACAGCGGAAACTCGGGTGGCGGACTCTTTAATGATAAGGGCGAGCTTATAGGCATAATAAATGCCAGAGAGGCGGACGACAGCATCAACAATATCGGCTACGCGATACCGTCAAACGTCGCAAAGGCGATTGCCGACAACGCGATTTTTTACTCGGACGGCACGGTCAAGCGCTGTCTTATGGGTGTTACCGTAGGTGTCGATGAGTATTCAACCGACTATGACGTCGAGACCGGAAAAATTCATAAACGCGAGCGAGTCATCATAATATCTATCGAAAAGTCCTCGCAAATCAAGGGGCTTCTCTCTGTCGGCGACCTGATAAATTCAATAACGGTTGACGGCAAAACTGCCGAGGTAACCCGTATTCACCACGTTATAGACGCTATGCTTTACGCAAGGGCGGGAAGCCGCGTTGTGATAAACGTGACAAGAGGCGGCGTTGAGAAAAATATAGAGTTTACCGCAACGGCAACCATGCTTAAAAATTGCTGATACTATCAATAGATCCACGGGGGTGTATTCAACAGAATACGCCCCTTTTGCATAGAATAAAAGTGTGGGGAGCTTCCTTTTTCTATATAGCGGGGCTCTCCCCAAAAACAAAGAACGGTCATATTGATAGATGAATACAGAAACATACGGCACGGGCGAGAGGCTCAGAATTGCGGCCGAGATGTGCTCTAAAATTGACACGGAGCGCCGCTTAATACTTCTTCCCGTTCCGACAACGAGGGATGGCGTGCACGTTAACGGCACGGACATTCCGCTCTCCGACACCCTCGCAAACGCAGGGCGCGAAAGCCTTGTGGTAGGTTACGGTCTTCCGGAGTCCTATCGCGAGAGGGCGCTCTCATTTGAGGCTTCGCTCCTTGATTTATCCGAGGATGGGGAGTTTCTCTCGGAGAATGCCTATATTACCGCCATAGCCACGCTGGGATATATTATGAACAGCGAAAAGAGGGCTGTATCCGACATGAAATTTTTGATTATCGGCTATGGAAGAATAGGCTCGCGCCTTGCAGAAATTCTTCTCTTTTTCGGGGCGGGTGTCAAAATATGCTCGCGAAGACCGCTCACACGCATAGAGCTTGGCGAGTGCGGTGTTGACCTTGTATCACTTGGCGAGCTTCTTCGGTCGGGAGCTGAAAATACCGACGTCGATATAATTATAAATACAGCACCGTGTGAGCTTAACTCGCTTTTTCCGTCGGGAAGAGTACCCGAGGGAATGAGGGTCTTGGAGCTTGCATCGGGCAGAAATTTTAGTGAGGTTTCGGGAGTTGAGCTTCTGCCGTCGCTCCCCGAGCGCATCTACCCGATAAGTGCGGCAGCCGCATACACCTCGGCAGTAAGACGCCGCCTCTTTTCCGGCGGAAGATAACAAAGACAATTTAAGAGGTTTCAAATGATAGGATATGCCTTTACGGGCTCATTTTGCACACTTAAACGCTCGCTCTCGGAATACGGTCGGCTGATTTCCGAAGGCTATGACCTTTTGCCGATAATGAGCGAAAACGTATATACTACCGACACGAGATTTTATAAGGCTGAGGATTTCATAAAAGAGGTGGAGAGTATGTCCTCTCGCCCGATTGTCCGCACGATAAGCGAGGCGGAGCCGCTTGGGCCGAAAACCCCTCTTGAATACCTTATAATAGCACCCTGCACGGGCAACACCCTCGCAAAAATAGCAAACGGCATTACCGACACCGCGGTGACAATGGCGGCAAAGGCGCATCTGCGCTGTGACAGACCGCTTTTGATAGCGCTCGCCTCAAACGACGCCATGTCGCAAAATCTCGGGAATATTGCAAAGCTTCTGACACGCAAATCGGTGTATTTTGTTCCGCTTTCGCAGGACGACCCGATAGGAAAGCCACACTCGCTTGTCGCCGATTTTTCAAGGCTCGGCGACGCCTTTTCCAAAATGCGAGAGGGAAAGCAGCTAAGACCGCTGTTCCTTTAGAGTATATAGGGAGTGTTTGCGGCTAACCGCAGCGCAAATTTAATATGTAACCGGGCACTGAACGTTTTTGTTCTTTCGCTCGGTTATTTTTTCCGTACGAGCGCTCGACAGCTCGCTCGTACGCTGCCTCGTAGTCGAACTTTTTGAGGATTAGTATTAGAGTAGTATTAGTATTATTTATTAGTATTTTATTAGTATTCTAATACTAATTAGTATTTATTTATTAGTATTAGCATTAGAATTTATTAATATTAGTATTACATTTTGAGTATTGTTAATAAATTATGAATAGAGAGCGAGAAGAAGCGAGAATTTACACTTTTTTGATTCTCTTATCCGAAAAAAGAGCCGCCGTATCAGCAAAAATGACACGGCGGTAAAAATTATCTTTTATTTGTTATTATTTCGCTTTGCTTGCCTTCTGGTCGCAGTATACACACGCGCCGCCCTTGAAAAGATGACGGATTCCGCGCTCTGTCTTGGTTATGCAAAGGGGGTTTTCGCAAACGAGCGACTTGTCCTCCTCGCCTTGTACCGCCGAAGAGCCTCTGGTCTTTTCCCGAAGAAGCTTAAGGATAAGAGCCATTCTTATATATCTTCCGTTTGCTGCCTGCTCGAAATATCTTGCACGGCTGTCGGAATCGACGTCTGTGTGGATTTCATTAACACGGGGCAGGGGATGCATAACCGCAAGGTCGCCCTTTGCCGTCGAAAGCTTTTCTTTTGTAAGCACGTAGATGTCCTTAAGGCGCTCGTATTCTGCCTTGTCGGAGAACCTTTCGCCCTGAATTCTCGTCATATAGAGAATGTCAAGCGAGGGGATTGCCTTTTCAAGATTTTCGCACTCGGTGTACTCGATTCCGAATTTCTCAAGGAATTCCTCCTTGATGTAGTCGGGAAGTACAAGCTCGCGGGGGGAGATAAGGACGAATTTTACGTTCTTGTATCTTGTCATAGCTGCGATGAGCGAGTGAACGGTTCTTCCGTATTTAAGGTCGCCGCAGATACCGACGGTGAGCCCGTCAAAGCCGCCCTTGAGTCTTCTTATTGTGAAGAGGTCGGTGAGCGTCTGAGTGGGGTGATAGTGTCCGCCGTCGCCCGCATTGATAATGGGAACCGATGAAACCGATGAGGCAACTATCGGCGCACCTTCTCTTGGGTGGCGCATAGCGATTATGTCGCTGTATGCGGATACCATTCTTATAGTGTCGGCAAGAGTTTCGCCCTTTGTGACCGAGGACGAGCCCGCAGCAGAAAATCCAAGCACGTTTCCTCCGAGGCTCATCATTGCCGAAACGAAGCTGAGCCTTGTTCTCGTCGAGGGCTCAAAGAAGAGTGTTCCGAGAATTTTGCCGCGGCAGGACTCGGCGTATGCCTCGGGGCGTGCTAAAATACCGTCTGCAACGCCGCAAAGCTCGTCGATTTCCTCCACCGAAAAATCAAGGATATCTATAAGGTTTCTCATGTTGAAAAATCTCCTTTTACGCTTTAGCGCCGTATACCTCAAGGTACTTCTTTATGCGCTCTACGTTTTCGCGGTTCGATTCATCCTCTTCGAGATATTCGATAATGTCGTAAACGTCAACTACGGAATAAACCGGGAATCCGAATTCCTCTCCGACCTCTGCCATAGCCGACTTCTCGCCCTTGCCCTTTTCCTTGCGGTCTACCATAACGAAGGTTGCTATTACCTTCGAGTCCTTAAGAGAGGAGAGAATTTCCATGCTCTCGCGGATTGCCGTTCCGGCTGTGATAACGTCCTCAACGATAACTATATCCTCGCCCTTCGGGGTGTAGCCGACGAAAACGCCGCCTTCTCCGTGGTCCTTGGCTTCCTTTCTGTTAAAGAAGAAGGGGAGGTCGAGTCCCTCCTTTGCAAGAGCAACCGCAGAGGAAACCGCGATTGAAATGCCCTTGTATGCGGGGCCGTAAAGAACAGCCTTTTTATTTCCTACCTTTTCGAGATACGCCTTTGCGTAGAACTCGCCGAGCTTAGAAATCTGCTCGCCCGTTTTTATATCTCCGGCATTGATGAAATAGGGAATCTTTCTTCCGCTTTTCGCCGTGAAATCTCCGAACTTGAGAACGCCCGCGCCCTCAAGAAATTTTATAAATTCTCTCTTATAGCTTTCCATTTTTACGTCCTTTCAGATTATTAGTCAACGAATTCTCTTATGCAGCGCTCGTATGCTGAAACGGGGTCGGGAGCAGCGGTAATAGGTCTTCCTACAACGATGTAATCCGAGCCTATCTTCTTTGCGTCCTCGGGAGTCATAACCCTCTTCTGGTCGCCCTTGTCACCGTCGGCAAATCTTACACCGGGTGTCACGGTAACAAAGTCCTTGCCGCATCTTTCGTGTACCTTGCCGGCTTCGAGAGGCGAGCAGACAACGCCGTCAAGACCTGCGATTTTTGCGTTCTCGGCGTAGTGCATAACGACCTCTGCGATGGGCTCGTTTATAAGAAGGTCGCGCTTCATTGTCTCCTCATCGGTCGAGGTGAGCTGAGTAACGGCGATGAGAATAGGTCTTGTTCCGTCGGGACGGGTGAGACCCTCGATTGCCGCCTTCATCATCGGCACGGTTCCGCCTGCGTGAAGGTTTGTCATATCAACGTCAAGACGGGAAAGGACCGCCATTGACTTTTTTACGGTGTTGGGAATATCGTGAAGCTTGAGGTCGAGGAAAATCTTGTGACCTCTTTTTTTAATTTCTCTTACTATCGAGGGGCCCTCTGCATAGAAAAGCTCCATACCGATTTTTACAAAGGGCTTTTTGCCCTCGAATTTATCGAGGAACTTAAAGGTGTCCTCGGCGCTTGCAAAGTCGCAGGCAATAATGACGTCGCGTCCCATATTTATTCTCCGTTCTTTTTGATTTTAATTGCAAGAGAGATAAGTGCCGAATGCTCCGAAAAACAAGAATTCAGAGCGTGTTCGGATTATCCGTGAGCCGCGCCTATGATGTCGGAGAGGCTCTCTATACGGTATTTTTCCATAACGCGCGGCAGGTCGTTTATGATATCGCGGCACGCATAGGGGTTTACAAGGTTGGCAGCGCCCACCTCAACGGCGGTAGCACCCGCCATCATGAACTCTATAACGTCCTCGGCAGAGGAAATTCCGCCCATTCCCACAATGGGAATCTTTACGGCGTCATAGACCTGGTACACCATTCGTACGGCAACAGGCAAAACTGCGGGACCGGAATATCCGCCGGTCTTGTTCTTAAGAATCGGCGCTCTCTTTTTGAGGTCGATTCGCATACCGAGAAGGGTGTTTATAAGGCTTATTCCGTCAGCACCCGCGGCCTCGCAGGCCTTTGCTACCGATACTATGTCGGTAACGTTGGGGGTGAGCTTTATTATAAGCGGCTTTTTCGTCACACGCCTGACGGCTCTCGTAATCTCGCCGGCAGCCTCGGGGGATGTGCCGAAGCTCATTCCGCCGCCGTGTACGTTGGGGCAGGAAATGTTGACCTCAAACCAGCCGATGTCGTTTTCGCTGTCGAGAATCTCGACGGTTTTGACGTATTCAGCCTCGGAAAAGCCGGATACGTTCGCCATAAGCGGCTTTTTGAAGAATTTGCGAAGGCGGGGAAGCTCGGTGCTTACAACCGCGTTAACACCGGGATTCTGAAGTCCGACGGCGTTAAGCATACCCGAGGAGCACTCG
This sequence comes from Eubacteriales bacterium, assembly GCA_045614425.1. Classification (GTDB taxonomy): domain Bacteria; phylum Bacillota; class Clostridia; order Oscillospirales; family CAG-272; genus UBA1740. The sequence continues at coordinate 3,476 of JAZLCX010000125.1, read as the reverse complement.
GCAATTCTCGGGGTGGGGTTTCCGAATCTCGCTTCAAGCGTCGTTCCCTTAAAGGAAATCGAGCCGAGCATATTTATATCGTAAAGCTCGGCAAATTCATAGCCGAAGCCAAACGTACCGCTCGCGGGGATTATGGGGTTATCAAGCGTGATTCCGCAAAGGTTGGTCTTTAAATTTACCATATAATCTCCTCCTTTACGAGAACCGGGCCCTCGCGGCAGATTCTCTTGTTTCCGTATTTGGTCTTGCAGGAGCAGCCCATACAAGCACCGAAGCCGCAGCCCATACGCTCCTCAAAGCTGAACTGTCCCGAGGTTTCGGCGGCGTTGTAAACCGCCTTGAGCATAGGCTCGGGGCCGCAGGTGTAAAAATAGCTGTATGAAAGGTCGGAAAGAGCGTCGGTAACGAATCCGCGTATACCCTCCGAGCCGTCGGCGGTGGTAATGATTACTTTTACTCCGAGCCGCTCGAGCTCTTCCTTGTAAAAGACCTCGTCAGCCGAGCCGAAGCCGAGAATTGCCGTGGGCTTTTTGCCCTCGCCGACAAGCTCCTTCGCGAGCATATACATAGGGGGGACGCCTGCACCGCCGCCGATGAGCAGGGGGGTGTCGCCTGAAAGCGAAAGGTCGTAGCCGTTTCCGAGTCCGGTAAGGATGTCAACGTACTCGCCGGGCTTCATCTCTGCCATCTTCTCCGTGCCCTTGCCCACCGCCTTGAATATGAGGGTGAGAGTGCCGTCTTCTGCGTTGCATACCGAGATGGGTCTTCTGAGATAGAAGCCGTCGAGCTTGATGTTGACGAACTGTCCCGGGCGGGTTATATCCGAGATATCGCCCGAGAGAGTCCACTCGTAGGTGTTCTTAGCTATCTTTTTGTTGGTTTTGAGTGTAAATACAGTAGTCTTCATATCAGCTGTCAATCGTAGAAATTGTTATTGTTATGTCCTCAAGCACGTCGAGAAGAACTCTTACCGTGTCAAGAGAGGTGAACATTGTAGTGCCGGTTTCGACTGCAAGCGCGCGTATTTCGTGACCGTCCTTCTGCTGATCGGTTGAGGAAATGTCGCTTGTATTGATTACGTATGCAATGTGTCCGGCTCTCATTGTCGTTGCGATGTCGGACGAACCCGTGCTGAGCTTTTCCTTGATGCGAGTCTTTATTCCGTGCTCCTTCAGGAAGGTCGCTGTTCCTCTTGTTGCCTCGATGTTGAAGCCGAGATTGAAGAATCTCTTGATGAGGGGAAGAGCCTCTGCCTTGTCGGCGTCGGCAATGGTAACAAGCACCGTGCCGTAGTTCTGAAGCGTCATTCCGGATGCCTGAAGAGCCTTGTAGAATGCGCGGTAGAGGTCGTCGTCATATCCGATAGCCTCACCGGTGGACTTCATCTCGGGAGAAAGGTAGGCGTCAACGCCCGTAATCTTCTTGTAGGAGAATACGGGAGCCTTGCAGTACCAGCGCTTTTTCTCCTCGGGGTAGATGCTGAATATTCCGAGCTCCTTAAGAGATGCGCCCATTATTACCTCGGTTGCGATGTCGGCAAGCGAGTATCCGGTTGCTTTCGAAAGGAAGGGAACCGTTCTTGACGAACGGGGGTTAACCTCGATTATATATACGTCCTCGTTGCTGTCAACGATAAACTGAATGTTGAAAAGACCGATGATGCCTATTCCGAGACCGAGCTTTTTGGAGTAGGTGAGAATCTTGCCCTTGACCTTGTCGGAAATCGAGAAGGAGGGGTAAACGCTGATGGAGTCACCCGAGTGTACACCCGTGCGCTCAACAAGCTCCATAATACCCGCAACGAATACGTCGTGTCCGTCGCAGATTGCATCAACCTCAACCTCTTTACCCTGAATGTAGTGGTCGACAAGAACCGGCTTGTCTACGTCTATTTCAACGGCGGTTCTTAAGTAGTGGCGAAGCTGCTCCTCGTTTCCTACGAGCTGCATAGCGCGTCCGCCGAGAACGAAGCTCGGACGAACGAGAACGGGATAACCGACCTCTTTTGCTACACGCACGCCGTCCTCTATGTTTGTAACGGCCTGACCCTTCGGCTGAGGAATCTGAAGGTCCTCGAGAATCTTCTCGAATGCGTCGCGGTTTTCGGCTCTCTCGATAGCATCGCAGTCGGTGCCGATTATCTTAACTCCGCGCTCAGCAAGAGGTGCGGCAAGGTTTATCGCAGTCTGACCGCCGAGAGATGCAATTACACCGTCGGGCTTCTCAAACTCGATGACGTTCATAACGTCCTCAACCGTAAGCGGCTCAAAGTAGAGCTTGTCCGCCGTAGTGTAGTCGGTGGAAACGGTTTCGGGGTTGTTGTTTATGATTATTGATTCGTAGCCGAGGCGGCGAATGGTGTTTACCGCGTGTACGGTGGAGTAGTCGAACTCAACACCCTGTCCGATTCTTATAGGACCTGCGCCGAGAACGACAACCTTCTTCTTGTTTGTGAGCTTCGACTGATTTTCACCTGTGTAGGAGGAGTAGAAGTAGGGAATGTAAGCGCCTACGTGCGCGGTGTCAACCATGCGGTAAGCGGGAATTATACCTGCCGCCTTGCGAATATCAAAGACCTCGATTTCGCGCTTGTTCCAAAGCTTTGCAATGAGCTTATCGGAGAATCCCATAATCTTCGCCTCTTTAAGAAGCGCGGCGTCGCCGACGTTCTTTTTGAGGGCGGATTCCATATCGATGATTTTCTTTACGGATTCGAGGAAGTAGGATGTGATTTTCGTTATTTCGTGAATCTCGTCGATGCCGTGTCCCTTGCGCATAAGCTCTGCTATCGCAAAAATGTTGTCGTCATGGAATTCGGCAATATATTCAAGAGCCTTGTCCTCTGCCATATTTTCAAATTTGGGCATGGAGAAGTGATATACGCCGGTTTCGAGCGAGCGGACGGATTTGAGAAGACATTCCTCGAGGTTCGAGCCGATACTCATGCACTCACCGGTTGCCTTCATCTGAGTTCCGAGCTTGTTGGGAACGGATGTGAATTTATCAAAGGGGAAGCGGGGGAATTTAGCTACAACGTAGTCGAGAGAGGGCTCGAAGGAAGCCTTTGTTCCCGCAACCTCAATCTCGTCAAGCGTCATACCTACGGCAATCTTTGCCGTAACTCTTGCGATGGGATATCCGCTCGCCTTGGAAGCGAGTGCGGAGCTTCTCGAAACTCTCGGGTTTACCTCAATGAGATAATATTCCGAGGACTCGGGGTTGAGTGCGAACTGAACGTTACAGCCGCCCTCTATTTTAAGCTCGCGAATGAGCTTTATTGCGCTGTCGTTGAGCATCTTGAGGTCATGGTCGTTAAGAGTCATAATGGGAGCTACGACGATACTGTCACCCGTGTGAACTCCGACGGGGTCGATATTTTCCATTCCGCAGATGGTGATGGCGTTGTCCTCGCCGTCGCGCATAACCTCAAACTCTATTTCCTTATATCCCTTAACGCTCTTCTCAACGAGAACCTG
>JAZLCX010000124.1:0-1876 GCA_045614425.1 Eubacteriales bacterium | reverse complement strand
TTTTTGTATCGGCGGAGCTTGCTATCCCGAGGTGCATCCCGAAAGCATAAACCAGAATGAAGATATAAAAAGACTGAAGGAAAAGGTTGACGCAGGCTGCGATTTTCTTACGACGCAGATGTTTTTTGACAACAACCTGCTCTACAACTTCCTATACAAGATACGCGAGGCGGGCATTACCGTGCCGATTATTCCGGGTATTATGCCTATAACGAACAAAAGCCAGATTGAGCGCGCGATAAAGCTGTCCGGCTCGTTTATGCCGAGGCGTTTTGTCAGCCTTGTAGACAGGTTTGGGCACGACCCTGCCGCTATGAAGCAGGCGGGTATCGCCTACGCAACCGACCAAATAATCGACCTTTACGCCAACGGCATCACAAACGTCCACGTATATTCGATGAACAAGCCCGACGTAGCGGCAAAAATTCAAGAAAACCTTTCGGACATTCTGAAAATATGAGGGTTATTACTAAAATATACGACGCGCCCCCCTATAGCAAGCGCGAGATTTTAAGATACGCAGGCGCTTCGGGTGATACCGGCTCGCTCTCCGAGCTTCTTGCCTCCTCGCTCGCCGAGGCAAAGGACCTGCTATCCTACAAGGTGTGCTTTATAGAAACCGACCTCTCGGTTGACGGAGACTCGGTTGATTTCGGATTCTTCCGTGTGAGGTCGAAAAAGCTCGCAAAAAATCTCACGGGGTGCAGGGGCGCTATAATTTTCGCGGCGACAGTGGGTATCGGAATTGACAGGCTTATAATGAAATACAGCCGCACCGTCCCCTCTCAAGCTCTTATGATGCAGGCGATAGGAGCTGAGAGAATTGAGGCGCTTTGCGACGCCTTTTGCAGTGATATTTCGGGCGGACGGAGGCTTCGCCCGCGCTTCAGCCCCGGCTATGGCGACCTTCCTCTTCCGGTGCAGTCGGAGATTTTCGCGATTCTTTCCCCCGAGAAAAAAATAGGACTTTCACTTAATACAAGTATGCTTATGTCGCCGACAAAATCCGTGACGGCATTTATAGGTGTTGAATAATGAATTTTCGTGATTTTTTGAAAAACAGCATAGTAATTCTTGACGGCGGCATGGGCACGCTCTTGCAGGAAAAGGGACTTTTGCCCGGTGAGCTTCCCGAAAGATGGAATATAACTCACCCCGAGGTTATAAGAGATATACACAAGAGCTATTTTGATGCGGGCAGCAACGTCGTATCAACGAATACGTTCGGCGCAAACGCGCTTAAATATTCCGATGCCGAGCTTGAAAATATAGTTTCGGCGGCGTTTGAAAACGCGCGTATGGCAAGAGATTTTTCGGTGGGCAAGCAGGAAAAATTCATTGCGCTCGATATCGGTCCTACGGGAAAGCTTCTCCGTCCGCTCGGCGACCTTGATTTTGAGGACGCGGTAGGCGTGTTCAAAAAAACCGTGCTTCTCGGTGTCAAATACGGCGCTGAGCTTATAATCATAGAAACGATGAACGACTCCTACGAGACCAAGGCGGCGCTTCTTGCGGCAAAGGAATCTTCTACCCTTCCCGTAATAGTCACCAACGCCTACGGCGCTGACGGAAAGCTTATGACCGGCGCATCCCCCGAGGCTATGTCGGCAATGCTTGAGGGCATGGGCGCTGACGCTGTCGGTGCTAACTGCTCGCTCGGTCCAAAGGAGCTTTACGGAGTTATTGAGCGGCTTATAAAATGCTCATCCGTTCCCACGGTAGTAAAGCCGAACGCGGGAATTCCGAGGCTCTCGGGCGGCGAAAGTGTCTTTGACGTCACCCCCGATGAATTTGCCGAAACCGTCGCAAATCTCACACGCCTCGGCGCAAGAGTAATCGGCGGCTGCTGCGGAACTACGCCCGAGTATATAAAGGC
>JAZLCX010000123.1:0-1513 GCA_045614425.1 Eubacteriales bacterium | reverse complement strand
GCGGGGAAAATAACCGTTTCCGTCAGCACCGGAGACGTTGATATTGAGGATGTAACAGTAACGGGCAAAATTTATGCGGAAGCCGACACGGGTGACGTAAGCCTTGAAAGAGTCAATGCCGGGGAGGTCGAAATTGAAACCTCGACGGGCAACGTTTCACTTAAAGATACCGTTGTTTCGGGAGCGCTTTTTGCAGTTACCGATACAGGAAACGTAAGGCTTGACCGCATAGACGCATCTTCAATAAATATAGAAACCGACACGGGAGACGTGAAGGGTACGGTTCTTTCCGAAAAAATCTTTATTCCGAGAACCGATACGGGAAGTATAAGGGTTCCGGAAACCGTAAATGGCGGCATATGCAAAATCACTACCGATACGGGTGATATAAAAATCAGCATAGCAGAAAAATAAGAAAAAGGCGGGTGTATGACAAAAACCCGCCTTTTTTAGCTAAAGGCGGCGAAATTAAAACAAAAAGATTGACATTCTGCCCATCGATAATATATAATAGTATATTATATAAAATATTGGATTTAATGGAAAAGCTATGATTTGGTCAAAGGAAGAAACACTCTCAAGAGCTGAGATCGAGAAGATTCAGTTTGAACGCTTAAAGGAAACCGTAAAAAGAGTATACGAGAAGGTCGCACCCTACCGTGAAAAGATGGATATGGCGGGGATAAAACCCGAGGATATAAGGTCGCTCGGCGATTTAAAGAGACTGCCGTTTGTAACAAAGCAGGACTTGCGGGACAACTACCCGTTCGGACTTTTTGCAGTGCCGAAGGATGAGCTTGTAAGAGTTCACGCCTCATCGGGAACGACGGGCAAGCCGACGGTTGTCGGATATACTAGGGGTGACATGGACGTGTGGACCGAGTGCGTGTCGAGAATTGCCTGTGCAGGCGGTGCAAAGGCGTCCGACGTTGCGCAGATTTGCTTTGGATACGGTATGTTTACCGGCGCTCTCGGACTTCACTACGGACTTGAAAACATAGGCGCGGCGATAGTTCCGTCTTCGACGGGAAACTCCGAAAAGCAACTTATGTATATGAAGGATTTCGGCACTACGCTCCTCGTAGCCACACCCTCTTATGCGCTGAGGCTTGCAGAGGTTGCGCGCGAGATGGGAATTAATCCCAAAACCGACCTTGAAGTGAAAATTGCGCTTGTCGGAAGCGAGCTTCTCACCGACGCTATGCGTGAGGAAATGTACAAGTATTGGGGAGATGACGTCAAGGTCACCTCAAATTACGGAATGAGCGAGCTTATGGGCCCCGGAGTTTCGGGTGAGTGTGAGTACCTTGATGGAATGCACATTAACGAGGACTTCTTTATCCCCGAAATAATTAACCCCGAAACCGAGGAGGTTCTGCCCCCCGGGGAATGGGGAGAGCTTGTAATCACCTGTATTAAAAAAGAGGCTCTTCCGCTGATACGGTACAGAACCAAGGATATAACCAGACTTCACTACGAAAAGTGCAGATGCGGACGCACCACCTGCCGAATG
>JAZLCX010000122.1:0-1952 GCA_045614425.1 Eubacteriales bacterium | reverse complement strand
AACGCCGGGCATAAGCCAACGGCAATCGTTCTGACGAAGGTATTCGTAAACCGCAAGAAGAACGCTCCTAGGGTTGCTTCCCGCAATTATACCGCCCGTCGTATCGGTATCTATGTAAAGAATATCGTCAAGCTCGGTATCGTCGGCATCGGAAACGTCAAGTCCGAAATCCTGCATAAGTCCAAGACGGAAGCCGTCCTTTGCATCGGGGTCATACTTTATTACGACGTCGCCGCACTCGGGCATCATCATTCTGAGGTACTTTTTAAGCTCCTCTGCCGCATAGTCAACGGGGCTATACGATGAAATCTTGTTTATTTTAAGCATGTGGTTTTCTCCTGAATTTTATTGTAAATATACACCGTCTTCGCCGACGCATCTAGCTTTATTGGCGTGGAAATACTCGCCGAAGCAAAGCCCGTGGTCATAGTAGGTCTGTATCAGAGCCTCGCGCTTTCCGAACTCTATTCTCGCCTTTGCAAGAAGCTCGGTTGTTGCGGCTTCATCCTCACCGCGCGCCTTGGCCGCCATCCAATCGGATATGAGGTCACAGAATTCAGCGTGATATTCAAGAAGTCTTACGGCAAAGGTTCTCGAGCGGATATCCGAATTGTAATGAGCCTTTATAAGCGCTCTTCCCTCCTTGGTTATCTCTCTGATTGATGCTATTTTATCGGCGAGCTCGGGTGCGTAATGCACGTTTCTGCGCCATTTAGCCTCAAATCTCGAAAAATATTCAAACGGAAGAGCGTCGCGGATTTTGGAAAGATAATTATAGAAATCACGCCAACATTCGCCGTATGCGTGACTGAAATAATCCTCAACTACCGAGTCAAAGGAAACCGAGGTGTCGTAAAGCGTTCTCGCATAGGTGTAGAATGCAAGACCGTTCGGGAAAAAGCTTCTCTGCGAACCATCCTGAATAATTCCGTCAAGTCCGCGCTCCTTATAAATTCTGACGTCCTCGTGGACACGGCTTGCATGCGCAAGGCCTGAAATATCGTACAGCTGGTGAACCCAGAAATGATATTCGTAAACCATCGAGGCGCCGGGCCACATTTTCTTCCACTCCTTGAAGTATTCAAAGCTCCAAGCGAGATTATTCGGATAAATGTTATCGTTTCGTTTGTACGGAAGCGCCTTTTTGACCTTCCCCTCAGGGATAGATACTGCGTAACTTCTATGCACGGGTGCGAAAAGCATTGTAAAGCGCGCGCTGTTTTTAATTTTTTCTTCAAGGGGCGCAAATATCGTATCGCAATAGGCTATAAAGACTATTCGAGTAGCAAGATTTTCCCTTGTGAGCTTCTCGTCTATCTCGTTAAGCAGAATCATATACCAGTCGGACGGATTCTTTTTTCTGCATTCCTCACACTCGCAATGGTTCTGCTTACTGTCAGCAAGCCATACGTGAAGATAATCGGAATTTGAATGATTCCTTGCATACTCAACGACGTAATCCGAAACCATCTCACGCGCCTTAGGATTAGACATACAGAACTGTGTCATATATGGTGCGCCGTTAAAGAGCTTACGCTCGCCGTTAATCATCGCAAGATACGGGCGGTACTCGTCTTTTACAAGAGACTCATAGTCCTTGATGCTCGGACTTCTGAAAAGACCGAAGGGACTTGCGGTAAATCCGTGTCCTATATCGTGGAACTGAAGTCCTCGTCTCGCAATTTCCGACTCGCACTCGCGCTTCCACTGAAGTATCTGCATTTCCGATACCTGCTCGGGAGGGCGGTTTTCCTCGTTACAAGAATGACTGTAATACGCATAATAGTAGCTGGGAACAAAGAATTCCATCATAAAGACATTCATTCCGACCTTAGGAAGAAAGTCTATTACATCAAGCATACTCTGTTGGAATTCCGCACCCTCATTGCAAAGTCCGCGGTAACGGCAGGAGGGCTTGAATCTGTACTTAACGGGAACTATATCTTTCATGG
>JAZLCX010000121.1:0-3139 GCA_045614425.1 Eubacteriales bacterium | reverse complement strand
GCAGTTGTCACCCATGTTACCGAATGCCATTGCCTGTACGTTTACTGCAGTACCCCAAGAGTAGGGAATGTCGTTGTCACGTCTGTAAACGTTCGCTCTGGGGTTGTCCCAAGAACGGAAAACTGCCTTAACAGCACCGATAAGCTGCTCCTTGGGGTCAGAGGGGAAGTCAGCGCCGATCTTAGCCTTGTACTCAGCCTTAAACTGATTTGCAAGCTCCTTGAGGTCGTCAGCGGTAAGCTCAACGTCGAGCTTAACACCCTTTTCTTCCTTCATCTTATCGATGAGCTCCTCAAAGTACTTCTTACCAACCTCCATAACGACGTCGGAATACATCTGAATAAATCTTCTGTAGCAGTCATAAGCCCAACGGGGATTGCCGGACTTCTTTGCCATAACCTCTACAACCTCTTCGTTAAGACCGAGGTTAAGAATGGTGTCCATCATACCGGGCATGGATGCTCTTGCACCGGAACGGACAGAAACGAGAAGGGGATTTTCAAGGTCGCCGAACTTCTTGCCGGTAACGCCCTCCATCTTTGTAATGTACTCCATGATTTCAGCCATGATTTCAGCATTGATCTGTCTGCCGTCCTCATAGTACTGTGTGCATGCCTCGGTAGAAATAGTGAAGCCCTGGGGAACAGGGAGACCGATGTTGGTCATTTCAGCGAGGTTAGCGCCCTTACCGCCGAGGATCTCACGCATGGTTGCGTTACCCTCAGAGAAGAGATAGCAATACTTCTTGCTCATTTGTTTTCCTCCAAATATAAAAAATTATTTTTTGACAAATTTATGACGAAAACGTAAAAGGGCATGGAAAAAAAGCGCCCTTCACGCGTTCGCACCCGTAATTATAACATATATAAAGGAAATTTTCTATACATTTCGGCGAAAAATATCTGCTTAATATATTATTTACAATTTGTTAATATTTATATTTACAATAAAAGAGCGCTAAATCGGGGAATTTTTATTTATTTCGTAAAAAATTACATTTTTTTGAAAAAAACTGTGTACAAAGAGAATTTTTTGTGCTACAATATTGTCGTTATAAAAATCCGTTACAAAAAGCAAGGAGTTTTAGGAAATGAAGAAGATTTACGAAGGAAAAACAAAAGACGTTTATTCTCTTGAAAACGGCAACGTAATGCTTAAATTCAAGGATGATTGCACGGGTAAAGACGGAGTGTTCGATCCCGGCGAAAACAGCGTAGGACTTAAGATCGAGGGTATCGGAAGAGCTAACCTTGAAACCTCGGTTTACTATTTTGAGCTTCTCAAGAAGGCTGGCGTTAAGACCCACTACGTGAGCGCAAACGTTGAGGATGCAACCATGGAGGTTCTTCCCGGCAAGGTATTCGGTCACGGCCTTGAGGTTATCTGCCGTCTTGTAGCAACCGGAAGCTTTATCAGAAGATACGGCGAGTACATCGCAGACGGAACTCCTCTTGAGGGCGGCTACGTTGAGTGCACCTTCAAAAACGATGCAAAGGGCGACCCGCTCGTAACCGGCGAGGGCCTTGCAGCACTCGGAGTAATGTCTCCCGAAATGTTCGAGAGCATGAAGGAGCAGACTCTCAAAATCACAAAGGTTGTCGCAGACGACCTTAAGTCCATCGGGCTTGACCTTTGGGACATCAAGTTTGAGTTCGGCTACAACGGCGACGAGGTTATCCTCATCGACGAGATCGCTTCGGGCAACATGCGCGTTTACAAGGGCGACAAGATTGTTGAGCCCGTTGAGCTTACAAAGCTCATTTTGAACAGATAAAAATTATTAAACCGAAAAAAGCGGCCGCGGAAGCACAGTCTTCAAAGCGGTCGCTTTTATGCTATTCCGACACCGCCGCAGCAAAACGTTACCGACGTTGTACTTTAAGAGAGCGTCAGTGCCTTGTACCGTCGGTGTAGCATTCGCAAAATCTGGCGGCAAATGACGGCTCCTCTCCCGCGGCATAAAGGTGTGAGACGTCGCCGATTCCTGCCGCGCGGAAGAGAACATTGCCCTCGCGTCGCTCCTCGGTGTAAATCGTAGTCACCGAAGTCGGAAGCGTGCAGGCATGCTGCCAGATAGAGTACGGTGAAGAGTTCATAAGGTGCGAAAGGAGCACCGCCGTGACACCGAAGTGGCAGACAAGTACAATAGTGTCGTGATTTGGGCTTATAGCCTCGTAATTGTAGCCACGGCGTCTGTATCCGTGCTTAAGCAAAAGTGCGTCGAGCTGACGGCAGACCTCGGCGTAATCATTCGGTATTTCCGAATTTTTTATAAAGTCCTCGTTTAGCCACTCTGTAGGATGGTAAATGCTTGTGAGAGTGTCGATATACTCGGGCAAAATATCCCAACAGCAGTCCTCTTTTTCAAGGTAGGGAAGCTTTACCTCATGAAAATTGAACTCGCGAAGCCAGGGCAGAATCTCGGGCAGAATACCGAGCCTTTTGGCTGTCGGCTCTGCGGTAAGTCTCGCTCTGCCGAGCGGAGAAACGTAAAGCGCCTTTATATTCTCTCCGGTCAGACGGTCGGCAAGAAGCTCCGCTTCGCGCTTGCCCTTTTCGGTAAGACCGTCTATTTCATAGTTAGGCTCGCCGTGGCGAACGATGATAATTTTCATATATACCTCGAAAAAATTATGATAAATCCATTATAATGCAAAATCCCCCTTTTTGCAATATAATTTTCTTTTTCCCCCGAAAAACCTACGCTGACACAGCCGCTTTCCCTCGCCCCAATACCATTTTATCATACCTAAAGTGCAAAGTAAGTATAGTACCCCTCCAAAGAATTTGGCAAAAAGCAAATGATTTTTGTTCAAAACAAACAAAAAAACACCTATTTTCACTCTCTTTAAAACGCATAGGTATAGTAATTTGAATTTTTATTCGAATTAGCATTAAGAGAGTATTAGTATTTTTTTATTTGTTTTTTTATTAGCATTAGTATTATATTTCCATTTATATTTCCATTTATATTTCCATTTACATTTCTATTTCTATTTCCATTTATAGCATAGCCTTGCATGGCTTTGCATAACTTTGCATCAGCTTGCATGCTTTTACCCTGTGAAAAGGCGCGTAATATGAATAATATCAAAAAACTTCACCGTTACGGGTCAAAATCTTTGTTTTGTTATATTAT
>JAZLCX010000120.1:0-1518 GCA_045614425.1 Eubacteriales bacterium | reverse complement strand
TATAGCCCGCCATGAAATACACGGAGGAATTTCGGATTTTTGCGAGGCGGCAAAAAGAAAGCTCAAATACGGCGGTGCATTTTACGCAGTTTACCGCCCCGACAGGCTTGTCGATATAATTTCAGCAATGAGGGTTGCCTGCCTTGAACCTAAAAGGATGACCTTCGTTCACGCCGATACCGAGTCCGAGCCGTCAATGGTCTTAATCGAGGCAAAGCGCGGCGGAAGGTGCGGCATGACACTTACCCGACCTCTTATTATATACGCTGACAAGGAGCACAAGTGCTACTCCGACGATATGGAATACATTATGGAAAACGGTTCTTTTCCTTCTTATTATAAGCGTTAACTTTGGGAGAGATAAATGGAAAACACAGAAAAAAACCGACTTGAAAAATCCACGCTCTACCTCGTCGGAACACCTATCGGAAATCTTGCCGATATGTCCGAGAGAGTCAAAAAGACACTGACCGAGGCGGATTTTATTGCCGCCGAGGACACGCGAAACGCTCTAAAGCTATGCTCTATCCTTGGAATTAAAAAGGAAGTCGTCAGCTATTTTGAGCATAACAAAAAAACAAGCGGTGAAAAAATCATAAAAAGACTTCTTTCGGGTGAGTGCTGCGCGCTCGCCACCGATGCCGGTATGCCTGCAATAAGCGACCCCGGAGAAGATATAGTAAGACTTTGCGCCGAATACGGTATTGCCGTCTCGGTAATACCCGGCCCCTGCGCCGCGATATCAGCCCTTGCGCTCTCGGCTCTTTCAACGGCAAGATTTGCCTTCGAGGGCTTTCTGCCGGCTCAAAAGAGCGACCGACGCCGTCGGCTTACCGCCCTTCAAAAAGAGGACAGAACGCTCATATTCTATGAAGCGCCCCACAAGCTTCGGGCAACGCTTTCGGATATGGCGGAGCTTTTCGGAAAAGAGCGGAAAATATCGCTTTGCCGCGAGCTTACCAAGCTTAACGAGGAGGTTATAAGAACCACACTCGGCGGAGCTGTTATGCGCTATACCGACACCGAGCCGCGCGGTGAATACGTTCTCGTCGTTGAGGGCGCGGACGCCTCTGCCGTGCAATCGGAGAAAAAGCTTGAGCTTATATCCCTCTCGCCCGAGGAGCACGTCAGCCACTATATTGACTTCGGTATGGAAAGAATGGATGCCATAAAGGCGGCGGCAAAGGACCGTGGGATATCAAAATCCGAAATGTATAAGTTTTTAATTTGAAAAAACTTCTTTTTTCACCTCCCGAAAGTGCGGGAGGTAATTTTTTTTGATTTTTTTCCAAAATGTATTGCAAAATCACATCTTATGTGCTATTATGATGTAAACCTACTTATAAATAAGTAGAAATACTGCTTTTCGAATGCAGCCTGCAAGCCACTCTGTTTTTTTCGAGAAAGGTACGGTATTAAAATGGACGCTAATTTTATTCTTAAAAACCGAGAAATTCCGAACGACGTTTTGCCTATAACCGAGGAACTCAAAAAAAACGGCGAAAGAGTTCTTTTCGT
>JAZLCX010000119.1:0-4296 GCA_045614425.1 Eubacteriales bacterium | reverse complement strand
ACCCGCCACCTCCACCTTGGCAAGGTGGCGCTCTACCAAATGAGCTAAATCCGCAAAATAAATGGCGACTCGGATGGGGCTCGAACCCACGACCTCTAGCGTGACAGGCTAGCGCTCTAACCAACTGAGCTACCAAGCCATCCTCGTTTCATAAGCTGCTTTTAAAAATAAGGCTCGATTCGTAATCGCTATTTGTATTACGAATCGTTCCTAGATTTTCTTGGTGGAAAGTATAGGGCTCGATTCGCGGTGCGAACTGCGCACCTTGGTCGCCGACGGCTCTGACAGTCATTGACTGTCATTCAGTACCGTCTCTGTTCGAGCCGATACATGCTGACGATTACGAATCGTACCTTATATTTTCTTGGTGGAAAGTATAGGGCTCGAACCTATGACCCTCTGCTTGTAAGGCAGATGCTCTCCCAACTGAGCTAACCTTCCGTAGACGCCTAATCATTATATCAAAAGAATTTTTGTTTGTCAAGTGTTTTTTTGATTTATTTTAATGTATTTTTTTATTTTTGATTGACTTTATCTCTTGAGCAAAGTATAATACATATAAAAACTAACCGCGAGGTGTTAAAATGCAGTTTAAAAAACCCGAGGAATGCGGAATTTCGTCCGCAAATATTGAAAAGCTTGTTAGAGTTCTCGAGGATAAGCATCTTTTTACACACAATCTGCTTATCGCCAAGGGGGACAATATAATATTTGAAAAGTACTGGGAGCCGTTTGACGAGAAATTTCTTCACCGTCAGTATTCGGTAACCAAGAGTATAGTTGCCCTTGCCGTCGGATTTGCAGAGCAGGACGGACTTGTTGATCTCGATGCACCGATCAGCCGCTATTTTCCGGAAGAAACTAAGGACGTAAAGTGCGATCTTCTCAAAAATCAGACCGTACGTGAGATGCTGACAATGTCAACGTCAATGCTTCCTCAGTTCTGGATTGGAAAAAACCACCCGGACCGTGTCAAGTTTTATTTTGAAAACGGTGTAGTTGGAAACGTTCGTCCCGGCGGTACGATATACAATTACGACAGTCCCGGAACCTTCGTTATATGCGCTATGGTAGAGCGTGTAACGGGTAAAACTTTTATGGAATATATGCGCGAAAAGTGCTTCGACAAGATCGGTGTAAGTAAAGAGGCGACCTGCCTTACCTGCCCCGGCGGACACTCATGGGGTGACTCTGCGCTTCTTTGTACGGCACGCGACCTTTATCTTATGGCTCGCTTCACCATGAATATGGGTAAATGGAACGGCGAGCAGCTTCTTAATGAGGATTTTGTGAGAACCGCAACCTCAAAGCTTGTTGACAACAACCCCGATTACATATACGAGTTCAGCTCCTTTGGCTACGGCTACTACATCTGGCGAACCTTTGACAACTCCTTCTTCTTTAACGGCATGGGCGGTCAGCTTGCCGTTTGCGTGCCGGATAAGGACCTCATAATGATTCATAATGCCGATAACCAGGGTAATAACTTTAACGCGAAGAAAAATCTTATGGATGCATTCTTTGATTTAATCGTAAGAGAAAAGCAGGATATCAGCAATGCGGAGGAAAATCAAAAATCCCTCGAGGAATACACGAAGAATCTTAAGCTTGGTACGATAGTCGGTGAAAAAGAATCCGCTTTTTCAAAGAAAATTGACGGCAAGGTATTTCGTCTTGAAAAAAATCCGATGAACATAAAGTGGATTAAGCTATCCTTTACCGATGACGTATGCAGATTCGATTATGAGAATGCCACCGGAGAAAAAACCATATTCTTCGGAATGTGTAAGAACGTATTTGATAAATTCCCCGAGGAGGGTTATTCCGACCT
The DNA here is from genome assembly GCA_045614425.1 of Eubacteriales bacterium. GTDB lineage: Bacteria > Bacillota > Clostridia > Oscillospirales > CAG-272 > UBA1740. The sequence continues at coordinate 2,465 of JAZLCX010000119.1, read as the reverse complement.
TGTAGGCGATACCTATGCTCCCGGTAACTTCTACAAGTCAGCGACAAGTGCCGCTTGGCTCGAGCCGCAAAAGCTTGGAATGTGCGTTCAGGCGATCGACAAATATTTCGGAAGGCTTAATATTCAGTTTGGCTTCAAGGATGAAAATACGGTTGGAATAATTATGAAAAAAGCCGCCGAGGGATTCTTTGAAGAATATAACGGATATGCGGCAGGATACGCGGAGTAAACATAAAAAGAGTGAGTCGAATTGACTCACTCTTTTATTTAATGCTTTAACGAATCTACTGCCGCGTGGAAGCCGTCGCAGAAAATCTTATTTGCGCCGAGCTTGATTTTGCCTTTAAGTCTGTATTCGGGAACGGATTCCTCTGCTTCGTATCCGCCCTCCTCAATCATCTTGTCGCTCGGAACGTAGGCAATAGCATTGTTATAGCCAAAGCATACGAGCGTTTTGTCGGGGAAGCTCTCTCGAAGCACGGTAGCTATATTAATTCCGGGCTCGCCACCCATTGAGAATATATAAAAATCGGGATTGATTTGTATTGCTCCGCAGCTTAGAGTCAAGGTGTCCGGCATATCGTCGTAGGTTTCAAGAACCTTCTTGCAGTTATCAAACATAAGCTCAACACGGCGATTGGTTGAATAAAAGTTGAAAAATTCCTCGTATTTTTCTTTCGGATAAACGTCAAGGGGTAGCTCAACCTGAAACGCTTTAGCGCCGAGTGATACCGGAAGCGTCTGCCAATCGTTAGTAAGAAGCTTTGCTTTTATGCGGTGAGCCATTGCCGAAGCAACCTCGTCGCAATCCTCGGGGGTAATTCCGTGGAAGGTGGCGCTGTTTCCGGCTCTTCTCAGCTTTGTGTCCGCGCCGAAGCCTTGGAAGAAGATGGCGTTACAGCCGTAGTATTCGCCCTCAATCTTCTGGCAAAGTCTTCCGGGGTATTCCGATGACATAGAATAGTGATAGTCGGTGGAATCAAGATTCGAGGGATGGCAGGCGAAATTTACTGCGAGTGCGCGCATTTTGCCGTTTTCATCCTCAAGCTTAAAGAGGTAAAGATTTCCGTCATACTCTCCCAAGGGATTTGGTCTGAAACGCATTACTCCGTCTTGCATTAGTCTGCGGCTTATGTTCCAGTCACCGTTTACGGTTGCAAACTTGAGCGTTCCGGTAAAGGTACTGAGGAATGCGCGGTCAATAGTACAGCATGCACGCTCGAAAATGAATTTTTCGTACTCGTCCTTATAGTGCTTGAAATTGTAACCCTTAACTGCAGGTCCAAAGTGCGTATGAGTGAATGCAATATGTAAATTGTCCTTCGGTACGCCGAATTTTTCATAAGCGTAATTTCGAAGAGCTTCAACGAGTGTGTCGTCGTGGAAAAGAAGGTCGAACGCCATAAGAATTACGGTTTCACCCTCCGAGTCCTTAAGCATGAGGGTTCTTACGTACAGGTCGTCATGATAGTTTTTGAACGGCTTTCCGTACGTAACGCCAAAGCCTATCGGTGACATTTCAATAGAAGGCGTAATTATATCCTTTGCAGAACCAAAAATGATTTTAGTTGACATAGCAAAGTGTCTCCTCCTTTGAATAGTAGTAACAAGTAGAGTATAGTATATTCAGCTTTGATTGTCAAGAGATATGCTCGATTTTACTTTATAATTCTGCGCTCGGTTACGATGATATCAAGCGGTACGTCCCATTCATTCGCAGTTATTCCGTCTACCACTTGAAAGTCGTAGCATAGCCCCACCTTTATAGCGTTTTTATCCTTCATATATCGGTCATAATAGCCCCTGCCAAAGCCTATTCTGTTCTTACTTTCGTCACAAACTAAAAGCGGAACGAAAATCACCTCGGGAGATGCCATTACAGAGTAGCTTTTTGGTATTTCAATACCAAAACCGTCCAAAGCCGTGTCAGCGCTGTCGGGTATTGCGGCAATCATATCTTCACCTATGGTGATTGGGTGCGCCACGGTCTTTCCGAGGTCGAGCAGGTATTCCGTAAGCTTTTGTGTCCCCACCTCGTTTTTAAAATCCTTATATACGAAAAAATTCTCGTACTCAAATAAGAACTTCAAGGACTGCACTCTATCAAATATTTTGTCGCTGTACGCCACAACGTCAGAGTATGGCATGGCAGCTCTTTTTTTCTTCATTTCAAGTCTTATTTCGCTGTTAGTCATTTTTCACCGTTGAGAAATCTTTTTATTAGTATTGTACCATAAGTTTGGGGAGTTTGCAAGAAAAAAATGCAGTCGCACCGAGTGGTACAACTGCATCTTTGGCGCGCCATAAAAACGAACACCATCCCTCGTGGATGGTGTTTATTTTTATACCTCAGTCAGAGGCTCTCGAACTCCCCTCTGCGACTCTTTGAGTCGCAGAATGGGGTTCGCATACCCCACCCGAAGATCGAAGAGCTCGCTCTTCAGGCGCAGGGTGTGGGTATCTTC
>JAZLCX010000118.1:0-4915 GCA_045614425.1 Eubacteriales bacterium | reverse complement strand
GGCAGGCAGAACGAAGAAGCTTGCTCCCGCGTTCAAGGCGTTCGTTAACGACCCGCTTACCAGAATCAGCACCGTCGACGCGAAGAAGCTCTTTGACGAGATGATCGACAATACAAAAGAATATCTTAAGGACTACGATATTTGATTGGGAAAATTGAATAACAAGAGGCGGAGGCGTTGCGAAAGCGATGCCTCTGTTTTTTTGCCCAAAGTTTCAGAATATCAAAAAAACTAAGATTTAGAAATCAAATTCGTCAATGAAATCAAGGAGTTCTTTAAGAATTTGATATAGAATAAATGTAGAATAATTATGATGGAGGATTTTTCTCATTATGAAATTTGAAAAAGTTACAAGACCCGAGAGGGTGATACAGTTCGGCGAGGGCGGATTCCTTCGCGGATTTGTTGACTGGATGATTCAGAAGCTGAATGACAACGGCTCTTTTTCCGGCAATATAGTTGTTGTACAGCCGATAGAAAACGGTATGTGCGATATGCTTACCGCGCAGAACTGCTGCTACACTCATATAATCAGAGGAGTTGAGGGTGTTGACAAGACTCTCGTCAATTCCATCTCCCGCTGTGTAAAGCCCTATGACGATTTTCAGTCGTATCTTGCTCTTGCAGAAAACCCCGATTTCCGTTTCGTTGTTTCGAATACCACCGAGGCGGGAATAGTTTTCTCCGAAGAGGATAAAATAACCGACGCACCCCCGAAGACCTTCCCTGCAAAGCTTACGCTTCTTATGAAGCGCCGCTTTGACCTTTCGCTCGGCGGATTTATCTTCCTGCCCTGCGAGCTTATCGACAGAAACGGCGACAACCTCAAAAAATGCGTTCTTCAGTACGCAAAGCTTTGGGGACTCGGTGATGCTTTCTGCGAGTGGGTTGAGAAGGAAAACGTATTTACAAACACTCTCGTTGACCGTATAAACACCGGTTATCCTAAGGGCGAGGAGCTCGACCTCGGTTACGAGGACAATATGGTTAATACCTCCGAGTATTTCCACCTTTGGGTTATCGAAACCGATTGCGATATTGAAAAGGAGCTTCCTTTCGCAAAGGCGGGACTCAACGTCATCGTTACGAAGGATAAGCTTGAAATGTACCGCACAAGAAAGGTTCGCATACTTAACGGTGCGCACACCTCTCTCGTACCCTACGCGCTTCTTTCGGGCCTTGATACCGTCAAGAGCTGCATCGATGACGCGGTAATGAAGGAGCATATAAGAAAGTGCGTGTTCGAGGAGATAATCCCGACACTCGATTTGCCTAAGGATGAGCTTTTGGCTTATGCCGAGAGCGTTCTTGAGCGCTTCGGAAACCCCTACATAAAGCATTATCTTTCGGCTATTGCGCTCAACTCTGTCAGCAAGTTTAAGGTAAGAGTTCTTCCTTCTATACTTGAATATATAAAGAGATACGGAAAGATGCCCGAAACTCTTCTCTTCGCATTTGCAAAGCTTATCGATTTCTACAAGACCGATATGACAAACGACGACAAGGACGTAGTGGAATTTATGAAGTCACACGGCGTTGGCGAAATACTTGCAAACGAGAAGCTTTGGGGCGCAGACCTTTCTAGCCTTACCGCAGAGGTAGAGAAGTATGTTAATAAATAAGCTTGATAACGTTGACGTAAATCTTGACGACGGGCACAAGTATGCCGCGCGCGATATCAAAAAAGGCGAAAATATCGTAAAATACGGCAACCCCATAGGCCACGCGACCGAGGATATAAAAAAGGGTGAGCACGTGCATTCGCACAACGTAAAGACCAACCTTTCGGGAAACCTCACCTATACTTATGAGCCGAAGTTTTACGACACCCCCACCGAGTGCGGCGAGCGTACCTTTATGGGATACGTCCGCGAAAACGGTGAGGTGGGAATAAGAAACGACGTGTGGATAGTCAACACCGTCGGATGCGTAAATAAAATTGCCGAGAAGATTGCCGAGCGCACAGGTGCGTTTCATTTTCCGCACCCGTTCGGCTGCTCGCAGCTCGGCGACGACCAGGAGATAACGCAGAAGATTCTTGCGGGAATGGTAAATCATCCTAACGCAGCAGGAGTTCTTGTTCTCGGACTCGGCTGTGAAAACAACAATATAGACGTCTTTAAGAAGGTTCTTGGTGAGTATAACCCCAACCGTGTAAAGTTTTTAAACACTCAGGATGCCGAGGATGACGTTGAAGAGGGCGTAAGAATCGTAAACGAGCTCAAGGAGTACGCCAAGAGCTTTAAGCGCACACCCGTACCCGTGTCGAGTCTTAAAATAGGACTTAAATGCGGCGGAAGCGACGGATACAGCGGAATAACCGCAAACCCCCTTGTAGGACGCCTTTCCGACAAGGCAATAGCAATGGGAGCGAGCTGCGTTCTTACAGAGGTGCCGGAGATGTTCGGTGCTGAGCATCTTCTTATGCAGAGATGCGAAAGCCGCGAGGTGTTCGATAAAACCGTTGCCCTTATAAATGATTTTAAGGATTACTACACAAGACATAACCAGGTAATCTACGAGAATCCCTCACCCGGAAATAAGAAGGGCGGCATTACCACCCTCGAAGAAAAGTCGCTCGGATGCGTGCAGAAGGGCGGACTTTCAAAGGTCGTTGACGTTCTCGATTACGGTGACAGACTTTCGAAAAACGGTCTTTCTCTTCTTAACGGCCCCGGAAACGATATAGTTGCCATAACCAACCTTATGGCTGCGGGCGTGCATATAATTCTCTTTACAACCGGAAGAGGCACACCTGTCGGCTCGGCAGTTCCGACTGTCAAAATAGCGACCAATAAATCTCTTGCGGAGCGCAAGAAGAATTGGATTGATTTCGACGCAAGCCCCACACTTTCGGGAAATCCTCTCACCGACGAGCTCTTTGAGTATATAATCAAGGTTGCCGAGGGCGAGAAGACCAAAAACGAAATCAACGGATACAGAGAAATTTCAATATTTAAGGACGGAGTAACATTATGAGCTTCATAAACGATAACTTTATGCTTAAAAACAAGGTGGCAAAGAAACTTTACAAGATGGTAAAGGATTTGCCGATAATCGACTATCACTGTCACCTTAACCCCAAAATGATTGCTGAGAACCATCAGTTCAGAAACGCATTCGACCTTTTCCTCGGCGGCGACCATTACAAGTGGCGTCAGATGAGAACGGTCGGCGTTGACGAGGAGCTTGTAACAGGCGGCGGCGACGAATACGAGAAATTCAAGGCGTTTGCCGCAGCAATGCCGCTTCTCATCGGCAACCCCCTTTATCACTGGACACACCTCGAGCTTAAGAGATATTTCGATATTGACGAGACTCTTTCCCCCGACACCTGCGAGATGATTTGGAATAAGTGCAACGAGTGCCTCGCAAAAGAGGAGTTCAGAGCAAAGGAACTTATCAGCCGCTCTAACGTTGAGGTCATCTGCACCACCGACGACCCTGCCGATACGCTTGAGTATCACGAGCAGCTCAAGGACTTTTCCACTAAAATACTTCCCACGTTCCGTCCCGACAAGGCAGTGGAGATAAGCAAGGATACCTTTATCCCTTACATCGAGTCTATCGGTGTTAAGTCTTACGACGAGCTTGTAAATTGGATAAAGGCGAGAATCGCGTATTTCGCAGATCACGGCTGCCGTCTTTCCGACCACGCTCTTGAGTACGTTCCTTATGCTGTGGGCGACCCCGTGTCAGCTTTTAATAAGCGTATGGCAGGCGAGGAGCTTTCCAAAGAGGAGATTGACAGCTTCAAGTGCGCACTTCTTAAGGTGTGTGCAGAGGAATACACCCGTCTCGGATGGGCTATGCAGCTTCACATAGGCGCACTTCGTAACAACAACGCGAAGATGTATGAGAAGCTCGGCGCAGATACCGGCTTTGACTCGATAAACGACCTCTCGATTGCAGAGGCTCTCTCGGCATTCCTTAACAGCCTTGAGGTTGCCGACTGCCTTCCCAAGACCATTCTTTACACGCTCAACCCGAAGGATAACTACGTGCTCGGCACTATGCTCGGCAACTTCCAGAAGGGCCCCACACCCGGCAAAATACAGTTTGGCTCGGGTTGGTGGTTTAACGACCAGCGCGACGGAATGGAGCTTCAGATGCGTGCTCTTGCAAACCTCGGCGCATTCGGAACGTTTGTCGGAATGCTTACCGATAGCCGCAGCCTTGTTTCATATCCCCGTCACGAATATTTCAGACGCATACTCTGTAACCTCATCGGTACTTGGGTGACCGACGGAGAGTATCCGGAGGATTACAAGGCGCTTGAGAGAATAGTTCGCGGAATTTGCTACGAAAACGCAAAGAACTACTTCGGATTCTAAAATAACAAGTTCTGCCATGGGCAGCAAAAAAGAGGAACTGTTTAGAGCAGTTCCTCTTTTTGTATTTTTGGTATCAGACGATTTCAACCTTACCCGTGTCGCAAATTTCAGCATTTGCTCCGCGTGCGCGGATAAGAGCTTCCGCACCGGGACGGTCGGTCATTATCTCGCGTCCGTGATGGTTGAAGAGCAGCTTTTTTATCGGATAGGTATCGTAAAGGTCGAGTATAGATGACACCTTGTGGTGTCCTGTTTCCATTATGAAGAGGTCGCAGCCGTCCTTAATCAAGGGTATAATCTCGCTTGGCGTACCTACGTCACCGGAAAATACGATTTTCTTTCCCTCAGCTTCGATGAGATATGAAAAGGAGTGCCAACCACAGCTTCCGTCCTCACCGAGATGCGTGTTGTGAATGGCGCTTACTTTTACGTTTCCGTCATCATATACGACGCCGTCCGTTACCGCGGATGAGTTTATATCAATAAAATTAAGAGCGCCGGACGGGTATCCGTAGGCGAGATTTCTTATGAATGAGAGCTTCTTCTCGTCGGGGGTGAGAATATCGATTTTGTTGTCGTTT
>JAZLCX010000117.1:0-5466 GCA_045614425.1 Eubacteriales bacterium | reverse complement strand
TTCGGCAAACCCGTCTTTTTGTTATTTATCAGTTGGATTTTTTCGCTCTGTGAATAAGGTGGCGTGCAGCTTTGCTTATTTCCATTACTGCAAGAGGTGCGATGATAAGACCGAGAGCGATAAGGTAGAGATACCATTTGAGCTTTACAATCTTAAATGCGATTCCTATAGGCGTGAAGAGAACAAGCGCAACGAGGGCCGTCGAAATAAGAGCTGCAAAGTTAAGAGTCTTGTTTCCAAACGGGTTCATCGTAAAGAGCGAGTGGTCGGAGCGCATATTGAATGCCTGAACTACCTGCGTAAGTGCAAGAACCATAAACGCCATAGTCTGACCTGCTTCAAGGCTGCCGCCGTAGACCTCACCGAGCTTAAATCCGATGAGAGTGAGAGCTGCAAACACGAAGCCCTGAAGTACCACGCGGAAACCGAGTCCGTGAGCAAATATGCCCTCATTTTTCGGCTTCGGCTTTTGGTTCATTACGTCCTTTTCAACAGCTTCCATACCGAGTGCGATAGCGGGAAGCGAGTCGGTAACGAGGTTGATCCAGAGAAGCTGCATGGAGAGAAGGGGAGTTGTATGCCATAAGAGCATAGCCACGAATACCGTGATAACCTCACCGATATTCGTACCGAGAAGGAATCCGACAACCTTTTTGATGTTTGCGTAAATTCCTCTTCCTTCGCGTACGGCATCAACTATCGTTGCGAAGTTGTCGTCGGTAAGAGTCATGTCGGCAGCGCTCTTTGCAACGTCTGTACCGGTAATACCCATAGCGCAACCGATATCTGCGGCTTTAAGTGCGGGAGCGTCGTTTACTCCGTCTCCGGTCATGGAAACAACCTGACCCTTGCGCTGCCAAGCCTTGACTATACGGATTTTGTTTTCGGGTGACACGCGCGCATAAACCGATATGTGTTCTACTGCGGCATCAAGCTCGGTGTCGTTCATAGCGTCAAGCTCAGCGCCTGTAATAGCACGGTCGCCGTCCTCTAAAATTCCAAGCTCTCTTGCAATTGCAGAGGCGGTTACTACGTGGTCTCCCGTAATCATTACGGGCTTTATTCCTGCACGGCGGCAAACCGCAACGGCTTCCTTTGCTTCGGGGCGGGGCGGGTCAATCATGCCGACAAGGCCCATAAAGGTAAGGTCGCATTCAAGCGCCTCGGGTGTAGGGGTTGTCGGAACTGCGTCGATTTCCTTGTAGGCAACCGCGAGAACGCGGAGAGCGTCAGAGCTCATGCTGTCGGTCATCTTTCTCGCGCTTTCCAGATCGCCCTTGATGCAACGCGATGCCATAACGTCAAACGCGCCCTTGACGATAACTATATTCTTGCCGTCGATTTTATTGACGGTTGTCATAAGCTTTCTGTCCGAGTCAAATGGGATTTCGGCAAGACGGGGAGAGTCGGCGTTTATCGCGTCCTTTTCTATTCCGTTCTTGTGGGCCGCAACGACAATAGCCGTTTCGGTGGGGTCGCCAAAATGCTTTTCCTCGGTGCCGTTAAACAAAACCGAGCCGTCGCAGCAGAGCGTTGCGTAGGTGAGAAGCTTTCTTATGCTCTCGGAGTTCTGGGCGCTGATAAGCTCGTTTTCGGACGAGCCGTCAACGAATGCCTTTGTCAAGGTCATTCTGTTCTGGGTAAGAGTACCGGTTTTATCCGAGCAGATAACCGATGCGCCTCCAAGCGTTTCAACAGCGGGAAGACGGCGGATAAGCGCATTTTTCTTTACCATTCTCTGCACGCCTATTGAGAGAACTATCGTTACTATTGCGGGAAGTCCCTCGGGGATCGCAGAAACAGCAAGGGAGACCGCGGTCATGAAGATGTGGAGCGGCTCGATTTTGTTGAGCAATCCTACGACAAAGATGATGGCGCAGGCAAGAAGAGCAACAACACCGAGAATCTTTCCAAGGTCGGAAAGCTTTCTTTGAAGGGGAGTTTCGGTTTCACTCTCTCCGTCAAGGAGATTTGCAATCTTGCCCATTTCGGTGTCCATTCCGATTGCGGTAACTACCGCAACGGCCGTACCGTACGTAATGCTGCATCCGGAGAAGACCATATTGCTTCTGTCGCCGAGAGGTGCGTTTTTATCTACCGTTGCCTCGGCATCCTTTTCGGTAGGAACAGATTCGCCCGTAAGCGCCGATTCCTCGGATTTAAGGCTTGCGTTGTGAAGAAGTCTTGCGTCGGCAGGAACAAAGTCGCCTGCCTCAACCTTTATAATGTCACCGGGAACAAGCTCTGCGGCATCGATTATTTTTTCCTCACCGTCGCGGATGACTCTGGCGTGGGGGGCAGACATATTCTTTAAGGCGTCAAGTGCGCGTTCCGCTTTACCCTCCTGATATACACCCATTACCGCGTTGAGTACAACGATAAGAAGTATGAGAAGCGGCTCAAAAAGCTCGCCCCAGTTTTTCTCGACGCAGATAACTACGAAGGATACTATTGCAGCGGCAATAAGTATCATTATCATAACGTCCTTGAACTGTTCGATAAAGCGCTGAAGAGTGCTTTTCTTCTTTTTTTCCTTTAACTTGTTTTCTCCGTACTTTTCGCGAAGAGCAGAGATTTTGCCGCTTTCAAGTCCGCGTTCTCTATCGGTCGCGAGCTCTTCGATTACGGCTTCTCGGGTTTTGTCGTGTGATGTCAACTTGAAATCCTCCTTAAGTTTTATAAAGAAACGAGACCTACCTGCAAAAAAACAGATAAGTCTCGTCATTTCATACGGGGCCAGGAATAAATCCAAGATGTTGAACCTCGTACCACGGGATGTGCTGACTACTCCCTTATTATATGTTATTATAAGTGCATATAGGGTATCGCTAGTGATATTTTACAGCAATTTTATGAATAAACAATTAACAATTGATTAACAGAAAACAAACTTTGCGTTTTAGTGGTGGTGATGATGGTGGTGGTGCGAGTGCCCGGAATTTGTCGAGGGATGGCAGTCGGTATCGGCGCAAAGCTCGTTTTCCTCTTCGAACTCGAGAGTTGAATGTTCTATTCCGTGCTCTCGGAGCTCGGATTTTATTTCCTTTTTGATTTCGCTGATATTTCCTTTTGCGACAACGTGCATCGTGGCGTAATTTTTGCCCTCGTCCATGCTCCAAAGATGTACGTGGTGGACGTCGATTACTCCGTCAATCTCGGTAATATGCTCTCGGATTTCTCCGAGGTCTATATCGACCGGCGCTTTCTCAAGGAAAATATCAAGTGCAGCCTTCAGACCGCGGAGCGCGTTTACCATAATGAAAAGTGCAACCGCAATCGACATTATGGAGTCGATAATGCGTATATCGGTAAAGCGCATAACTATCGCGCCTATTAATACAACCAGCCAGCCGAGGACGTCCTCAAGCATATGTAGATTTACAGCTTTTTCGTTAAGTGATTCGCCCCCGTGCGTAAAAAACGCGGCAAGGAAGTTAACTATGACGCCAACTACAGCAAACAAAATCATGCCGTTGTAGTTGATTTCGACGGGGTTTATAATTCTCGTGATTGCGCTGTAAATAACGAATCCCGAGCCGAAAAGGAGAATAAGAGTTGTGATGACGCTTCCCACTACGGAGTATCTCGCGTAACCGTAGGTGTAGGTTTCATCGGGGGATTTTTTGCTTTTCTTTTCAAGAAAATAGGATGCTCCGATGCTTGCCGCATCGCCGATATCGTGGACGGCATCCGAGAGAATTGCGACGCTTCCCGTCAGAAGTCCGCCTATAAATTCAAAAACTGAAAAGCCGAGGTTAAGAATAAATGCTATAAAAATATTTCTTTCGGTTTTCATAACGCCTCCGTCACTGTCATTTTTTCTTCAGTATTATTATAATATACGAAGTTCGCATCTGTCGGCTTGCCAGCAAGTGCGAACGACTATATTTCAAGGAATGTGCGAAAATCCCCGATTTTCGTTGTGGTACCGCTAGGTAACACGGTTGATTTTCAAAAAAAGAAAATCAACTACACATAGATTATAATACGTGAGCGTCCGAAAAACAATATATTTACGATAAATAATATTTAGCGGTATATCTTGACAAAAGCTTCCTTTTGTGCTAAAATAAGCAAAAATGAATATGAAAAGCTATGATAAGAAATAGTAAGTATCAGATAGGCAGAAGAGAAGAGGCGGTTGGTGCAAGCCTTTGCCGAAAAGATACCCAACCCATCTTGGAGCTGCGAGCCGAAATAACAGTAAGCGTCGCCGGGCTCTCCCGTCACAGAGAGAAGGTATGGTTTTTCGTACCGAGAGCGCGGATTTTTATCCGAATTTAGGTGGTACCACGGACTTTTACGGTTCGCCCTAAGCTGACACGTGTCAACTTAGGGCTTTTTGTATTTTAAAAACGGCGAAATATATAGCTTCGTGCGTTCACGATTCGAATTTTCGCGATTTGGTACTCGCAAAGCGATACCGAAAACTCACCTATAAAAATTATACGGTCGCCTTGGCGGCAGAATGGAGATTATTATGAAACTCGAAAAGCTTGTCGGAGAAAGATTTAAGGAAAGACCGTCGGATTGCGCGGTTGACAGCCACGCCCTCATGGTGCGCGGCGGTTATATGAAGTACGTTGCAAACGGCATTTTCTCGTCTTATATGCCCCTTAAGCGAATTACACGCAAAATTGAGCAGATTCTGCGCGAGGAGATGGACGCTATTGACGGACAAGAGGTTCTCTTCCCCGTTGTTATGCCCGCTTCTCTTTGGAGAGAATCCGGCAGATTTGAAAGTATCGGTTCCGAGCTTCTCCGCTTTAAGGACAGAGGCGGCAACGATATGGTGCTTGGTATGACACACGAGGAGGCTGCCGTTCAGCTTGCCCGCGCTACCGCGCAGACATACACCAAATATCCCTTTATGATATATCAGATACAGACCAAGTTCCGCGATGAGCCCAGAGCAAGAGGCGGTCTGATCCGCGTGCGCGAATTCACTATGAAGGACGCATATTCCTTCCACAGAACCCAGGAGGATCTGGAGGAATACTACGAAAGATGCTACAAAGCGTATGAGCGTATATTCGAGCGTTGCGGACTTAAAAACGTTGTTGCCGTTAAATCCGATTCGGGTATGATGGGCGGCAAGGTGAGCCACGAATTTATGCTGCTTACCGATATCGGCGAGGATACTCTGGTTATATGCGACGATTGCGATTACCGTTCCAATATGGAAGCGGCTGACTGCATAACCGTTAACGATGAAAAATATCCCGTCGAAGCCCTTTCCGAGATTTACACCCCCAACATAAAGACTATCGACCAGCTTTGCGGCAAGGTTGGCAGAAAAGCAAAGTATTTCTGCAAGGCGGTTGTTTACCGTGTTAACGAGGATGACAGCCACGTTGTAGTATTTATCCGCGGCGATCTTGAGGTTAACGAAACCAAGCTCCGCAACCACCTTGGTTACGAAATTCACCCTGCAACCGCTATCACCGAAGAAAGCGGCATCGTTGC
>JAZLCX010000116.1:0-3943 GCA_045614425.1 Eubacteriales bacterium | reverse complement strand
CCTCACGGATTTGGCAACGGGACAGCAATCGACGATCTGCTTTCAAAGCTGACTCTTCATTCCGGTGATCAAATGAACGTTCAAAGGGATGACTTGGCACGCGGCAACGTTCAGAGAAGCGCAGGCATTTTGCTGTTGATCGTTTCCTTGCTTTTCTTGGGAACAGCATTGTTTTCAACTTTGATTCATATAAAGAACAGCAAAATAATATGGCTTCTCGGTATGCTTGTTTTGTGTGCGGGACTGTACTTTTCCTTTAACGCTGACGGCGTGTCGTTTTGGAATGAATCCGTGGTGACGAATACCACGATGCTTGGAGCATCTATGATGTTCTATATGTTGTTCCTTTGCTTACTTATCACTTGCTTTCTGAAAGCAATGAAAAAAGTAAGTAATGTAGTTGTAATTCTTTTGGAAACAGCAAACGCGGTGTTCTTCGTTTTGCCTATGATCCCCGAGATACGTTTTTATGATATGTGGGGTATATGGGCAGTTGTACAGCTTGTGGCTAACACAATAATTGCCGTTTGCCTTGTGAAAGAATTCTGCGAGTTAAAGACAAAGGAAAGGTGGTTGTATATCGGAGCACTTCTCCCCTTGACCGCATTTGTCATTGACGTTACAGGAACAAAGCTTGCCATTTGGAAGGGCGGCGTAATTTCTCAACACGTTTTCCTTGCGTTGGTTGCCGTTGCGGCAATTATGGTTCTCAAGTTCATACCGAATAACATCAATGCCGCCACCAAGGCAAAGGAGCTTGAGATGGAAAAAATAGTTCTTAACGCAGAGCTTGCCGAGAGCAGAATATCCACGATGATGAGTCAGATACGTCCTCACTTTATTTATAACACCCTTGGCAGTATCGAACAGCTTTGCAAGCTGAATCCTCCCAAGGCGGGCGAACTCGTACACAACTTTGCAAAATATCTTCGGGGAAATTTCGGAGAGCTTGATAACCCCGAACCTATACTTATGTCGCAGGAAATGGAACACGTACACCACTACATCAGTATTGAAAACGTGCGTTTTCCGGATATGACCTTCGCATTTGAAATGAATTCCGAGGATTTTCACATCCCCGCGCTGACCGTTCAGCCAATCGTTGAAAACGCTATAAAGCACGGACTTATGAAGCTTTCCAAGGGCGGTACGATCCACGTGGTTTCCTATGAGACTGACAAGGATTATTGCATTTCGATAGTGGATGACGGAGTCGGCTTTGATACCGGTACGCTTTTTGAAGACAGAAAACACGTAGGTCTCAGAAACATTCGTGAAAGGCTTAAGGTTATGGTAAACGGAAAGCTGGAGATTGAAAGCACCGTAGGAGTCGGCACAAAGGTTCTTGTAACAATTCCAAAGGAGATGAGTAAATGATTGCGATAGCAGTTGATGATGAAGCGTTGATGCTGGGTGCATTGGCGGCGGCAATCGAAGCTTCTCCCGATATTACGGAGGTAGCAAAGTTCGCCGACTGCGAGGAGGCGCTCGAGTTTGTTAAGAACAACCCAACGGATATTGCATTTTTAGATATCAATATGCGTGGCATGGGCGGACTAGCTCTTGCAGAAAAAATCATCGCATCCAGACCAAACTGTAAAATTGTATTCTGCACCGGATATGAGGAATATGCTATTCCCGCATTCAAGCTGCATGCGTCGGGTTATTTGATGAAGCCGATTGCGGCTGAAGATGTGCAAGGCGAAATCGATAACATTAAGGGCGTGCGCAAAAGAGAAAAGCTTCTTACGGTGAGCTGCTTTGGTAATTTCGAGATTTATGTAAAGGGAGAAAAGCTTGTATTCAAGCGGCTTAAAACAAAAGAGCTTTTTGCTTTTCTCATAGACCGAAAGGGCGCAGGAATGACGGCAAAACAAATCTGTGCGGTGCTGTTTCCCAACGATACGGATGATACCAAGAATTCATCGTATCTGCGTCAGCTTATTATGGACTTGAAAAACACCTTAAAAGCGGTGGGAGCGGAAGATGTTCTATGTCATGAGATACCGTGTTACCGTGTTGATACAAGCTTAATTAAATGCGATTATATCAGCTATCTTGAAACCGGCAAGCCCGAATTTCGCGGTGAATATATGTCGCAGTACGCATGGGCAGAGGAAACCTGCGCCATGCTTTCATTCAAATAATTTTCAAAGAGCGGCAGAAAAATCTGCCGCTCTTTCTTTTTGTAACACCTTTGTAACGCGCGGGTATATATAATAGTCATATAAAATATTATTATGGTATAAAATCTGCAAATTTTCGCGCGGTTGCACGGATTTGCAATTTGGATCATATCTCTTAACAAGGGAGCCGAGATTCGGTAGCATCCCCGTATGATTTGAAAGAGAGGAGAAGATGGAAAACATAGATCTCGTATGTATGTGGATAGCAGAGCTGGTTCCGCTGTCCGCGACGCTGTTTTCGTTTATTTACGGCTTGAATAAGTTCTTTAAAAAGGGCAAGCCGATATTTTTACAAAGTATAACAATGGCGATGGGTTGCCACGCGCTCGGAAGCATTTATCACCTATGCCAAACGCTCACGACCGAAGAGGTGCTTGAGGGCTTCACGCCCGCGTATCTCGGAAGGATAGGCTTCTTCCTATTCTTTATCACCGCGAGCTACGGTCAAATGGACAGGATAGTTGACGACGGCTCTAAGGTTATGAAGCCGAGCCGCTTCATCGCTTTGATAGCGCCTATATGCGCGGCGCTGTTCTATCTTCCGAACGGGTTAATGGAGGATCTTCCGCTCGCAACCAAGATCGCCGTTCTTATGGTTTGGTTGCCTGCGACGATGAGCGTGTACTTCAATTTTAAGCACGCAATAATCCCCGATTGCGATTTCGGATTCATAAAGGCGATAAAGCCTTATAACGTCCTTGCGACCTGCCTCGGATTTGCGGAGCTGTTATGCCTCACGGCGTGGGATTACCTCTATAATACTCAGCTCGTAATAGCCTCGTTCGTCTTTGCGGCGCTTTGCATATCGATGATGATTGCCGCTAAGAAAGGAGCAGAAAAATGGAAGATCTGATATACATACTTTTCGTATCGGTTTCGGTACCGATCCTGCTTATGGCGTGCTTGATAGAGAAGAAGGCTCGCCAACCGATCATTTTCGTTCTTATCGGAATTTTCATTTCGGTATTTGCCGCCGAGGTAAACGGGCTTTTACGCGACACGCTGTCGATGAGTTCGTTTGAGATCACGATAATCGTTACTCCGATCACCGAAGAGATCCTTAAAGCGATTCCGATCTTCGTTTACGCGTCGATGATAACGGCGAAAAACGAGTCGCTCTTCACCGCTTCGATGGCGGTTGGAATAGGATTCGCCGTTCTTGAAAACGCGTATTACTTACTGAACGACGCTTCGTTCAACCTGATCGACGCGGTTATCAGAGCGTTCGGCGCGGGACTTATGCACGGAATGTGCACGTTGCTTGTCGGAGTAGGAATTTCGTTCGTTAATAAGAAGAATAAAATATTCGTAGTAGGTACGTTTGCGCTGCTTTCAACGGCTATTACCTACCACGGAATTTATAATATGCTGGTTCAATCGGATTACGATGTCGTTGGATTCGTGTTGCCGATCTCCACTTATCTACCGTTCTTGGTTTGGAGATTAAAAAACAAAAAGAGCCAAAAGGTAAAGTCCAATAAAAAACCGGCAGAGGAGGGTACGTAAAACGGAAGCGACAGATCCTTTCATAACTTAAAACAAAAAACAAAAACACAAAAATAAAAAAAGGAGATTTACACATGAAAAAAATCATTTCCGCAATTCTTATTTTGACTTTGGCGTTTTCTCTGTTTGCCATTTACACAAACGCGGCAAGCGACGAGGAATTTCTTTCCGACATAGCCCTCATATACGAGGACTCTGTTGAGGACGCGCTCGAAGAGATCAAAGGCACCGATTGGAAGCTTCTCGAATAC
>JAZLCX010000115.1:0-7706 GCA_045614425.1 Eubacteriales bacterium | reverse complement strand
AAACTAAAATCAGCGAAATGACCGGAACCATCATGGCAATATGCGTGATGACCGATAAAATTCCGGAATACAATCCGGAGAGTATAATTCCTTGTCATCTTCATGCTATTGACGGCAAGTATTGCTTGATTCTTTGGTCCTCAACTGCGGGAATGGCTCTTAAATGGTTTAAGAATCAGTTCTGCGAGGATTTCTCATTCAGAGAGCTTGACGCACTCGCAATGAATATAGCACCCGGCGCTGACGGACTCACGCTGCTTCCTTATTTCTGCGGTTCGACTATGCCTAAGTATAATCCCGATGCCAGAGCGGTATTTTCGGGAATAAACCTCTCTCATACCCGCGGACATTTTGCGAGAGCCATAATGGAGGCTATCGCCTTTACGCTTAAGCAAAATCTTGAGTACGTAGGCGAGGATAAAATTAAGGAAATCAGAATTACCGGCGGCGGTGCGGCAAGTCCGCTTTGGGCAACGATTAAATCCGACGTTACCGGCAAAACTCTGAAAACTCTCGCCGAGGGCGAAACCGCTTGTCTTGGCTCTGCGCTTGCGGCGGCAGTCGGTATCGGTGACTTTGCTTCAATTAAAGAAGCGGTTGATACTATTGTAAAAACCAAGAGTCTTTATGAGCCGACAGGTGCGGACTATGCCGAAGCTTATGAAAAGTACAATAAGCTCGACAAGCTCTTGAATTAAATTTGGTTATTAAAAAACATTATATAAAGAAAGGTAATTCAAAATGGTAAAGGACTACAAAATTCGAGCTCCTTATTTTGAAATCGGTCCCAAGTGTTTTATGTGGGGCGAGAGAATGCTGAAGCTCGCAAAGGCGGTTGACAAAATCGCAATTAAGTATGACCTTGATGTCATTTTAACTCCTCAGTACACAGACATCCGTCTTCTTGCTGAGAACACCGAGAAGGTACATATCTATGCACAGCATATGGACTTCCTCAAGCCCGGAAGAGGACTTGGCTCGGTATTGCCTGAGGCAATCAAGGAGGCAGGGGCTGTAGGCGTTATGCTTAACCATGCTGAAAAGAAGCTCACTCTTGAAGAGGTTAAGGCAACTATCGCACGCGCAGACGAGGTTGGACTTGCAACAATCGTATGCGCTGATACGGTAGAGGAAATCAGACAGGTAGCACTCCTTGCTCCCAACCTTATCGTTGCAGAGCCCACCGACCTTATCGGTACCGGCGTTGCAAGTGATATGGGATACGTAAGAGATACCATCGAGGCAGTTCGTCAGATAAACCCCGATATCATGGTTCTTCAGGGTGCCGGAATATCCGGTCCCGATGATGTTGCAAACGTTATCAGAGCAGGTGCTCAGGCTACCGGTTGCACAAGCGGAGTTATGAAGGCTTCCGACCCCGAGGCTGCAGCTGAGGAAATGCTTTATACTCTCAGAAAAACTTGGGACGAGGTAAACGGAAAATGATAGAGAATTCACTTGAACAAGCGTATGACGCATTTAAAATCGAGGCAGAATCAATTTTGGAGACCGCAAAGGTCATTGACAAGGAAGAAATGCGCCGTGCAGTTGAGGCACTTACAAAGGCTGAAAGAATCGGAGCATCCGGATGCGGACACTCGGGTATAGCTTGCAGACACTTTGCGCACCTTATGTGCTGCATTGAGCGTCCCGCAAGATTTATTTCTCCCGCAGATGCAGTTCACGGTGCACTTGGCTATATGAAAAAAGGCGATGTAATGGTTCTTGTTTCTCGCGGTGGTAAGACCGATGAGCTTCTTACAATTGCTGAGGTATGCAAGACTAAGGAAGCAACTCTTATTGCAGTTACCGAAAACCTTGAGTCTCCTCTTGCAACCATGGCAGATATCGTTCTTGCCATGAAGGTAACTAAGGAATGTGATAAGTACAACTGTCAGGGAACAACCAGCTTTGCTGTTACAAATGCTATCTTTGATGCATTGCAGACTGCTGTTCTTGATTACAGCGGATACCAGAAGATGGATTTCGCCCTTATTCATCCGGGCGGAGCTGTTGGAAAAAGATTAAACAATAAATAAAATCAAATAAAATTTTTACATAAAGGAGAAAACCACGATGGAATTCAAAGTTTTTCAAAAGGAAATCGAGCTTCAGTCTAGAGGATGGATACCCACCTTCCACGATGTAACCAGCGACATCCTTAAAATAGTAGAGGAGTCCGGCGTTAAGAACGGTACCGTATGTATCGCTTCTCACCACACCACTTGCTCTGTAATGGTACAGGAGTGCTCTCACGACGTTGATTCGTTCGACCTTGAGTATCTTCAGCACGACCTTCTCGACATAATGAGAAAGATGATCCCCGATTTTGCAGAGGAGCATCAGTACCGTCACCCCGGTCCTATCCACTCCAAGTTCGGCAGATTCGTAAACGAGCCCGGTGATTTCACCAGCATGAACACCGACGGCCACCTTCGTTCCTGCTTCTTCGGCAGAAGCGAGACCATGACCATTAAGGACGGCGTTCTTGACGGTGGTGAGTTCGCTCACGTTTACTTCATCGACTGGGACCACGTACGTGCACGCCGTAGACAGCTTAACGTAACCGTTATGGGTACTGCTGAGCCTATCAACGACAGAAAGTACAACAACGGCGAAGTTGTTAACACTCTCAGAAAGTATACTGCAGAAGAGAAGGGTGACGATATTCACTACACTCTCCAGTGGAAGAGATAATCGTTCATATAAAAGAAATTCGAAATGAGAATTTTACTTGATACCGCAAATTTAGACGATATTCGCTACTTTAATACCTACTATCCCATAGAAGGCGTTACAACAAACCCCACCATTCTCTCCAAAGAGGGTGGGGACGTTGTAGAGCAGCTTCTTGAAATACGTAAAATTATTGGCGAAGATAAGGAGCTTCACGTTCAGGTTACCGAAACCGAATTTGACAAAATTATTGAGGAGGGAAGACTTCTTGTCGACCTTCTCGGTATTAACACCTTTGTTAAATTGCCGATAACCGACGTTGGACTCAGAGCTACAAAATATCTTTCGGACAGAGGAATGGGAGTTACAGTAACAGCTGTTCTTACAGCTGCTCAGGCAATGCTTGCATCTAATGCGGGTGCGTCATACGTTGCTCCTTATATCAGCCGCTCCGAAAACCTTTGTGCAGACGGTGTTGGTACGGTTGATGATATTGCTAAAATCTTTAAAGCTTCCGGAACGAACACGCAGATTCTTGCAGCGAGCTTTAAAACCGCAAAGGAAGCACTTGACGTTGCCGTTGTCGGCTGTCACGCGGCTACTATCGGCCCGCCAATTATGAAGATGTTGCTTGCACATACTACGACCGATACCTCAATAATCGGTTTTGAAAAAGATTGGAAGAGTGCCTTTGGCGATACTACTCTTCGCAAGCTTATCAAAGAAAGAAATAAATAAAATCCTATAAGGAGTTAATAAATGGCTACAGTAGTAATTATGCCTCGTCAGGGCCAGAGCGTTGAAAGCTGTATCATTACGGCATTCAACAAGAAGGTTGGTGACACCGTAGAAGCAGGCGAAGTTCTTTTCTCCTACGAAACGGATAAGTCATCCTTTGAAGAGCCTGCACCCGTATCGGGCAAAATACTTGCAATTTTCAGGGAAGAGGGCGACGATGTTCCTTGCCTTGAAAATGTTTTGGTAATAGGTAATGACGGAGAAGATTTCTCCGAGTTTGTTCCTAAATCTGAGGAAGCAGCAGCTCCTCAGGCAGAGAGCGCAGCACCTGCTAAAGCTGAAGAGGCAGCAGCTCCGGCGGTTGCGGAGGTTGCTTTGGCAGCTACACAGGGCGTTGGCTCTATATCTCCTCGTGCAAGACTCCTTGCAGAAAAAACCAATGCTGATCTTTTGAAGGCAGTTCCTACAGGCCCCAACGGCAGAATAATCGAAAGAGATGTTCAGAAGCTCGTTGACATGGGACTTACTGTATCTCCTGCTGCAAAGGCAGGCTACAGCACAGCAGTTGAAGGCAGCGGAATCAACGGAAGAGTTACTCTCGGTGATCTTAACGCTCCTACGGCAGCTCCTGCAGCGGCAGCATCGGCAGTTTCCGCTCCCGAGTACGAGGACGTAAAGCTTTCCAACGTAAGAAAGGTTATTGCAAAGTCTATGCACGCCTCTCTTTCGAATATGGCTCAGCTTACTTTGAACTCCTCCTTCGACGCAACAAAGCTTATGGCTATTCGCGCATCGCTTAAGGCCGGCGCTGAAAAGATGGGACTTGCGAACATAACCCTCAACGATATGGTTCTTTTCGCTGTTTCACGTGTTATCAAAAATCACAAGGACCTCAACGCTCACTATCTCGATGATGTTATGAGATACTTCAGCTCCGTAAATCTCGGAATTGCTGTTGATACTAACAGAGGTCTCCTTGTTCCTACGCTCTTTAACGCCGACAAGCTTTCTCTCAACGAGCTTGCAAAGGCTTCTAAGGCTATAATCACTGAGGCTCAGTCCGGAAATATCAGCCCCGACAAGCTTCAGGGAGCTACATTCACTATTACAAACCTCGGCTCACTCGGTATCGAGAGCTTTACTCCCGTTATCAATCCTCCTCAGACCGGTATTCTCGGTGTAGATACCATCACGAAGAGAATTAAGGAAGTAAACGGACAGGACGTAACCTATCCTGCAATGGGTCTTTCTCTTACGTTCGACCACAGAGCGCTCGACGGTGCTCCTGCTGCTAAGTTCCTTAAGGAGCTTTGCTTCGCTCTTGAAAACTTTGACCTTCTTCTTACAAAGTAATCGGAGGGAACGAGAAAATGTACGATTTGATAATTTTGGGTGGCGGTCCTGCCGGCTATAATGCTGCAGAGCGTGCCGGTCATGCAGGCCTTAAAACTCTCGTTATTGAAGAAAGAGCACTTGGCGGTGTTTGTCTTAACGAGGGATGTATCCCCACAAAAACCCTTCTTTATTCTGCAAAAATTTACGATTATGCAAAGCACAGCGAGGATTACGGAGTAAAATTCGGCTCTGCATCCATCGACCACGGCTTCGTAGTTGACCGTAAAAACAAGGTTGTAAAGCAGCTCGTATCCGGCGTTGGCGCAAAGCTTAAAAAGGCCGGCGTTGAGGTTGTAAGCGCAACCGGAACAATCAAGGAAAGAAATGCTGATGGCTTTGTAGTTGTTGCAGGCGATAAGGAATACGTAGGAAAGCAGTTGCTTATATGCACCGGCTCTTCTGCAGCTCTTCCTCCCATCGACGGTCTTCAGGATTCTCTTAAATCAGGATTCGCTCTTACTAACAGAGAGGTTCTTGATCTCAAGGAAATTCCCAAGAACATAGTAATCGTCGGCGGCGGTGTTATCGGTCTTGAAATGGCTTCCTATTTCAATTCGGTAGGTTCCACTGTTTACGTAGTTGAAATGATGGATCACATCGCAGGTGCTACCGACAGAGAAATATCCACTATGCTCGAGAAGGAGTATGCTAAGCGCGGAGTTCAGTTCATTCTCGGCGCTAAGGTTACTTCAATCAAGGATAAGGCTGTTACTTACGAAAAGGATGGAAAGGTCACAAAAATCGAGGCAGACTATGCACTTGTTTCGATTGGCCGTCGCGCAAGAACGCAGGGACTCGGATGCGAAAACATCGGTCTTAAGCTTGAGCGCGGAGCTATTGTTACAAACGAGTTTGGAAAAACTAACGTTCCCGGTGTTTGGGCAGCAGGCGACGTAAACGGAAAATCCATGCTTGCACACACCGCATACCGCGAGGGTGAAGTTTGTATCAACAATATCCTTGGCAAGAAGGATAGAATCAACTATAATTCCATTCCTGCCGTTATCTACACTAACCCCGAGGTCGCTTCTGTCGGCGAGACCGCAGAATCGGTTAAGGAAAAGGGACTCGATGCATCTGTTGAAACGGTTACTCTTAAGTATAGCGGCCGTTACATCGCAGAGAATGAGCATGGAAACGGTGTAGTTAAAATCATCACCGACAATAAGCATCACAACATTATAGGCGTTCACATGATTGGCAGCTATGCGTCTGAGATAATCTACGGCGCTGCTATGATGGTAGAGTCAGAGATGAGAGTTGCTGACGTTCAGAAGCTCGTATTCCCGCATCCTACCGTTTGTGAAGTTATTCGCGAAGCTATGTTTATGGACTAATTTTAACATATTAATATAAGGAGAAACAAAATGCCAAAGAGTCAATATGTTGACCCCGCAAAAGCGTTTGACGCAGGCTATATCCATTTCGAAGATATTCCTGTTTGCCAGTACAACAAAACGCTTGCAGAGGAAAAGAAAATTTACACAAAGGACGATTTCGTTCGTATTTATCGCGATATGGCGATCATTCGCGAATTCGAGACGATGCTTAACGACGTTAAGACGAAATCCAACTATAACGGTGTTGAATACAACAACCCCGGTCCTGCGCACCTTTCCATAGGTCAGGAGGCATCGGCAGTTGGTGAGGCTTACAGCCTTGATATCAACGACCTTTCTTTCGGTTCTCACCGTAGCCACGGTGAAATTCTTGCAAAGGGACTTTCTTCCATTTATAAGCTTGATGATAATGAAGTTTATGATATAATGAAGGAATTCCTCGGCGGTTCGGTTCTTTCCGTAGTAGAGAAGCACATGAATGCAGGCGGAAATGTAAAGGAACTTGCTATAAACTTCCTTCTTTACGGCGCACTTGCTGAGATTTTTGCTCGTAAGACCGGTTTCAACCGTGGTCTTGGCGGATCGATGCACGCATTCTTTATTCCTTTCGGACTTATGCCCAACAACGCTATCGTTGGTGCGTCTGCTCCTATCGCTCTTGGTGCTGCTCTTTATAAGCGCGCTAACAGCAAGCCCGGTATTATAGTTTCCAACTGCGGTGACGGTGCTACCGGTCGCGGACCCGTTCTCGAGTCCTTCAACTTTGCTTCCATGGACCAGATTACAAAGCTTTGGGGCATGGATGGCAAGTACAGCGATGCCGGTCTTCCCATACTCTTCAACGTATTTAACAACCACTACGGTATGGGCGGTCAGACAAGAGGCGAAACCATGGGTTACGATATGGTTGCTCGTCTTGGCGCAGGCTTCAATCCCAGCCAGATGCACGCAGAGCGCGTAAACGGCTACGATCCTCTTGCAGTTATCGATGCTGTTTCTCGTAAGAAGGAGCCCCTTCTTGCAGGTAAGGGACCGGCTCTTCTTGATGTCGTTACCTACCGCGTATCCGGTCACTCTCCTTCCGAGTCCTCTACTTATCGTACACCCGAGGAGATCGAGGCTTGGAAGGCAGCAGATCCGATCCTTCCATTCAAGAACAAGCTTATCAAGGGCAAGATCGCTACCGAAAATGAAATCGCTACCATCAACGAGCAGATCACGGCACGTATGACCGAAATCATGAAGCTCGCTATCAACGACGATATATCTCCTCGTATGGATCTTAACAAGGAGCCCGATGCTATCGCATCCATCATGTTCTCCAACCAGAAGGTTGTAAGCATGGATCCGGAGCGCAAGGCTGAAATGCTTCTTCCTAAGGAAGAGTGCCCGAGAGTTAAGGAAATCGCAGGTAAAGTTCGCACCGCTAAGGATGCAAACGGCAAGCCTGTTTCCAAGATGAAGATGTACAACGTATGCGACGGTTTGTTTGAGCCCATCATTGATAAGTTCTATGATGACCCCACTCTTATCGCATACGGTGAAGATAACCGTGAC
>JAZLCX010000114.1:0-14325 GCA_045614425.1 Eubacteriales bacterium | reverse complement strand
ACCACCTGCCGAATGGAAAATCTGTCGGGCAGAAGCGACGATATGCTTAAAATCCGCGGTGTAAACATCTTCCCGAGTCAAATAGAGGAGGTTGTCCTTTCGGTAGACGGAATAGGACCTCACTATGAGATAATCGTTGAGAGGGACGGTTACTCAGACAAGCTTACCGTCAGGGTCGAGCTGCTTAAGGCTACCGACTCCTTTAAGGAGCTTGAAACGATAGAGAAGACTATAAAGAACAGACTTAAGGTTGTTCTCGGACTCGATGCCAAGGTAAAGCTTGAGTCACCTAACACTCTTCTTCGCTTTGAAGGAAAAGCAAAGCGCGTTAAGGATTTGAGAAAATAATAGGCAATTGACTTTGAATGGAGAATACATATGGAAAAGAAAATAATGCTTGGCAATGAAGCTATCGCGCGCGGCGCATACGAGGCCGGTGTAAAGGTTTCCAGCGCATATCCCGGAACACCCAGCACCGAAATAAGCGAATTTTTGGCAAAATACGACGAGGTATATACCGAGTGGGCGCCTAACGAAAAGGTCGCTCTTGAGGTTGCCGCAGGCGCATCGATTTCGGGAGTGCGCTCGCTTGCCGCAATGAAGCACGTCGGACTTAACGTGGCGTCCGACCCTCTTTACACTCTTTCCTATACCGGTGTCGGAGGAGGACTTGTTATTGTCGTTGCGGATGACCCCGGCATCGCAAGCTCTCAGAACGAGCAGGATACCAGAATGATTGCGAGAAGCGCACATCTTCCTCTCATTGAACCGTCTGACAGTAATGAGGCAAAGGACTTTTTGAAGTTTGCCTTTGAAATAAGTGAAAAATATGACACCCCTGTTATCTTCAGAACCACCACCAAGCTCTCGCATTCGCAGAGCGTGGTTGACCTTTCCGAAAGAATAGTTCCCGAGGATAAGGTTTACGAGAGAAGTGTTCCGAAGTACGTAATGATGCCCGCGTCGGCAATAGGAAGACACAAGGTTGTCGAGGCGCGCGAAGTGCTTATGGAAAAGGACGGCTCGCTTTTCCCGATAAACAAGGTGGAAATGCTTGATAAAAAAATAGGATTCATCACCTCGGGTATTGCGTATCAGTACGTTAAAGAGGCTTGCCCCACGGCAAGCGTGCTTAAGCTCGGCATTATAAATCCCCTTCCGAGAAAGCTTATAGAGGATTTCATAGCATCAGTCGATGAGGTTTACGTATTCGAGGAGCTTGAGCCGGTTATCGAAGAGCAGATAAGAAGCTGGGGCTTTGCGGTGAAGGGCAAGGAGCTCTTTACAAAGCAGGGCGAATACAGTGCAAATATGCTAAAGCGCGTTCTTTACGGCAAGGACGATGCAGTCTTCGGCGTAGAGGAAACTCCGGCAAGACCGCCGATACTTTGTCCCGGCTGTCCTCACAGAAGCGTATTTTCGGTTCTCAACAAGCTTAAGATACACGCCGCGGGAGACATAGGCTGCTATACTCTCGGCGCGGTAGCTCCGCTTAACGTAATTGATACTACGGTATGTATGGGCTCGAGCATTTCGCTTCTTCACGGAATGGAGATGGCTCACGGCAAGGAGTACATAAGAAATTGGGTTGCTACCATCGGAGATTCCACTTTTCTTCACACGGGTATCAATTCGCTTATAAATATGGTATATAATAAGGGCACGGGAACGGTAATTATCCTCGACAACAGAACGACGGGAATGACAGGACATCAGGAGCATGCCGCTACCGGTAAAACCCTCAAGGGCGAGGACACCTACGCAATAAATCTCGCCGAGCTTTGCCGCTCGGTGGGCGTGAGCCGCGTTCTTGAAATAGATTCCTTTGACGTAAAGGCTCTTGAGGCAGCCGTCAAGGAAAGTGCGGCAGGCGACGAGCTTACCGTAATTATCGCAAATGCGCCCTGCGCTCTTCTTAAGGGGCTTAAATTCCCCGACAGGTGCGTGTGCGACAGCGAAAAGTGCAAGAAGTGCGGCGCTTGTCTTAAGATTGGATGTCCCGCTCTTACAAAGTCTGCCGACGGAACTGTTAAAATTGATGAAACAATGTGTAACGGCTGCGGACTTTGCATGAATTACTGCAAGTTCGGCGCAATAAAAAAGGTCGCCCGTGCGTGAATTTCGGAGGTTTTTTGAGATGAATATTATGGTTGTAGGCGTCGGAGGACAGGGTACTCTTCTGACAAGCAGAATTATAGGAAAAACAGCACTTAATGCAGGCTTTGACGTAAAGCTCTCCGAGGTTCACGGAATGGCGCAGCGCGGCGGAAGCGTCGTAACCTTCGTAAGATTTGGCGAGAGAGTATATGAGCCGGTTGTAGAGGAGGGGTGCGTTGATATTCTCATATCTTTTGAGCGACTTGAAGCAAAAAGATATGCGCACTTTTTAAAGCCTGACGGCATTATTATAGCAAATGACTGTAAGATAGAGCCGATGACGGTCGTTATCGGAGCGAAGACCTATCCCGAGGGAATTATAGAGGCCCTTTCCGAGACACATAAGGTATATTCGATAGATGCAGGAAAAATTGCAATGTCGCTCGGCAACAGCCGTGTAGTAAACTCGGTCGTTTTAGGACTCGCGGCAAAGCATATCGGATTTTCTGAAGAGGAATGGGTTGAGGTCATATCTTCGACCGTGCCGCAAAAGACAGTTGAAATGAATATCTCCGCCTTCAAAGAGGGCTACGGTGCGTAATTCGGGAGAAAATAAAGATGATTTGGAATGAAAAAATAGAGACTATGTCAAGGGACGAGATGACCCGCCTGCAGAGCGAGAGACTCGTCAGCCTTGTAAAGTACGTGTATGAAAACGTAGAATTTTACAGAAAGAGAATGGATGCGGCGGGCGTTTCTCCGTCGGATATCAAAGGAATTGAGGATATAACCAAGCTTCCGTATACCACAAAGGACGACCTGCGCGATACCTATCCATTCGGTCTTTTTGCCGCACCGCGCTCCGAGATTGTAAGAGTTCACGCCTCCTCGGGAACTACCGGCAAGGCAACCGTCGTCGGATATACCAAGGCGGATATAGAAATCTGGTCGGAATGTGTTGCAAGATGTATGTCTATGGCAAACGTCACCCGTGACGATATAATTCAAATAGCTTACGGCTACGGACTTTTCACCGGCGGACTCGGTGCGCATTACGGCGCTGAGAAGATTGGCGCGACCGTTGTTCCCATGAGCACCGGAAACTCAAAGAAGCTGACCACGATGATGGTGGATTTCGGCTCAACCGCAATAGCCTGCACCCCCTCTTATCTTCTGCATCTTTCCGAGGTTCTTCGCGATGAGGGACTCGTTGATAAGATAAAGCTTAAAACAGCTATCTGCGGCGCTGAGCCCTGGACGGAGAAAATGCGCCAGGACATAGAACAGCACTTAAACATTACTGCGCACGACATATACGGACTCAGCGAAATAATGGGACCCGGTGTCGCATGCGACTGCGAATATCATACGGGACTTCACATTTGCGAGGACCATTTCTATCCCGAAATAATTGATGCAAAAACTCTTCTTCCCGTCAAGGACGGAGAGGTGGGTGAGCTCGTATTCACCACTCTTACCAAGGAAGGAATTCCGCTTATAAGATACAGAACGAAGGACCTCACGAGCATAACTCACGAGGTATGTAAGTGCGGAAGAACAAGTGCGAGAATCTCCCGCTTCAAGGGAAGAAGCGACGATATGCTCATTATAAGAGGTGTAAACGTATTCCCGAGCCAGGTTGAAGCTGCTCTCGTTGACGTTGAAGAGGTTACACCTCACTATATGATGATCGTCGGACGTGAAAACAATCTTGATACGCTTGAAATACAGGTAGAGCTTGACAGAAATTATTACACCGATGAAATCCGCGGAATTGAGAAAATTACGAAGAAAATTACCGCGGTAATTCAGCAGGCACTCGGCATAAGCGCAAAAATCAAGGTGGTTGGCCCGAATACGCTCAAGCGCAGCGAGGGTAAGGCTGTCCACGTAATAGATAACAGAAAATTCGATTAAATCAGAAGGAGAGAAGTAAAATGACAGTAAAACAGCTATCGGTTTTTATCGAAAACAGAAAAGGCAGACTTGGTGAGGTTTTGCACGTTCTTAAGAAAAACAACGTGAATATTCTGTCTATAAGCCTTGCCGATACCACGGAATACGGACTCCTCCGTCTTATCGTAAACAACGCGAAAAAGGGTTGCGAGGTTCTTCTCGAAGAGGGATTTTCCAGCATGCTTACAGATGTTCTTATAGTGAAAATACCGCACGTTGCGGGCGCTTTGCAGACGATACTTGAAAAAATTGCCGACAAGAATGTAAATATAGAATACATGTACGGACTTTCGGTAGGCTCGTCGGATGCTTCGATAGTTATGAAGACAAACGAGATTGAGGCTGCATGCGAGGTTTTGAAGTGCGGAAATATTGAAACGATGACCGAAGAGGAGATTGCCTCGCTTTAATCGGCATTGCCTAAAAAACAGGAGCATAAGGTTTATGATAAACAGAAAAATGTACGAGCTTGGCAGCAAGCGCTCGGTAATAAGAGAAATATTTGAATACAGCAAGAGGCGTGCCGCCGAAATAGGTGGCGAAAACGTTTTCGATTTCAGCCTTGGAAACCCCAGCGTTGAGCCTCCGCACGAGATTGGCGAGACCATCAGAGGACTTCTTGAAAACGAAAACTCGGTTGCGCTTCACGGATATACCTCGGCGCAGGGCGATGCGGGGACGAGAGCTGCTGTTGCCGATTATATCAACAAAAGATACTCTGTCGGAATTTCCCCCGACGGAATATATATGACCTGCGGCGCTGCGGCATCGCTCACAATAACCCTGAGAGCTATTATGAATCCGGGGGATGAGTGCATTGTTTTTGCTCCCTTTTTCACCGAGTACCGTGTATTTATTGAGAACGCGGGCGGTGTCATAGTTGTTTCCGAGCCGGAGAAGAAAAGCTTCCAGATTGACGTTTCCGACTTTGAAAAAAGAATAAACGAAAACACAAAGGCGGTTATAATCAACTCGCCGAACAACCCGAGCGGAGTCGTTTACAGCGAAAAAACCGTAAAGGCGGTTTGCGAAGTTCTTAGGAAAAAAGAGGCTGAATATCAGCACCCCATATACCTTATAGCCGATGAGCCCTACCGCGAGCTCGTATTTGACGGAATAGAAGTGCCGTATCTGATGAACTATTACGACGACACCGTTGTTTGCTATTCCTATTCCAAGGCGCTCTCGCTTCCGGGAGAAAGAATAGGCTATATCGCGGTAAGTCCTAAAATGCAAAACAGCCGCGAGGTCTATCTTGCGGTATGCGGAGCCGGACGTTCTCTCGGATACGTTTGTGCGCCGAGCCTTTTCCAGCAGGTTATAAAGAAATGCAGCGAGGCGAAGGTCGACGTCAACATCTACAAGGAAAACCGAGATATTCTTTATAAGGGACTGACCGAATGCGGATACGAATGTGTAAGTCCCGACGGAGCTTTTTATCTCTTCGTAAAGGCGCTTGAGGATGATGCGTATAAATTCTGCGAGCAGGCGAAGAAAAAGGAAGTACTCGTAGTACCGTGTGACGATTTCGGCGTTCCCGGTTACTTCCGAGTTGCCTACTGCGTGGATAAGGAGAGAATAGTAAGAGCATTGCCCGCCTTCCGCGCCATTGCCGAGGAATACGGCGCATCTAAGTAACGGAAACGGTATAATACCGCGCCAAAAAGAAAAAAATACCGAAAAGGCTTTCCCACATCTTATGGGCAAGTATTTGGAGATGAACAATGCGTAAAACAAAAATAATTTGTACTATCGGACCTGCGTGCGATAACGAGGAAACTCTCACTAAAATGTGTCGCGCCGGTATGAACGTTGCCAGACTCAATTTTTCGCACGGAACTCACGAGGAGCATAAAGAAAAAATGGACCTCATAAAGTCTGTGCGCGAAAAGCTCGATATGCCTATTGCTATCATGCTTGATACCAAAGGTCCGGAATACCGTATAAAGACCTTTAAGGACAAGAAAATTCTTCTTGCCGAGGGGGATAAATTCATTTTCACAACAGACGATGTAGTGGGTGATGAGACGAAAGTTTCGGTAACCTACGAGCATCTTGTCGAGGAGCTTAACGTAGGTGACAGAGTACTCGTAAATAACGGACTTGTGGTTTTCGAGGTTGAGTCTCTTGAGGGAAAAAACGCTGTTTGCAGAGTAATATCCGGCGGTGAGCTTTCAGACCGAAAGAGTATGCATTTTCCGAACAAGGTTCTTATGCAGGAATATCTTTCGGCACAGGATAAATCCGACCTTCTTTTCGGAATTGAAAACAAGGTTGACTTTGTTGCGGCATCTTTCGTGTCAAGCAAAAAGGATATTCTTTCGCTCCGTAATTTCCTCAATGAAAACGGCGGAGCGGATATCGACATTATAGCGAAGATTGAAAACAGAGCAGGTGTCGATAACATAGACGAAATATGCGAAATTGCCGACGGAATAATGGTTGCAAGAGGTGACCTTGGCGTTGAAATTCCCTTTGTTCAGGTGCCCTCAATACAGAAATATCTTATCAAAAAATGCCGTCTTCTCGGCAAGCGCGTAATAACCGCGACCGAGATGCTCGAATCTATGATAAATAAGCCGCGCCCCACCCGTGCGGAGATTTCCGACGTTGCAAATGCCGTTTACGACGGCTCGTCGGCAATTATGCTCTCGGGTGAGACTGCTGCCGGAAAATATCCCGTTGAGGCGGTGAGAAATATGGCGGAGATAGCTAAGTTCACCGAGGAGGGAATCGATTACAAGAGCTGGTTCAAGAACACCGATTACGTGATAAGAAACAATCTCGACGCGGTTTCTCATACAGCATCTTCTATGGCGATAGACCTTGATGCGAAGTGTATAGTCGTCAACTCGATAAGCGGAAGAACCGCGCGAATGGTCAGCCGCTTCAGAGCGCCGACCGACATAATAGGAATGACTACCGACGAGCGCGTGTGGCGTAAGCTCAATCTCAGCTGGGGCGTTACCCCTGTTTTAAGTGAAGAGTATAGCTCAAGTGAGGTAATGTACTATCAGGCACTGCGCGCGGCAGTAAAGACTCTTTCGCTTAAAAGCGGCGATAACGTCGTTCTTACCGGCGGTCAGATAAACGGCATTCCCGGTAACACCAACACGATAAAGGTTGAATGCGTAAAATAACCCGAAAGACTTGATGCGGTATGACTGACATAAGAGTAAAATTGAGCGAGGATGCCGAGAAAATTTACACGGGTGCTATTTCTGCCTGTCTTCCGGATGCTGCGGTTCTTGAAGCAATGAAAGAATTCAGGCCGCCGCGCGGGAGAATAATTCTTGTTGCAATCGGCAAGGCTGCGTTCAGAATGGCAAAGTGCGCCGCGGAGTCCGTTAAGAAAATGGGGCTCTCGATTTTCTCAGGCGTGGTTATAACGAAGTACGGACACGCAGAGGGGAAAATAGAAGGCGTCGAAATATACGAGGCAGGGCATCCGATTCCGGATGAAAACGGCGTCAGTGCAACCGAAAGGGCGCTTTCGGTTACGGAAAATCTAACTGAGGACGACACCGTTTTATTTCTTGTTTCGGGTGGCGGCTCGGCTCTTTTTGAGAGTCCGTATGCGCCGCTTTACGAGCTTTCGGAGCTTACTCGGGCTCTTCTTTCATCGGGAGCTGACATAAACGAAATAAATACGGTAAGAAAGCACGCCTCTCGGGTAAAGGGCGGAAGATTTGCCGAGCACGTATCTCCTGCCGGAATTTTTGCGGTAGTTCTTTCGGACGTTCTCGGAAATCGCCTTGATACTATTGCGTCGGGGCCTGCCGCTCCGGATAAAAGCACGTCTTTCGAAGCGCTGGAGATTATTGAGAGATATAATATCAACATCAGCGAAGCTATGCGCGCGGCTCTTTCAACGGAAACACCCAAAGAGGTCAAAAACGTATCCCACGTTATAGCCGGAAGCGTCAGCGAGCTTTGTATTTGTGCAAAGAGAGAAGCCGAGGCGCTGGGATATAAAACCGAGATAATCACCGACTCGGAAAGCGGTATTGCCTCGGAGCTGGGTGCTCGCCTTGCTAAGCTTGCACTCGAAAAAAGTGACACCGATATACCCCTTGCCTTTATAGTTGGGGGCGAGACGGTGGTAAAGCTTAACGGCACGGGCATTGGCGGAAGAAATCAGGAAACGGCGCTTGCCGCAGCTCCGCTTATTGCGGGACTTGAAAATGTTCTGGTATTCTCGGTCGGCTCTGACGGAACCGACGGCCCAACCGATGCGGCGGGCGGAATGGTTACGGGCGAGAGCTACGGGAAGATGCTTGCTGCCGGTATAAATCCTTTAAGAGCCCTCGATAACAATGATTCCAACACGGCACTTTCTGCGATAGGCGGACTGATTGTTACCGGTCCTACGGGAACGAACGTCAACGACGTTGCCACGGTGCTTATCGTACCGGAAGAATACAGCGCTCCCGATGAAACGAGACGCTTTGCCAATCTTGAACGGGTTCTTAACGGGGGCGTAAAAACGAAATAAAAAAGAAAGAGGCTCGCGCCTCTTTCTTTTTGCTATATGAAAATCTTTAATTTTTAAATTTCATTTATATTGACGGATTATTATCTTTTAGCCTCGTCGTTGTTCATTCCGTACCATCTGCCTTCAATGACGGTGTTAGTATCGCCTTCAAGGAGATCCTTATAGTTTTCTATAACCTTACGGAATGCGGAAGCGTGGAGTTCGATCCATTTCTTATATTCGTCATCAAACTGCTTGAACCACGGAACAGAGAAGCAGTAGCGAGTGAGGGAGAGGTCGCAGGACTTGTCGTCAAGACGAACGTCTCTGTCGGTAAATGCGATTCTCGTAGGCTTTTCGGTGTGGAATACGTTGCAGTCATTGAAGAGCTTGTGGGTGTGAAGACAGAAGTTTCCTCCGGCATGTGAGCGAGAGCCCTCTGCGCGAACAGCCTCTGTGAAGCGTGCAACCGAAAGTCCTCCGAGCTCCTCGGGGTGATATTCACCGTGAGGTGAGTACCAGCCGGCCATATTAGAACCGGTAGACTCGTCAACTCTGATAGGTCTGATTCCGGGAAGACCTTCAAGAAGGTCCCAGAAATAGTTCATTGCCTTACGGATTGTAACGCATCTTTCGTCATAGTCCTTAATACGAACGCGGGCAATGGCTGTACAGAGCTGATTCGCTCTTCCTTTAAGTCCGCCGAAGGGAAGTCCGGTGTAGCCCTTGAGGTCCTCGGATTCAAGTATGTAATCGGAATTGTTACGGTCGTAGTGGGCAAATGCAATGGCTCTTTCGTAATATTTTCTATCATTGGTTACGAGAACACCGCACTCACCTGCGGAGAGCGACTTTCCGCTCATCATAGACATAGCGCCGATGTCACCGATTGTACCGAGACGCCTACCCTTGTAAAGACCGCCCTGCGCGTGAGAAACGTCCTCAATAACCTTTATGTTGTGACGTCTTGCGATTTCCATAATTCTGTCCATATCAGCGGGAAGAGCTGAGTAGTGAACAACCATAACAGCCTTTGTTTTAGGAGTTATACGGCGCTCGAAGTCGTCGGGGTCCATAGAAAGATTGGGAAGAATATTACAGAATACGGGTGTTGCGCCAAGGCTGTAAGCCGCGGTAACGCTCGCCCAATAGGTTTTGGTGGTACAAATGATCTCGTCGCCTACTCCAACGCCTGCCGCAAACATAGCTGCATGGAGGGACATAGTGCCGTTGCAAAAAGCAAGAGCATGCTTTGCGCCGATCCATTCTGCAAACTCCTTTTCAAACTGCTCGGTGATGTCGGTGCCGGAAAACTTATTTCTCCTTATTACGTCAAGGGCAACCTCTTCAACCTCAGGCGTGTTGATAGGCCACTTGTAAAGGGCGTCGGGGGTTCTTTCTTTTACGGCCTTCTCGCCGCCAAGAAGTGCAAGCTTTGACATAGTGTATCTCCTTAAATTATGTTTTAGTTTTTCTTGTTTCAGGTTAGAAGGGAAGATTGAAGAATCTAATTGCGTTTTCGCGAACGATCTTACGGTAGTTTGCTTCGCTTATTTCGCCCGACTCGCGCATCGAGTCAAGGAAGTCGTTAAACTTGAAGGGGAAGGTGTTTGCGGACGAGCAAATGTCGCACGCATACATGAGTCTGTCGGAGAATTCCTCAACAAACTTTGCCGCATACTCACGGTCACGCATAAGAGCGTTTGAGCCGCTGTCGCCCGAAAGGTCGCAGTAGAGGTTCTCGTACTTGCGAAGAAGCTTCGGAACTTTTCCCTCGATAACGGGGCCTGTGGGGTAGTCGCCGAGGGGATTGTTTCCAATCTCGCGCCAGAAGGGCTGGGAGTGACCGATCACCTTGAGCTTCGGGAACTTCTTGAGAGTGCCCTCAAGCTTGCGAAGACCGACCTCGTCAATAAGACCGTAGCGGTTTCCGAAATAGGGAGAGAGGTGTATGGTTACGGGGAGACCGAGCTCTGCACAGTAGCCGAAGAGATTCTCAACGAGCGGATCGTCTACGTGCATATTAGCGGTAATTTCGCCGCAGCCGATAGCGCCGAGCGACTTGTAGTATTCGAGCAGGTGACCGAGATTTGCTTCGCGCGTGTTGCTCATAGCTCTCGGGTCGACGTCGCAGAACCAAAGGAATCTGTCGGGATGATTCTTTACGATGGTGATAACCTCTTCGTTGGTTATTGTAGCGTGCATTTTCTCGGGTGAGATAATGGGCTGAAGAATACCCTTTTCTACGCCAAGCTTCTCATAAAAGTCGAGAACAATTTCGGCACTCGGCCATTTTAGATCTGTCGCGGGAGAGAAGGTAGGCGCGATGTCCGCAAAGTATGAAGCGTGGGCGTGGATATCGATTTTTTTGATTTGTTCCATATTGTGCACCTCTCGAAAAAACGGTTTTACAAATTAAGTATTCTTATAGCGTTCTCGCGAACAAGCTTGCGGTAATTAGCTTCGCTTATCTCGCCGGACTCACGCATCGAGTCAAGGAAATCGTTGAACTCGAACGGGAACGTATTCGACGCCTTGCATATATCGCAGGCGTACATAAGCTTATCCGAAAATTCCTCTATGAATTTTGCGGCGTGCTCACGGTCGCGCATAAGAGCGTTTGAGCCGCTGTCACCGGAAAGGTCTCCGTAAAGATTTTCGTATTTGCTTAAAAGGTGTGCAAGCTTTCCGTTCTTAACAGGTCCCTTCGGGTAATAGGAGTCGGTGTTATCTCCGATTTCACGCCAGAAGCACTGAGAGTGGCCGAGGAGCTTGAGCTTCGGGAACTTCTGAAGAATCTTCTCAAGACGGGGAAGACCGACATCGTCAATCAGACCGTAGTAGGTCATATATTGAGGTGCAATATGAATGGTAACGGGAAGACCGAGCTCGGAGCAGTATCCGAAGAGATTTTCAACCATCGGGTCGTCCATATAAAGACTCGACGTGACCTCGCCGCATCCGATAGCGCCCATTTTCATATAGTGCTCAAGCACGTAACCGAGATTCGCCTTAGGGCCGAAGCCTACAGCTCTTGGGTCAACGTTGCAAAACCAGCGGAATCTGTTCGGATACTTCTTTACGCAGCAGTAGACGTCCTCGTTTGTTATCGTTACACGAAATCTTTCGGGAGAAACGAGGGGCTGGAGAATACCGAACTCAACGCCGAGCTTGTCGTAAAAATCTATAACGAGCTCGGGGCTCGGCCATTTGTCCGTAGATGTCGGGGCAAATGTCGGGGCGTATTCCGTTAGAAACGACGCGTGGGCATGGATGTCAATTTTTTTAATCTTTTCCATAGCAAAAAGCACCTTTCGCCAACAAATTTAAAAATTTATTTTTAAGTTTTTCCTCATCTTAACATATCGATGTGGGAAAGTCAATACTTTAACGGTATTTTTTGAAAAAAATTTATACTTTTCGTGCCTGAATATTCAGGTCGTGTGGGTTATTTTTCTCTTCACCTTTGACGGAGAGGCGCCATAGTTTTTTTTGAATTTATCCGAGAAATAGTTTGAGTCGTTGAAACCGCAGGCGTAAGCGATCTCGCAGACAGTCATTCCGGGCTCGTTTCGCAGCATATATTCAGCTTTTTGAAGCCTTACGAGAGTCAGATATTCCGAAAAGCCAAATCCGGTTTCCTTCTTGAAGGTGCGGGAAAGATGCTCGGGACTCACCGAATGGAGCTTAGCCATTT
This sequence comes from Eubacteriales bacterium, assembly GCA_045614425.1. Classification (GTDB taxonomy): domain Bacteria; phylum Bacillota; class Clostridia; order Oscillospirales; family CAG-272; genus UBA1740. The sequence goes on along the minus strand of JAZLCX010000114.1, from coordinate 2,101 downwards.
CCGACAGGGTGATATCGTTCATATAGTTTTTCTGTATGCATTTTACGGTTTCTTCAATAAATTTGCTTCCTGCCGCAACGTCAGAGCGCTCGTTTATGTTTCTTGCGAGAAGAAAGAAAAGCTCGTGTGTAAGGCACCTAAGCGCTTCATCGCGGAAGTCATCCTGCCGCTCATATTCCTCGGCGATTTTCGCAAGCAGCGCCTCCGCTTCTTTTGCTACTTCGGCGTTTCTGTAAATATATATCATTGAGGGGATTATCGGCAGAACCGATTTCGGAACGAATGACGACGAGCAGTTTATGAGTATTCGCGTGTGCCATTTCAGAGGGTCGTAATTCGTTTTGTGTATAACACCCTCGGGAATCAGAACTATATCGCCGACGCGAACGTCATAGGAGCGGTTGTCTATAAAATAACTGCATTCTCCGTCCTTAAGATAATATATCTCAAATGAGTTATGGTAGTGCCTTGTACATTGGCTGTGATTTTTTCTGACCGCCTTGTCAAAGTAATAGGTGTCCGTGCTTATTATTTCCGTTTGTGTCATACGCGTCTCCTGTTTGTACAGCATCTTCAATTACAGTATACCATCAGATATCAATAAAATCAAGAATTTTCTTTGCTATTATCAAAGAATTTAAGGTTTTATAGAATTTTTTGATATAAAATAGTGATGCAAGCATATAAAATCAGATTTTATTTAAGGAGAAAACGGAATGAAGTACACAAAGAACGGTGCAGAAGAATTAAAGATTGCCTACATTGGCGGCGGCTCTCGCGGCTGGGCATGGGGACTTATGAGCGACCTTGCTGTAGCAGGGGATATGTCCGGTGACGTTTATCTTTACGATATCGTTTACGAATACGCTCAGCATAATGAAATAATAGGTAACAAGTTCAACGACCTCAAGGAAACCACTTCAAAATGGAACTACAAGGCGGTTAAGACAATCGGCGAGGCACTTACCGGTGCGGATTTCGTCGTAGTTTCTATTCTTCCCGGCACCTTTGACGAGATGACGAGCGACGTACATACCCCCGAGAAGTACGGTATTTATCAGCCTGTCGGCGATACCACCGGCCCCGGCGGAGTAGTAAGAGCACTCCGTACCATGCCTATGATGTACGAGATAGCTCTCGCGGTTAAGGAATACTGTCCTTCCGCTTGGGTAATCAACTACACTAACCCCATGGCTCTTTGCGTTAAGGCTATGTACGATGCATTCCCCGAAATAAAGGCATTCGGTTGCTGCCACGAGGTTTTCAGTACTCAGAAGCTTATGTGCGATGCTCTTGAGGAGCTTCGCGGAATCAAGGTTGAGGACCGCTCCGAAGTACGCGTAAACGTTATCGGCGTTAACCACTTCACATGGCTCACCGAAGCAAAGTATCACGATATAGACGTTATGCCGGTTTATGCCGAATACGCTGAAAAGTACAAGGACGGTATCGGCGAGAAGGATGCTAACTGGATGAACAAGTTCTTCTCCTGTCAGCAGATGGTTAAGTTCGACCTCTTCAAGCGCTACGGTGCAGTTGCGGCAGCGGGCGACCGCCATCTTGCAGAGTTCTGCGAGGGTGACTGGTATCTTAAGAGCCCCGAGCATGCAGCGGAGTGGGGCTTCGGTCTTACACCTGTATCCTGGAGAATAAATTCCAGACTTGCAGAGAGAGTAGAGCAGAGCGCAAGAATCCGTTCCGGTGAAGAGGACGTTAAGATTCAGAACACCGGCGAAGAGGGCGTTCTTCAGATGAGAGCGATTCTCGGTCTTTGCAACCTTGTAACCAACGTAAACCTTCCCAACGAGGGACAGATTCCGAATCTTCCTCTCGGCGCGGTAGTTGAGACCAATGCGGTATTTACCTCCGACAGCGTAAGACCTGTATTCGCAGGTCCTATTCCTCAGGGAATTTACGCGCTCGTTGCGAGAAACGTTGACAACCAGCTTCTCGTCGCAGAGGCAGGCAGAACGAAGAAGCTTGCTCCCGCGTTCAAGGCGTTCGTTAACGACCCGCTTACCAGAATCAGCACCGTCGACGCGAAGAAGCTCTTTGACGAGATGATCGACAATACAAAAGAATATCTTAAGGACTACGATAT
>JAZLCX010000113.1:0-3800 GCA_045614425.1 Eubacteriales bacterium | reverse complement strand
TCACGTGCTTGACCTTTACCGCCCGATGAGATATATGAAGCCATACAGGAGCTTCCCGGAGGTATTCAAGGTCAATACGGTTTATTTTGGCTTAATAACTATTATAACTGCGTTTGCCACAAGACCCGGATACCGACAGGTCATTCTCTTCTGGATACTCTTTTCGGCTATTATATCCACAGCGTTCCTCACGTTCAAGAGACATACGATAAAAGTCGTACTGCAGATTCTTCGTGCAAAGCAGTATCATCTTCGCAAGGTAATCATAATAGGAGACAATACGGCAACTGCCGTCGATTTTATCGAGGAGCTTGCCTCAAATTCGCAGTACGGTATGACCGTAATAGGATATGTTGGCGATAAAATCGATGCTGAGGCTATCGGCGTAGAGAAGCTCGGCTCGTTCAAGGACCTTGAAAAAATTCTCGAAAAGTACCGCCCTACCGACGCTGTGTTTGCCATAGACTCTTATAATAAAAGGCATCTCATCCGCCTTGTCAATATGTGCGACGACAGATGCGTCAAGGTCTATTTCCTGCCGGTAATATACGGATTCTTTAAAAATTCACGTCAGATAGAGCAAATTGGCTCAGTACCGCTCATAAATATACACAGCACCCCGCTCGACAACCGCGCCAATGCCGCGATGAAGCGTCTTTTCGACATTGCCGGCTCTCTTGCTTTGATAATACTAACCTCGCCGATAATGCTGTTTGCGGCGATAGGAGTATATATTTCATCTCCCGGCCCTATACTCTTTAAGCAGAAGCGCGTGGGACGGCTCGGCAAAAAATTTACAATGCTCAAATTCCGTTCAATGCGTGTAAACGCCGAATCCAACAAGGCGTGGACCACCGGAACCGACCCGAGAAAAACGAGGTTCGGCACATTCCTTCGCAGAACTGCAATAGACGAGCTCCCGCAGCTCTTTAACGTTCTTATGGGAAGCATGTCGCTCGTCGGCCCGAGACCCGAGATACCGGTATTCGTTGAGCACTTCAAACAGATAGTTCCGCTTTACATGGTAAAGCACTACGTAAAGCCGGGAATAACCGGACTTGCACAGATAAAGGGCTATCGCGGAGACACGTCAATAGAGGCGCGAATCAAAGAGGATATTGACTATATCGAAAACTGGTCGCTTATGCTTGATATTTACGTTCTTCTTAAAACACCCCTGAAAGCATTTAATAAAAATGAGAAATATGTCAGCGCCAAGGATGACGAAAAAAAGGACGGAGAGGAATCCGGTGTTGTCCTGCACAAGGATATCAGCGAGGAGGAGTTTCTTAAGTCCTTGAATAAGGAAGAGCCTACCCCGTGTGAAGCTGACGGCAAGAAAGAAGACGGAGCGGAGGAGAAAAATGAGTAAAATACTTTACGCTGCAGGAACTATGGAGCATATAAGAAGCTTTCATCTTCCGTATATAGACGCGCTGAGACGTGACGGCAACGAGGTGCTAACGATGGCGCGCGGCAAGGATGCCGATTTTGATATTTCGTTTGTCAAAAAGATGTTTTCCTTGAAAAACCTTGCCTGCCAGAGAAAAATCAAAAAAATCCTCAAGGCAGAAAAGTTTGACGCGATAATACTTAATACAACCCTCGCCGCATTCAATATCAGAGCGGCACTTCCGAGAAGAAACAGACCTAAGGTTATAAATTTCGTACACGGGTATATGTTTCCCGCAGAAATCAAGAGCTTAAAGGACAAAATCTTTCTTTTCTCGGAGAAGCTCCTCAGAAAAAAGACAGACAGCATAATGGTTATGAACGATGACGATTATAACCTTGCGATAAAGTACAAGCTCTGTCAGGGAGATGTGAAAATGACGCTCGGCATGGGCGCTAAGGTGCCGGAAACTCCGACGTTTCCGCCGGAGCTCATTTATAAATATCACGAGAGCGAAGGGAAGTATATCCTTTGCTTTGTCGGAGAAATTTACGGCTCTAAAAACCAGAGGATGCTTATTTGCGCGCTCCCCGAAATAAAGCTCGAAATACCGAATGCGGTTCTTTGGCTTGTCGGCGAGGGTGCTGACAGACAGGCGCTCATTTCGCTTGCGGACGAGCTTAATCTCTCTTCCTCGGTTTACTTTATGGGAAGACGTAAGAACCCGTGCGACTATATGCGTGCATGCGACCTCTACGTTTCGGCAAGTAAAAAGGAAGGTCTCCCCTTTAACATAATGGAGGCGCTCGGTTCCGGAAAGCCGGTTATAGCTTCGGATATTAAGGGACACCGCGATATTATCGAGGACGGCAAGTCGGGCGTTCTTTATCCCGAGGGAGATATAAATGAGTTTATAAAGGCCGTAAAGGCGGTATATTCGGGTGAAATCAAAATAACCCCCGAGGACGCGATAGAAAGATACAAGACCTTTTCGTTTGATAACGTATTTGAAAAAACCTATGGCACAATGAAGGAGCTTTTGGAAAAATGACCGATTTTCTGAGAAGAAAAATTGACACCCGTGCCTTGTCCGAATTCTTTATGGGTGACCTATATCCCCTGGTTATAGCTTTAATCACCTTGGTGGGAAGCGTAACCGGAACGGAATTTTATCTCGGCATGGTTCATATTCTTCTCGTTTCGGTATCTCTTATCGTCTGCCCGTCACTTAAGCCGATGGTAATATCACTCCTTACGTTTGTTATGCAGCTCTCGCTTGAGCATTCGCCGTTTTACCCGAATTACTCGAGTTATTATTACACGGGGTGGCGTCTTATTGCCGTTATAGTAATGGGTGTCGCCGTTGTTTTCTCAATTGCGTATTTCGTTATCAAGGACCGTACGTACAAGCGGGTTTCCTTTAAAAATACCCCCTTCCTTCTTCCGATTATTGCTCTTTCCGTTGCTTTTTCGTTGAACGGCGTCTTTTCGGGAAGCTGGGTCCTCGGAGACCTCGTGTTCGGTCTTGCAAACGCATTTGTGTATTCATTCGTATTTATACTTATATATCACGGCTTTGCGGAAAAGGAGAAATCCTCGGAGCTCTCGAGATATTTCGCGTATATTTCGATGCTCATTGCATTGGTGATAATATCCGAGCTTGCCGTGCTCTTTATAACGAACGAAAACATTTTCGTCGGCGGAACGATAAACAAAACCGAGGTGGCTCTCGGATGGGGAATATGGACGGTGGTCGGTGCATCGCTCTCGGTGCTTATCCCGGTCATGTTTTACGGAATAGAATTTAATAAATACCCGTGGCTCTATTTTGCGGTGGCAACGCTCACTCTCGTGTTCTGTGCGCTTACAATGTCGCGCAACGCCCTTCTGTTCGGCGGACTCGCATACGTTACGTGTGTGATAATTTGTTGCTTTTTCGGTAAATATAAAAGGGTATTCAGAATTATCGCGGGTGCGGGAGTCCTCGCCGCCGCTGTTACGGCCGTTGTTTTTTGGGATAAAATATACGCGCTCTTCGGTGAGAATTTCAGCCTCGGTCTTGCCCTAAACGGCAGGGAACACCTCTGGCCCGCGGCAATAGATAACTTTCTTGACTAGCCGATATTCGGCAAGGGCTTTTACGGACTCGACGTTACTACGGATTTCTCATACGGAGGTCTTCCTCTGCAAGCGCATAATACGTTTTTACAGCTTATGTCGGCTACGGGCGCTGTAGGACTTATCTGTTATCTCTATTACCGTTTCTATACGCTGAAGCCGGTATTTATAAGAAGGCAAATAAACTCATCATGAGTTAAAAAAGTGCCTGCATCTATGCATGTCCTGTCAAAAACAACAATAGTTTTATCTATATTATTATCGTTTTGATAAAGCATATCAAAAAGCT
>JAZLCX010000112.1:0-19786 GCA_045614425.1 Eubacteriales bacterium | reverse complement strand
CCATCTCGCGAATACCGTCTGCACTAAAGGAAAAATTACCCTTCATAACAAGCGGATTTGCAGCATAGAGTCGGCCGGCCTTCATCGAAGCAACAAAATCAGCCTCCGTAGGCTCGCAATTTGAATCTACACCGACAAAGCTTGCCATATTATTTCCCGAAAACCAGCCCTCAGTCATCATATGACTGTCAGTAGCACCGTAACCCGTGAGGATAACTCCGCGCAGAGCGAGGCTGTCCCAAAGGCGAGTATGTGCCGTGTACGGAGCATATCTTCCAAAAGGAAATCCAACCTCAAGCAGCGATGCACCAAAGGCATTCTTTTCCGCGTAGCTTTCGACAATTAAATCGCACTCGGCATCATAATCGGTAGTTGCCGGATTTGCGCGAGCAAGACGGATGAACGGGTGATTTAATGAAAACACGTAACCCCGCTCTGCCATTGCCGAAGAGGCTGCCTCATGCGTAATGACGTTTGACGGATCTCCGTACGGAAATACCGGTGTATCGGTCGAATAGCAGTTTTTGTGCGCGCCCGTGCCCGAAATCTCTGCTGTAACGAAAGGCGTTACACCGTATTTTTTTCCCAGCTCAAGTGCAAGCTCGGTTTGAATTTTCTTAGTTTCTTCGGCTGTTGTTCTTCCGATTACCTCAAGCGAATCGATATTGAGCGATGCCGACGCGCCCCTTCTGGTTTCTACTCTTACCGTAAAGGTGGACAAAACGTTATCAAGCCCGCCCACCGAATTAAGATGAGCCTCATCAGAGGTGGCAATCGCCGAAATATCAAAAACACTCTTTTGCCAGCTCTCGCTGACAGAAATAGGAACAACGAGCGTATGCGGAGCTTCAAGGCCCTCAGTGCTTCCACAAACGAATATAATGTGAGCAAAGCGCTGATCCGGCGGACGCTCGGAAAGGCAAAGGTCAAAAACGTAACGCACGTCCCCCGGCGAATGAGTCACTCCGCGATGTGCAAACGAAAGGAGTGGCATACGGCAAAGACTCTGACAAATACTTTTTCCGGAGCTTACCGCTGACGCACCGCGCCAAATTTCCCCCTCATTTTCCTCCGCTGTAAGACGAAGAGATGCTGAGCCTTCATAAGAATTTTCTGTATCAATACTTACCTTGCCCTCCGACCTTGCGGTTCGCAAAAACGTAGAAGTGGGATTTCCGTTTTCATCAGGTTCTATTTCACCCGTCTCAAATCCGAGACTGTATGCTTTTTTAACCCAGGCAGTATCATGCTCTGTAAACCAGATATGACGCATGCCCTGAAGATTTGCAAAATAAATATGTCCCTCCATACTTGCACCCGGCTCGTATATAGAGTGAATGTGCATATGTTGCGGATAATATTTCAGTTTAGTTGTTTCGGTCATTTTACCATTTACGAATATCATTGCCGTGCCGTGAGCCTTTTGGCCAAAGCATTAACAAATTTGTTCGTTTCCGCCCTTCCGTAAAATTACAAATAGCGCCGCAAAATCTATACTAATGCGGAAATCACTATCTGTTAGATAGTGTATATATTTTACCACACTATTAAGAGTTTGTCAACGAAGACGAACAGGATATTCCCGCAATTTATAAAAAGACCTCGCCCACTCGGGCGAGGTCCTATTTCTATTAAAGCTCAGAGAGCTTCTTAAGGAAGATCTTAGCGACGGGGTTCTCCTGTCTCAAGTCAACAGTTGTTACAATGTAACGCTTGTCACCGTCAAGGATTTCAGCACACGCAAGCTCGGTGCGCCACTTAGTTTTTCCGTCTCTGTTACCGCTCGAAAGAATCGGAATCGCGCCCTCGGCAGTAAAGGTGCAGTCAGCGATAGGAGTGATTCTGTCGTTAGCCTTATCAAACCAGTAAGAGAAGTCCATCGGCTTGAAGCCTTCAACAGCCTTGTGTCCTGTCTTTCTGCTTACGAAATGCATGGGAAGCATACCCGACTCTCTTACGAGAACCTTAGTTCCGCCTATTGTATACTCGCCTGCCTTATTGAGATAGATTATCTCGTTGGGGCACTCGCCGTTATATTCAACCTGCGGGAACGCCTCGAGGTCGAGGGTATTATAGGTTACAACGTCGCCGTTTTCGTCGAGAAGTATTGCCTTAAGAGTAAGAGTCTTTCTCTCATTTACAGAAACCTTAAGCTTGGGGTTGGAAACGTAAACTACGTCGGATGCAACAAGCTCGAACTCTTCCCTTGCGCTCTTTCCGTCACACTCGTAAACGAGAGTGTATTTTCCGCTCTTCAAGGTATCGTTACAAACGAATGCTTCAACGTCGATCTCCTCACCGTCAAAATAAGAATATCTGTCGGTTCTCAAGGAAACGAGGATAGGCTCAAGCGCATTTCTGTATGCGAAGTACGCCTCTTTGGGAGTTCTCTCGCAGTCCATAATGGACTTCATCCAACCCGAAGGCCATGCATCGATGAAGAGGTGAAGCGCAAAGCTTACCATCTTTCTGTCGCGTCTGAACGCCTCGGTCATAATTCTTGCAGAGAATGCCTGGTGTGCCTGGCTCTTTTCAACCCAGTCCTCCATGCTGTCACCCTCGTCGAAGAAGAAGTAACGGAATTTTCCGGTCTGCTCAAGAACGATTCTTGTCGGGTCAAAGGGCTCTACGATCCACTCCTTAGGATAACGTCTTCTCATAAGGTCGGGACAGTCAAGTCCCTCAGCACCGAATTCGCCGCATCCGTAATACCAGTCAGGCATGGTGGGCATCCAGAAGCCGCGGTTAAGATATCCGATATCGATTCCGTGGCCGTTGTACCACATAGGATAGCAGTGGTAGTCGGGCATTGTAGTTGTCGGCGGATCGTAGTCACCGTCGATATGCTTGATAACACGGTCGGGGTTGAGGATTCTTATTGCATGGTCGCAAGCCTCGAAGAAATATTCAAGCTCAAATCTCTCAAAATGTCTGTGAGGTGAGTTATTCGCATTCGGGAAAGGCTCGTCTATGTAAGAAACACCGATTACCGAGGGGTGATTTCTTATCATTCTTTCCATCTCCTCGGCCTGTCTTACGCCCTCTGCAAACTTGGTTCTTCTCATACAGCCAAAGAGCGGGAAATCGGTCTGTGACATAAAGCCGAGCATATCGCAGTAGTCGTAAATGATCTTATCTACCGGACGCTGTGTCAGACGGAAGAAATTCATATTACAAATCTTTGCAAGAAGAAGGTCGTCGATGAGCTGATCTATATCACCTCTGAAAACGTCCTGCTGCTCGAAGCCCATGGTGTTAGCACCGCGAAGCTTAATTTTTTCACCGTTAAGGTAGTACATACCCTTGGGCCTTGATTCAACGTCCTGAATAAAGGTTCTCTTTCCGAAGTGAGTCTCGTATCTGTCAACAACTTCACCGTCAACCAAGAGCTCAAGCTGTATCTGATAGAGGTAAGGAGCATCGGGATTCCAACGTCTGAGTCCTTCGGAATCGAAAGGAATCTTATAGGAGTTCTGTCCCTTTCTTACAGGCATGTCGATGGGCTTATTCAAAGCGTCACCGATCTTAGACTGGGTGAGGGTGTCGCAAAAACCGATGGTTTTGAGTGTCGAAGGTACGTATACCTTGTTCTCAAAAACGGTTTCCTTAAAGTTTCTTCCGTAAACCGAGTAACGAATTTCTACGTTGTAATTCTCGTAGTCCTCGTTGCACACCTCAACAACGATTTCATTCTCGCGAACGAAAACATCGGTTATTGAGCGTCTGTTTTTGATTTCAACGAATACGTCGCTGTATATACCCATTCCGGGGGGGCAATGGTGCCATCCGAGCTGAGGATCATCCCATCCGAGACCGGTTGCGGCGTAAAGCTTATCACCCTCGCACTCACCGTGTCCGTATGCATCGTTACCCATGTAGATAAAGTCGTTATAAAGCTCTACTCTGAGCTTGTTTTCTCCGACCTTTACCTGTTTGTCCATATTGAAGGAGAAGGGAGAGAAAAATCCCTCGTGAATTCCGACGCACGTGCCGTTAACGTAAACAACCGCACGGTAGTCAGCACCGTTAAAGCAGATGTAATAGGTCTTGTCGGCAGATACCTCGTCGAGCGTAAACGTGGTTTCATAAACCTGTTCACCGTAGCCCTCGGGACCGCCATAGTACGGAAGAGTAATCTTTTCGCCGTCAAGCGTAAATTCCTTGAGGTCTATTCTCTTCTTCATAGACTCCATTTTGGGTGCATGGTTTTCCATGAAGGGTGCGTACTGCTGACGAGTTTCTTTAAGAAGCGCATAAAGCTCTTCCTTTGTGGAAATCTTCTTTTCTGTAAAAATAGGCGCGTTTCCCGACTTAAGCTCACTGAACTTTTTGTCTAATTCCGGGGGCATATTTTTAACTAAAAGCTCTTGCTTTCCGCCCATGCCCTTTGCGGCAATGTTACTGAAAAAATCCATAATTCCTCCTGAAAAAAATTGTTTTGCTACTTCATTTATACCATAACGAAGAAAGCTCAACCTCTAAATTATCACAAAATATTAGCATAAAATCACAATCACTTGACTTTTTCTTTCCGTTGTATTAAAATAGAGTAAAAGAAGCTATGGCGAGGGTAAAATATGTACTATAAATCACTACAATCCACACTTCCGTCTTCAAACGGAATAAGCTTGACCTCCGGTATGATAACCAAGGGCGAAACAAGTAAGCACACGCACGATTTTGATGAAATAGTAGTAATTGCCTCGGGAAGTGCTAAGCAGTACGTCAATAACGAGGGATATACGGTCAGCGCAGGCGACGTTTTCGTTGTAAAGGGCGACGCTCTCCACTATTACGAGAACGCAGACAATATGATGATATACAACGTAGGCTATAAGCCCTGGATACTAAAGGACTTTTCTCCTATGCTCCTAAAAAGCTCGGGATACCATTCCCTTTTCATATTCGAGCCTGCATATAGGAGAAAAAACCACTTCTCCGAGAAGCTTCATCTTGATTCGGAGGCGTTAGCTTCGCTTGTTGAAATGCTGGAAAAACTGAAAACGGAGCTTTTGGTAGAAAACAACGAGCTTTTGGTCACCGGACTTTTCATGCAAATAACCGGCTACCTCTGCCGACATTTTGAAACGGCAAAGAGCTCTCACGGTGACGGAATTCTCGGAAAAAAGATTATCGACTACATAGAAGAACATCTTGAGGAAACCATTACTCTTTCCGACCTTGCTGATTTTTCGGGTATGTCAAAAAACGGAATTATCGCAATGTTTCTTCGCCTTTACGGTATCACACCTATAAAATACATAAATAACATACGTCTTAACAAAGCAAAGGACCTTCTGAAAAACAGCGACAAGAGCGTAACCGAGATTGCCTACGAGTGCGGATTCGGCGACTCAAATTATTTTTCCAGAGCCTTTAAGGCATACAGAGGAATGACGCCGCGCGAATACAGACTTGAAAAATCATAATACCGCCGTCAAATACACCTTTTGACAGTTAAAGCCCCCGCCGGAGCTTCGGGGGGGGCTTTTTAATTTAAGTTCAGGGAGCTTTTTAAGGAAGATCCTTGCTACCGGATTTTCCTCTCTCAGATCAACAGTTGTAACGATATAACGCTTATTTCCGTCAAGGATTTCAGCACACGCAAGCTCTGTGCGCCACTTTGTTTTTCCGTCTCTGTTACCGCACGTAAGAATCGGAACCGCACCCTCGGCAGTAAAGGTGCATTCGGCAAGAGGCGATATCATATCGGCGTCTTTGTCGTACCAATAGGAAAAGTCCTGCGGCTTAAAATCCCGAACAGCCGTATGGCCGGTTTTTCTGCTTACGAAGTGCATCGGCAGCATGCCCGACTTTCTTACCGTAACCTTTTTACCTGCAACGGTGTATTCGCCCGGCTCGTTAAGATATATTATCTCGTTAGGGCGCTCTCCGTTGTATTCAATCTGCGGGAACGCCTCGAGGTCAAGGGTATTATAGGTTACAACCTCGCCGTTTTCGTCGAGAAGTATTGCCTTAAGAGTAAGAGTCTTTCTCTCATTTACGGAAACCCTAAGCTTGGGGTTGGAAACGTAAACTACGTCGGATGCAACAAGCTCGAACTCTTCCCTTGCGCTCTTTCCGTCACACTCGTAAACGAGAGTGTATTTTCCGCTCTTCAGGGTATCGTTACAAACAAATGCTTCAACGTCGATCTCCTCACCGTCAAAATAAGAATATCTGTCGGTTCTCAAGGAAACGAGGATAGGCTCAAGCGCATTTCTGTACTCAAAAAATGCGGGCTTCGGATTTCTCTCGCAATCCATAATTGTTTTCATCCATCCGGAAGGCCATGCGTCTATGAAAAGATGTATCGCAAAGCTTATCATCTTTTTGTTTCGTCTGAAAGCCTCGGTCATGATACGGGTTGCAAACGCCTGATGCGCCTGGCTTTTTTCAACCCAATCCTCTATGTTTTCCCCGTCATCAAAGAAGAAATAATGGAACTTCTCGGTTTGTGCCAATACTATATTACCCGGGTTAAAGGGCTCTTTCAGCCACTCCTTAGGATAGCGTCTTATCATAAGGTCGGCAAAATCAAGACCCTCAGCTCCGTATTCACCGCATCCGTAATACCAATCGGGATGCGTGGGCATCCAATATCCTCGGTTGAGATATCCTATATCGATTCCGTGTCCGTTATACCACATGGGATAGCAATGGTTGTCGGGCATCGTAGTTGTCGGCGGATCGTAGTCGCCGTCGCAGTGCTTTATTACACGGTCGGGATTGATAATTTTCACGGCGTGATCGCAAGCCTCGAAGAAATACTCAAGCTCGAATCTTTCAAGATGTCTGTGCGGTGCGTTATAAGCATTCGGGAAGGGCTCGTTTATATAAGAAACCACAACGACCGAGGGATGATTTCTTATTATTCTTTCCATCTCCTCTGCCTGCCTTACACCCTCGGCAAACTTTGTTCTTCGCATACAGCCAAAAAGCGGAAGGTCTGTCTGCGCCATCATGCCGAGCATATCGCAGTAGTCGTAAACCTCCTTGTTTACGGGGCGCTGGGTAAAGCGGAAATAGTTCATATTGCAAAGCTTTGCAAGGAGAATGTCGTCGATAAGCTGGTCAAAATCCCCCCTCAAAACGTCCTGCTGCTCAAAGCCCATGGTGTTTGCACCGCGAAGCTTGATTTTTTCACCGTTAAGGTAAAACATACCCTTAGGTCTCGACTCGAGATCCTGAGTAAAGCTTCTCTTTCCGAAGTGAGTTTCATATCTGTCAACTACCTCACCGGAATATAAAAGCTCCACTTGAATCTGATAAAGGTAAGGAGCATCCGGCGACCAAACCCTAAGCCCTTCGGGATCGAATGGCACTTTATATGAATTAGCTCCGCGCTTTGCCGGCATATCAAAGCTCTTGTTTAAGCTGTCACCCACGTTAGACTGGGTAAGGGTGTCACAAAAACCGACCTTTCTGAGCGTTGAAGGTATATATGATACGTTCTCGGCAACCGTATCTTTGAAATTCCTTCCGTAAATCGAATAACGAATTTCAATGTCGCGTTTTTCATAATCCTCGTTGTTTATTTCAACCACTATTTCATTTTCGCGCACGAAAACGTCGGAAATTGAAAGTCTGTTTTTAATTTCAATCCCCACACTGCCGTATATGCCCATACCGGGAGGACAGTGGTGCCAGCCGAAAGCGGGGTCATCCCATCCGAGACCTGTCGCCGCATACATCTTATCGCCCTCATACTCAGGCAAACCGGCACCCGCCTCGTTTCCCATAAAAATATGGTCGTTGTAAAGCTCTATTTTGAGAGCGTTTTCGCCGCACTTTATTTCCCTGTCTATATTAAACGAAAAGGGGGAGAAAAATCCCTCATGCACTCCGACAAACGTTCCGTTAATATAAACAACCGCACGGTAATCCGCGCCGCCAAAGCTTACGTAATATGCTTTTTTATCGGATATCTCGTCGAGCGTAAAGGTAGTTTCATAGGTTTTTTTCGCGTATCCCGCAGGTCCTCCGTAATGCGGGAGGGTTATTTTCTCACCGTCCAGAATAAACTCACGAAGCTCTATCCTCTCGGTTATAGGAGAGATTTTCGGAGCGTGATTTTCCAAAAACGGTGCATATTTAGCGCGCGTCTCGCGAAGAAGCGAAAAAAGCTCATCACTCGTTGATATTTTTTCCTTTGTAGCTACAGCCTCGGAAGAAGAAGTAAGCTCACTGTACTTTGATTCGTGCGCCTCTGGCTCGTTTTTTACTAAAAGCTCCTGTCTGCCTCCGATTCCCTTGGCAGCAATATTACTGAAAAAATCCATAAAACCTCCAAAAAGTATCTTTTATATCTAATTTATACCATAGAGAAATGCGGCAAACCTTTAATATATCACAAAATATTAGCACAAAATTACAAAAACTCCCCGCTATTCACGCTTGGTAGCAAAATATCACATAATATTAGCACAAAATCACAAAACGTGTTTTGGGGACTAAAAAAGAGGCCTCCGAAAAACGGAAGCCTCTTTAACAGTAATATTATATTATAACAGCGCGAATACCGTCGCGGCAAGAACTGCCGAGAACGCGCCACCGAGAAGATTAACGACGTCGTTATCGAAAAAGTAGAATCCGCTGATTTTTTCGGTCCTTTTTCTGCAGTGTACTTCCCTTTCGGTTATCTCTGCGCAAACCTTGCATTTGTATTTCACCTGCAAGAGCGAACCGAGGAAGCTGTCAAATATTGCACCGAGAAACGCACATCCCGAAACTATCAAAAAGAGCCATACGTTAAGCGCGCCGAATGCCCAGGCGATACCGCTTATAAGAAACGCTCCAAAAAGCGAAGCCAGAGTTCCGACAACTGACATACCGCCGCTCAGACCGGGTATTGTTTTCTTCATTCTGAATATATCGTATACACTGTTTGCGTATACGCCCATTCCGGATGCTGCCGTATCGGCAAATGCCTCAGCCAAAGCTGCTACATATCCTATAATGAATGCAGGATTCATTGTGCCCGAATAAAGCACCGCCATAGCCATAGGTATAAGACCGTTTGCTATAACCTGAACTGCATCGCGACAGTCACCTTTTTTTGTAATAGTGTCACACGCCTTGCGTCTTTTCTTGATTTTATCTACGAGAACGCTTCCGAAAAGGAAAGCGGCAAGAAGTACAAATCCAAAGTTTCCGAGCACGAGTGAAATAACTGCGTCGAGCATCATTGCAAGAACAAGTCCCCACCGTGTAAGAACCTTTTTCTCTATTACAGCCGCAATCACGAAGGGCGTTACGACAATCGGAACAATGTATGAGTTTATGACGGGATAGGTTATAAATGCATATGACAAGAACGAAACGCCTAAGGTTATAGTAATATTGTCAAGTCCGAATACAGTGATAAGCTCAAGTCCCGCAGCCAGAAGTCCGATCATAAAGCACTGCCAGATTTTGATATTCATATCGTAAACCTCGGTGAATATCAAGGCAACCGCCGATGAGAGAAGAAAATTGGCTAAAAATCCGAACAGGGTTTTGTTTCCATAAATCTTCGGGTTATATTTCTTTATAAGCTGACCGCAAACTCCGGCAAATCCGTCCCCCACCGATGTACAAAGAACTCCAATTCCAAACGGAAGCATCATACGCGGAACAAATATGGAAATTATCGCCATGACCGACATAGCAACGGCATAATATACAGTACCCGGAGCATTGTCCCCCTCGGATGCAATCATCGGCATCATATTCTTGAAGTGCGAGACCGTGAGGAGCACGAGGAAAAAGAGGCAAACAATTAAAAAATGATAGGTGTTGCCCATGTAGTGCGACAAAATTATCCACTCTGCTCCAACCAGAATATGTACGAGCTTACGGGTATATTTTTTCGGTGCACCAAGCTTATACACTATAAATGCAACGAGAAGGCACGCAAGCGCGTATAAAGTTCCAAATATATATCCTTTAAGATACATAATTTATTTCCTTTATCTTTTTTTGTTTATTATACAATAACCTTAAAACAATGTCAATAGCACAAAAAAGAAAAGCGGCTAGAGGTGTACTTAAAACACCCGCCGCTTTCACTCGAAGAAATTTTATATTTCTTCAGTCTCCTGAGCCTTATAATGATTTTCCTCTTCGTCGATTTCCGAAATTGCGCCTTCCTTACCGGGAATAACTATTCCCTTTGTCATCGCCCTTATATTTTCTTCTTTTTTCTTGTCGATGATCATTTGCTTCTTAAGCTTTGCGTTATTTATATCAACGGAAATTTCCTCGGGGATTGTGCCGTCTGCAAGAGTAAGAAATTTTTCAAAAACCTCAGGATATACGAAGATCTTCTGCGCCTTATCGAAACGCACGGTTATATATTTCCCCTGGTATGAAACAACAGTTCCCTTGCCGAATGCCTTATGATTTACTTCAAGATTGTCAAAAACCATATCCAACCTCCAACCCATATTTATAATATGATATTAAATTTACCAAATTTAGTCACATTATAGAAAACGGTTGTTATTGTAACAGATAAATATGTCAAAAGTATGAACAAAAGACATAAATTTATATTTATTTTTTTGTAAACGCACTTTTTTATACATAATGTTCAAAAAAGGCGACCGATTTTCTCGGTCGCCTTAGAGTATAAAGATTAAATTTCAATCATAGATTCGTCCCAAATTGCAGGAGCCTCGAATCCGAGCATATTCACTACAGTCGCGGCAACCGAGGAAAGTCCGAAATCATCTCTGCCGAGCTTTACCTTATACTTTCCGCTTGAGAAATTGTCGTAAACGATGAAAGGAACGGGGTTCAAGGTGTGGCTTGTTTTCGCCTTCGGCGTTCCGTCCTTATTAAGCTTGGGCGCTTTGGTCTTTTTGTCAATTTCATACATTTCGTCGGCGTTTCCGTGGTCTGCGGTAATAAGTGCCGCGCCGCCGAGCTCGTCAACTACCTTGAGAAGTCTGGCAAGCTGAAGGTCGAGAGCCTCCATCGAACACTCGGTCGCAAGGAATGAGCCGGTATGACCTACCATATCTCCGTTAGGGAAATTAACGCGGAGATACTTATACTCTCCGGAACGAAGGCACTCAATGAGCTTATCGGTTATTTCGGCACACTTCATCCACGGACGCTCCTCAAAGGGCACAACGTCGGAGGGAATTTCAATATAGGTTTCAAGCTCTTCGGAGAATTTGCCGGATTTGTTACCGTTCCAGAAATAAGTAACGTGGCCGTATTTCTGCGTTTCGGATATAGCAAGCTGAGGTACTCCCGCGCTTACGAGGTATTCGGTCATAGTTCCCGTTATTTCCGGGGGATTTACGAGATATTTCGACGGAATGTGAAGGTCGCCGTCGTATTCAAGCATTCCCGCATAAAGAACGGCGGGAACTCTTTTTCTGTCAAATTTATCGAAATCCGCGCCCGACTCAAACGCCTTTGAGATTTCAATGGAGCGGTCGCCTCTGAAATTGAAGAATATAACGCTATCGCCGTCCTCTACCGTTCCGACGGGCTTTCCGTCCTTCGCAATTACGAAGGGGGGGAGATCCTGGTCGATAACCTTTGTTCCATTTCTGTAGGTGACAATAGCTTCTTCCGCAGATGCAAACTGTCTTCCCTCTCCGAGAACGTGAGTTTTCCAGCCTGCCTCTACCATAGCCCAGTTTGCCTCATATCTGTCCATCGTTATCTGCATTCTTCCGCCGCCGGAGGCTATTGCGATATCGAAATTATCCGAACGGAGCGAAGCGAGGAACTCCTCAAAGGGACACACGTAGTCAAGAGCGCTCGTCTCACCGACGTCGCGTCCGTCAAGCAGTATATGAACTCTTACTCTCTTTACACCGGAATCCTTAGCCGCAACAATAAGCGCTTTAAGGTGGTCAATGTGAGAATGCACGTTTCCGTCGGAAAAAAGTCCGAGAAAATGCAGAGTTGAGCCGTTATTTTTAACTCCGGAAATAAGCTCGCACCAGGTGTCCGATGCAAAAATTTTTCCGGTTTCGATGGACTGGGAAACAAGCTTCGCACCCTGCGCGAAAACCTGACCCGAGCCGAGAGCGTTATGACCGACCTCGGAGTTTCCCATATCGTCGTCACTGGGAAGACCTACTGCAGTTCCGTGTGCCTTTATCGCAAGCATCGGGTAATCCTTCATAAGTCTGTCAAGAGTGGGAGTGTGAGCCGCCGATACGGCATTTGCTCCGTTGTCGGGCGCGATTCCCACGCCGTCCATTACAATAGTGAGAAGGGGTCCCTTTACGCCTTCAAATTCAGTTGATTTTTTGAGTGTTATCATTGTATTGCCTTTCGTATTATATTATATAACTAAATATCCGCATCCTTAATGTAAAGATGTCCGAATTCGGTAATAAATTTCTTTCTGTCACTGAGCGCGTCGCCGAGGAGAACGTCAAACATTCTTGCGGTTGCCTCCGCATCTGCGGGCGAAACTGCTATAAGTCTGCGTGTCTGCGGGCACATCGTGGTTCTCCACATCATATCCGGCTCGTTTTCGCCAAGTCCCTTAGAGCGCTGAATGATGTATTTCTTATTTCCGAGCTTTGCAAGTATATCGCTCTTTTCCTGCTCATTATACGCAAAATAGGTGTCAGAGCCTGAGGTAATTTCAAAGAGCGGCGACTCGGCTATAAATATTTTACCCTTCTCAATAAGTGTTGGCAAGAGACGGTAAAACATTGTAAGAAGCAACGTTCTTATCTGGAATCCGTCCTCATCGGCATCGGTGCATATTATGATTTTATTCCATTTAAGCAGCTTATAATCAAACGTAGCGAGGTCTGATTTTTTTGATGTCTTTATCTCAACGCCGCAGCCTATTACCTTAAGCAAATCGACAATTATATCGCTTGCAAAAATCTTGTCGTATGAGCTCTTCATACAGTTAAGCGTTTTACCTCTTACGGGTATTATTGCCTGGAACTCCGCATTTCTTCCAAGCTTACAGCTTGACATCGCGGAATCACCCTCAACTATGTAAAGCTCGCGAAGCTCAGGGTCCTTTGTGTGACACGGAACAAACTTCTCGACTCTGCTCGAAACGTCCATAGTTCCGGTCAGCTTCTTTTTGATGTCGATTTTGGTTTTTTCCGCCGATTCGCGTGCGCGCTTATTGATAAGAACCTGATTGATTATTGCGCCTGCGGCAACGTGGTTTTCGGTAAGGTATATTTCCAGCTTCGTCTTTATAAACTCAGTTAAAGACTTCGCAATAAAGGCGTTGGTTATCGCCTTTTTGGTTTGGTTTTCATAAGAGGTCTGAGTAGATGCGGAATTTATAATTACGCAAAGGTTGTCCGCAATATCCTGGAAAGAAATTTTCTGCTCGTTTTTATTGTATTTATTCTGACCTTTTATGTATTTATCAATTGCGTACGTGAACGCGCTCTTAACCGCCTTGTCGGGAGCTCCTCCGTATTCAAGGAAGGATGCGTTATGGTAATATTCCGCCATTCCCGACTTAGCAAAGCAGAAGGTCACCTCAGCTTTAAACTTGTAATCCGGCAGGTCCTCGCGGTCGCGGCCCTTGGTTTCTATTTTCCAAAGCACCGGCTGAGTTAAGGTTATCCCCTCAGACACCTCAGCTATATAATCGGCAACACCGTTTTCATAGTAGAACTCAGATTTTTCAAATTTTCCGTTTGGAAGCTCAACCTCGAGTATAAATTTAATTCCGGCGTTTACGAACGCTTGACGGCGCATCGTGGATGCAAGAAAATCAACGGGTATATCAATTTCCTTAAACACCTTCAAATCGGGACGCCATCTTATTATAGTTCCCTGTCTTTTCGTTCCCGGCTTAATTTCGATATCCGTGACTGAAAGCTTGCCCTTTGGCTCGCCGCCCTTGAAATTCATTTCCGAAACGCTCTTACCGTTATACGAGCGTACGTTCATATACTCGGAGGCATACTGAGTAGCGGTTGCGCCAAGTCCGTTCAATCCGAGCGAAAACTCGTATGCGGAGTTTCCGTTATTGTTATCGTATTTGCCGCCCGCATAGAGCTCACAGAATACAAGCTCCCAGTTCCACCTTTTTTCCTTTTCGTTGTAGCCGAGCGGCACTCCGCGGCCGAAATCCTCAACTTCGATTGAGAGATCGCGGTATTTTTTAACTATTATCTTGTCACCATAGCCCTCGCGCGCCTCGTCCACCGAGTTCGCCAATATCTCTATGAAAGAGTGCTGACATCCGATAAGGTCGTCTGAGCCGAAAATTACGGCAGGTCTCTTACGGACTCGCTCTGCTCCTTTTAGGCTTTTTATGCTTTGGTCGTCATACGCTGATTTTCTTCCGGTCACCGCCGCCATGGCAATCCTCCACGCAAAATAAAAATCTAAATTTTATTTTAACACATATATATTTTTTTGTCAAGAACACTACAGTAGGAAAAGGAATAAAAGTATATGAAAACACTGATATTTTTTGAAAAAACTCTTACACTCATATTTTGGGTTTTGATAATATTCGGCTTTGACCTCGCATACACGGGAGTCCTTACCATACTTGCCGCACTGATTCACGAGCTCGGGCATTTTATTGCGATAGAGCTTTTTTCAAGAAAGCAAAAAAGCAAGATCTCCCCAAGCCTCTTAGGCTTTCGAATAGATGCCGGTCGGCTGACGTATAAAGAAGAGCTTTTCGTTGCCCTCGGAGGTCCTCTTATAAATCTTGCGGTCGGCATATTCTTCATTCTCGTTCCCGATTTCAGAGGTATGGGAGATTATTTTACGGTATTCGGAATACTTAACCTTTTGACCATGGTATCAAATCTTTTGCCGATCGAAAGCTACGACGGATATAAAATTCTCACCTCGTTAATAGCGCTTTTTGCCAAAAACATCATAAAATGGGAAAACCTGCTTTATTGGGTATCCTTTTGCTTTTGCTGCACTACCACGTTTTTCGCCCTCTACATAGTGCTGAAGCTTGGCGAGGGATACTGGTTTTTTCTTGTTTTTTTCTCCTTTACCCTTATGTCCGTTATAAAACGCCAAAAGCGCACAATTTACGAGAATAATCGAGATTTTGAGAGATTTTAAGAGCATTTAAGAGATTTTCAGCTTTTTAACTGTCAAAAACTGCATTTAAATTCGTCTAATCGCGTTTATTTCCCAAATTTTTTCAAAAAAATATTGAAAAAGTATTGCAAATGAAAATTCTTTTTGTTATAATTACAGTCGATATATTTTTTCTGTTAAAAATCCGACTTTTAAAAGAATTATAATGAAAGGAATTGAGATTTCAAAAAATGGCAAAGCTCATTGAATTAAAAGGAATTTCAAAATCATATGACGGAGAAAAGGTCATAGATTCCATGGACCTTTACATAAGAGACGGAGAGTTTATAACGCTTCTCGGTCCATCGGGTTGCGGAAAGACGACAACTCTCAGAATTATCGGCGGCTTTGAGACTGCCGATGAGGGCCGGCTTTATTTTGACGGAAACGAAATCAGTGATGTTCCCGCATACAAAAGAAATATCAATACGGTATTCCAGAAATACGCACTCTTCCCTCACCTTAACGTCTATGAAAACATAGCCTTTCCGTTAAGGCTCAAAAAGGTTAAAGAGGACGAGATAAAAACACGCGTTGCCGAAATGCTTAAGATGGTTGCACTTTCGGGATTTGAAAATAAAAGCGTCAGTACCCTCTCGGGCGGACAGCAGCAGCGTGTCGCAATTGCCCGCGCTCTCATATCGCACCCGAAGGTTCTGCTTCTGGACGAGCCCCTCGGCGCGCTCGACCTCAAGCTTCGCAAGGATATGCAGAACGAGCTTAAAAACATACAGCAGGCAATAGGAATTACATTTATATACGTCACCCACGACCAAGAGGAAGCACTCTCGATGTCGGACACCATCGTAGTTATGGCGGACGGAGAAATCCAGCAGATCGGTTCGCCGACAGATATATATAACGAACCGAAAAATGCATTTGTTGCCGACTTTATCGGCGAAAGTAACATAATCGACGGCGTTATGCTCGAGGACAAAAAGGTGCGCCTTGCCGGTCATAATTTCGTATGTGTGGACGGCGGATTTGATAAAAACGAGCCCGTCGACGTCGTAATACGTCCCGAGGACGTTGACGTAGTAACACCCGACAAGGGAATGCTTACCGGTACGGTTACGAGCGTTACGTTCAAGGGCGTACACTACGAAATCATCGTAGATATAAAGGGATTCAAGTGGATGATACAGTCCACCGATTACGTTGCTCCCGATGCCGAAATCGGCGTATACATCGAGCCCGATGCCATACATATTATGAAGAAATCCAAGTACTCGGGTATGTTCGGAGACTACTCCTCATTCTCTGATGAAATTGACCAGCTTTCCGATGCGGATGCTGCTGAAGAATTTTAATTTTGCAGGATAAAAAATGAAACAAAAAAAGTCTTTAATGCGCTCTGTTGCGGCGGCGCCCCATATTTTTTGGGCTATACTTTTTATCATTCTGCCGCTTATTATAGTCGTTTATTACGCCTTTACCGATTCTAACGGCAATTTTTCATTTTCCAACATTGCCTCGCTGCCCGACTATGCCTCGATATTCGGTCTCTCCATTGAGCTTGCGGTAATAGCGACCTTTGTCTGCCTCATAATCGGCTATCCTCTCGCATACATCATTGCCAAGGCAAAGCCGAAAAACCAGAAGTTTTTCATAATGCTTCTAATGCTTCCGATGTGGACAAACCTTCTTATCAGAACCTATTCAATAATGGCAATACTCGATAACGGCGGAATACTTAACACCCTTCTCGGTACTTCAATGAAGATTATCGGTACCAAGGGCGCCGTTATATTCGGCATGGTGTACGATTTTCTTCCGTATATGGTGCTTCCCATCTACACCTGCATTTCCAAAATTGACAAAAACATGTGGGAGGCTGCCGCCGACCTCGGATGTAACACCTTCACTACGCTTACGCGGGTTATCCTTCCCCTCTCGCGCTCAGGAATTGTTTCGGGCGTGACGATGGTGCTTGTTCCCTCTATAAGCACGTTCTATATCTCACAGAAGCTCGGAGGCGGTACGTTTGAGCTTATCGGTGATACCATCGAGCGTCAGTTCGTTACGGGCGCTCTCAACGTAGGTGCTGCAATCTCCCTCGTTATGATGGTGCTTATCATTCTTTCTCTTACCGTTATGAATAAATTCGGAAACGATGATGACGGAGGTATAATCGTATGATGAAATATACCTCAAGAATTTATCTCACTCTCATTTTCGCAATTCTCTATATACCGATAGTGACCGTTATCCTCTTCTCCTTCAATGCTACCTCCAGCACGGCTGAGTTTTCGGGCTTCAGCTTCTATTGGTACATTGAGCTCTTCAAATCGGAGGAGGCTTGGATTGCGCTTAGAAACACCCTCATTCTGGCAGGTCTTTCCGCGCTTATATCTACGGTAATCGGCACTGCTGCCGCAGAGGGCATTTACAAAATGAGAAGTAAAATTTTGAAAACCTCCGTGACGTCGGTTACCAACATCCCGATGATGAACCCCGATATAGTCACGGGTATGTCGATGATGCTCTTCTTCGCGGCGGTTATGACTGTTTTCAAAATTTCGGATTATAACGACATCGGTTTCTTTGCAATGCTTATTGCACACGTCACCTTCTGTCTGCCCTACGTAATCCTTTCGGTACTTCCCCGTATTAACGAGCTCGGCGACACACTCTCCGAGGCGGCGCTCGACCTCGGCTGCACACCTCTGCAGTCCTTCTTCAAGGTAAAGCTGCCGAACATTCTTCCGGGAGTACTTTCGGGCATGGTTATGGCATTTACACTTTCGCTCGACGACTTTGTAATCTCGTATTTTGTAGGACCTACGAATTTCCAGACTCTTCCCCTGCTTATATATTCAATGACGAAAAAGACCGTCAAGCCGGATATGTATGCACTTTCTTCGATTATAATAGTAGCTGTATTCGCGCTTCTTATAATATCAAACGTAAAGAGCTCGAAGAAAAAGAATCCCCTTAATCAGAAAAAGAGGAGGACTGCAAAATGATGAAGAAACTAGTTGCGCTCCTTCTCGTTATCCTTTCTGTATTCTCGCTCTTTTCATGTGGGAAAGACGACACGGGTGATGACGTAAAATCGGTTGAGGAAATCAAGCCCCCCACGTACAAAAAGGGTGAAACCGTAACTCTTAACGTATATAACTGGGGTGAATACATTTCCGACGGCTCGGAGGATTCCTTTGACGTTAACAAGGAATTCGAAAAATACTTCAACAAAAACCTCTCCGCAAAGTACGGCGGAATAAAGATCAAGGTTGAGTACTCCACCTACCCCACCAATGAGGATATGTACTCAAAAATCACAAACAGTGCCGTTTCATACGACGTAATAATCCCCTCGGATTATATGATTCAGAAGATGAAGGATGAGGGACTTCTCCTCTCCTTTGACACCTCGTCTCTCACAAACTACGGCAATATTGCCGAAGCGTTCAAAAATACCTATTACGACCCCGACAACTGCTTTTCTGTTCCCTATACCTACGGTATGCTCGGAATTATATACAATAAAGAGGGCGTAGACGCAGAGGACCTTGAAAATCAGAGCTGGGATCTAATGTGGAACGAAAAATATGCAGGAAACATTCTTCAGTTTAACAATCCCCGAGATGCATTTGCCACCGCAATGTATTACGCGGGAATTGACGTAAACTCCGAAGACCCTGATGACTGGGACAGAGCACTTGAACTCTTGAAGGAGCAAAAGCCTCTTCTTCAAGGATACGTTAACGACGAGATCTTCAACAAAATGACCTCGGAATCGGCACTCATCTCCTCCTATTACGTCGGAGATTTTCTGACGATGGCAGAGGACCAGGAAAACCTCGGCTTCTACTTCCCCAAGGAAGGCGTAAACTACTTTATCGACGCAATGTGCATTCCCACCTGCTCCTCCAATCCTCATCTTGCTAAGGAATACATCAACTATATGATTTCGGAAGAGCCGGCAGTCGCAAACGCGATATACATCGGCTACGCATCACCTAATACCGCGGTTATTGAAAGTGATGAGTATATTGAGGCAATGAACGAATACGCATACGAGGGCGAAAACGGCGAGGGTGCATATGATTTGCTTTATAACAACACTCCCAATGTAGTAAACAAAGCATATAACGAGCTTTTCACCGACAAAGTCGACCCTGCATGCTACCGAAGCTTCAGCCCCGATATCCAAGCAAGAGTAAACACTCTTTGGGAGGATTTAAAGATAACCGGCTCGACTGAGCTTTGGGTTCATATTTCAACCGGTGTTATTGCCGCATCGGTCATTACCCTCTTTGCTTATACAACCTACATTCGCAAAAAGCGTTCGAAGCATTACAGAACGCGTGCAAAGGATAAAAAATCAAGCTGATTCAAGGCATTAAGAGCCACCGTTTTTTCGGTGGCTCTTTTTTGCACGGCACGGTAAAGGTTTGTTTTCTTTTTATTAATTGACTTATTGGGCAAATTATGCTAAAATGATGTTGTAAAAGGAAAGGAGCGTTTTATGTTCCATATACTTATCGTTGACGATGATAAAAATATAAGATACGTTATGAAGGAGCTGCTTCAGGCAAACGGATACGTTGCCTTCACGGCTAAGGACGCCGAAAGTGCGCTTTCGCTTTTCGAAACCGAGCATATTGACCTTGCGGTAATCGATATAATGATGCCCGGAATCGACGGGTACGAGCTTACCAAGGAAATACGCGACTTTAAAGGTGATTTCCCAATTCTTATGGTTTCGGCAAAACAGCTTCCCGAGGAC
>JAZLCX010000111.1:0-6273 GCA_045614425.1 Eubacteriales bacterium | reverse complement strand
GGCTATGCGGGACTTATTTTTGCCCGCAGCGGACTTGCCTCTAAGCGCGGAGTTGCGCCGGCAAACAAGGTTGGTGTCGTGGATTCCGACTACCGCGGAGAATGTATGGTCGCTCTTCACACTCACAGCGAAAAGGAAGCGGTAATAGAGGGCGGTGAGCGCATTGCTCAGCTTTGCATCGTGCCCTTTTTGAAAGCCGAGTTCCAGCTTTCGGATGAACTCAGCGAGACCGTAAGAGGCGGCGGAGGATTCGGTTCCACAGGAACAAAATAACAGAAAAAAGGGGCAAATACAGCCCCTTTTTTCATTAGAATTTTCTTCTGCGCCTTTTTTCCTTCCTTCCGAAAAGCGCCGCGGGAAGTGATATCAGAATATAGCAAAGACCGTTCATAAGAACAGCACCGCCTATTTTCCCCTTTGAAAAAATCAGCGACACGGCGAACATAATAACGACGAAGGCAATTGCTGATAAAAGCGATGATTTTAATCCGTCCTCGCCGTTTTTTCGCGAAATCACAAATCCCGACAGAATACCTGCGGCAAGGAGTGAAATCAATGACGTTATACCGACGTTTCCCAAAGGGTTTTTAGTGCTTATAAGAATGAGCGATGATATAAGCGAAACGATTAAAAGCGATATAAAAGAAAAGCATAACCCGAAAACAAAGGCCGTAAATGGCGTTTTTTTAATTTTTGCCGTTCTGCGTCTTTTCATAAAAAATCCTCCGAATAAGCTTAATAAAGCCTATTCGGAGGTAGTTTTGTTTATTACTTTTTTTCTTCGGGCTGAGCGTTTTCAGCGGGAGCAGCTTCCTTAGCGGAATCTATTACCTGCGCAGCGATGTCGGCAGCCTTGACGTCAACCGAGCGAACAGCGCCCTTGAGGAAACGAATCTTGGTTTTGTCCTTGGTGGTTTCAAGAACAAAGGTCTCCCCCTTAATGGAAACGACCTTTCCTATAATTCCGCCGATGGTTGTTACCTCATCGCCGACAGCGAGCGAGTCGCGCATTTCTGCGTCCTTTCTTTCCTGCTTCTTCTGAGGTCTTATCATGAAGAAGTAGAGGAAGACGAAGAGTATAACGATTGCGAATATAGGGAAGAGCGAGCCTCCTGTTGCAAGTGAAAATCCGAAATTGAACATTTTTGCGTTACCTTTCTTAATTATTACTATTGCATTATACACTATTATTTGAAACAAAGCAAGACAGTTTACAATAAATTTACTTTATACCGTAAAAGACTCACCTGTTTGCCTCAGCCAGAGCGGCAATTGATTTGATTACCCTCTGCGGATACAGCCACCAATCGCGGCACCAGACTCGCATAAGCGACCAGCCGCGCTCCTCAAGGAATTTCGGCTTGTAAACATCTCTTTCCATGCAGGATGTCGATGATGCGAAGGCATCCTTGTCAAGCTCGACACCGACGAGATATTTGTCGGATTTTTCATCATATACGGCGAGGGAAATTCGGCTGTTTTTATTGCCGAGCTTTACATCAACCTTGTATCCGAGCTTTTCAAGTCTTTCCTTGATTTGCACCTCTACCGAGGCGACGGTGGTCATAATGGGAGGCGTGGGCGGCACTTCGGGACCCGAAATTTCGGAAAGCACGGCTTTAACCTCTTCCTCATCACCCTTTGCGACAGCTCTTACGTAAGTAAGATACTTCTTAAGAAGCTTAGGGCCGAGATTCTTAGCGGTGTCTACCTTAAGGGCCTCAGGCTCTATGCTCGTGACAACCATAATCTTTGATTTAGCTCTGGTTATCGCGACGTTGAGACGGTTTTCACCGCCCTCGGCAGACAGCGAGCCGAAGTTTGTATAAACCTTGCCTTCGCTGTTTTCTGCGTATCCGATTGAGAATATGATAATATCTCGCTCATCACCCTGAACGTTTTCAAGGTTTTTGATAAATATGCTGGTATCCTCACCGTTTTCGGCTCTGTGGGTTTCCTTAAGCATACTTGCACGGAAATCAGGGTCGCGCGATGCTTCCTTGTCAATGCAGTCGGCAATACAGGACTGCTGCTCGGAGTTGAAGGTTATTATACCTATGCTCTCGTTGTTTTTGCGCTTTTTGAAAATGTCCTTGAGTAGTTCAACGATTTTTTCAGCCTCTGCTACGTTTTTACGGTCAATCCAATTGCCGGCGACCTTGTATCTTTCAATGGGCTTATCTTTTTTGCTCTTTGAGAGATTAGGAGATATCTGCAGACCGGATGAATAGAACGCGTGGTTTGAGAATTCTATAAGCTCGCTTCTGCGGCTTCGGTAGTGGTAGGTAAGATTTGCGCTTTCGTATCTTGAAACCGCAAGGTCAAGCAGGCTGTCAACCTCAAGGGCCGCCTGTACGGAATAATCGTCCTGCGCCTCGGGGTCGCCGCCAAGATAACGCTTCATAAACGTTGTAGAGGGGCGAAGCTGCTTTTCGTCACCGGCAACTACAATGCATTTTCCGCGGTATATTGTCGGAATAGTGCTTTCAATGAAGACCTGAGATGCCTCGTCGAAAATGACGAGATCGAACATATTGCACTCAAGCGGAAGCAGAGCGGATACGTTTTCGGGGGAGAGAAGCCAACAGGGGAAGAGTGTAAGCACAAACTCACCGTAAACCTCCAGGGTCTTTCTGATAGGCCAGAATTTTTGTTTTTTCGATATCTGGTAGAAATAGTCCTTGTTGTTCTTCGAGTTGTTGTAAAGCTCCTCGTAATCTCTGTCTGTTTTGCCTGATGCAAGCTTGTGGGCAAGCTCAAGCTCCTGCTTTTTAAGATTTGAGATTTTTGCCGTAATACTTGGGAATTCGACGGTTTTCGCAAGCTCATCCTTGCATACGTCCTCGTAGTGAATTACCTCGTGATAAATTCGAAGCTCCATAATCTTGCTGATTATGTCCACATAATTTGAGTAGCTCTTGCTTGCGGAATAGGCAAAATTGAGAACGGTTATTTTGTTTTTATCAAGGCTTTCGAGAAGCTTATTCACGTCGCGAAGCGCGATGTAATTGTCAAGTGCCTCGTAAACGAGTTTGATATAGGCTGTATTTCCGCGAAGGACGTTGTCAATTACGGAAATATATCCGTCGTACGTGAGAACCTTGTGAAGACAGTCGTATTCCTTGACGAAGGAAACAACCGCGTTTATGGTTTCGATAAACTGCGCCTTCACATCGCGCTCGTATTTCTTGGTAAAGACCTTATCGGGATGCTTGATTTTGCATTCCTGCTTGACTATCAGGTCAAGATTTTCTTCCAAATCAAGCTCTTTATAATACGCCATAACGTGACGGTAATAAGGATATTTTGCAGTATTAAAAAATCCCTTTCTCGACCGCTGAATAACCTCAAGCGCGCCCTTGACCTCGCTTAGTGTGTGAATGTCAAGATCGGGCTGCATATGGTCGATAAGCGGATTCTTCTCTTTGCCCTGAATGAAGTCATAATACAGCTTTTCGAGGTTCTTCGCCTTTATGTCAACGAGCGCCTCGCTGAGCTCTGAGTAATTGAGCCCCATAATCTCCGCATTCTCGCTAAGCTTGGTGTATATAGCGTAATCAGCGGACGTTTTAGAGAGCATATATGACGAGGAGTACATCTCCGAAAGAGAAAGACCGAAGCTTCTTTTTGTATTGAGCGCCTCGTAGATTGTCTCGAGCTTGTGCTGCTCCTTGGCAATTTTTTCCTGAACGGTTTTGTACTCGGCGGATAACGGCGCAACGTCAATAAGGTCGTCTATCATACGGCTCTGGTGCGCCGCAAGGCATTTGTCGTAAAAGAAGCGTTTTTCCTTGCACTCGTCATTAAGGTACATAGTCTTTGAGTTGATAAGACCGAGTCTGTTGTATACGACGTCGAGCGCCGCTTTCTTTTGCGAAACGACAAGAACCCTCTTGTGCTTGCAGATTGCGTCGGTTATTATATTCACTATTGTCTGCGACTTACCTGTGCCGGGCGGTCCGTAAATTACCACGTTACCTTCGCGGCCAACCTTGTCAAGAACCCGAGACTGAGCATAGTCGAGAGATTTTACGGGGTATTGATTAAGGTCGCACTTTGCCTTTTTCTTCGTCTTCTTCTGCTTTGAGATTCTGAGAAGCTCGTTTACGGCGTCGTTTGTGAGCTTCTTTTTTTCAAGCATGGTATAGTCGTTGTATATGGAGTTCGAAAGAGGAAAACGGCCGAGAACGGCGGCGTATCTTACAGAAAGATCTCTTTCGGTCGGTTCTTTGAAGCGGGAATAACCGTAGACGTTCTTTGAATGAGCCCAATCGATTTTGATATGAGAGGCAGCAAGATACTTAATAACGTCGCCAACACCCTTGAATGCGGAAATGTCGTCAAATTCAAGGTCAAGGTCATCGACGTTTATCTTCTTTGACTGTGCGTATGCAAAAACGAGAGCCGGGTTTATGTGTATTTTTTCAGACTCGTTCAGGAATATTTCAACGGTTTCCTCGTCGGGAATTTCGATTTTAACGGGGAAGAGCATGAGGGGAGCTTTAATGAGTGTTTTGTTAAAGCCCTGCGTGATAGTACCGAAAACAAAGGGGTATCCGACAAAAAGCTCGTATCTTCCCGTTTCCTTTTCAATCTCTTCGATTTCGCGTTTAAGGTCCTTGAGCTTTGCTATTTCAAGGTCTATAGCTCTGCTCTCCGCGTTGCGTCGTTCCTTTTCAATTTTCTTTGCGAGCTTTTCAGCCTCCGCGCCGACGAGCGGCAGGGCATCGGGCTTAGGAACGGATTTGGTTTGAATATCAAGGTTTTGTATGATTTCCTT
Organism: Eubacteriales bacterium; assembly: GCA_045614425.1. Lineage (GTDB taxonomy): Bacteria > Bacillota > Clostridia > Oscillospirales > CAG-272 > UBA1740. The sequence goes on along the minus strand of JAZLCX010000111.1, from coordinate 1,493 downwards.
TTTTTCGCGGTTGCTTATAATTGTAAGGGGGTACTTTTTATTTGAACGGAGAAACTCTACGAATTCGGCGACCTTCGCGTCACGTCCCTCGAAGATTTTGCCTATATCATAGGCATTCTTACGAACGATATTCTTAAGGTAAAGGCATCTGTTATTGCCGCCGATTTCGATAAGGCGTTCTTTGTAGTAGGTATAAATACCTTTTCCCATCGTCTTTTCTCCTTTATATTTTGCGCAAATTTATTATATATAGCGTTAATTATAATTTTATCATAAGTATGTCGAAAAATCAACACAAAAAAAGAAAAAAACTGACTTTTTTAATAAAAAATCTTAATCTAGCCAATACCCGTGCAACTTTTACAAGCTATACGGATTTTGAAATAAAAAATGCCAATTTCCAATACGGGTATTGAATAAAATCATAAAATGTGATAAAATAAATCTATCGAAAGGTAGGATTGACTATGAAAGAAGCGTTTCAAAAGGTACTTGGCGAGCTTGACGCCATAGGAGAGAAGGAGTATAACTATTTCCACACCAAGCAAAAGCTTATTCCGTCGCGCAAAAACGTAATATCGATAATAAAAAATATTCAGTCGCTCATGTTTCCGAGCTATTTTTGCATTGATGAAAACGAAGGACTCACAAGGCAAGAGATTCTCTCTTTGCTTTATGAAAATCTTGCAAAAGAGATAACGGCAGCCTTCGCCTTTTGCTCGACCTGTGATAACCGAGAGACAAGGGACGAAAAAGAACTTGCCGCTGAAATAATAGCGCTGATACCGAAAATCAAAGAAGCGCTCATAAAAGATGTGCAGGCAATATACGAGGGCGACCCCGCCGCAAGAGCGCCGGAGGAGGTTATACTTTCATACCCCGGATTTTACGCTATTTCAATATATCGCATAGCACACGAGTTTTATGTAAGAAAAATACCTTACATAGCGCGGCTTATGACCGAATATGCGCACGAAAAAACCGGTATTGACATACACGCCGGTGCAACCGTCGGCGAGTATTTCTTCATCGACCACGGAACAGGTATAGTAATAGGCGAGACCACGACTATCGGTAACCACGTAAGAATATATCAGGGAGTAACGCTTGGCGCAAAGAGCTTCGAGCTTGACGAGAACGGAAATCCCGTAAAGGGAATAAAGCGCCACCCCGATATCGGTGACAACTGTATAATATACGCTAACGCCACCATTCTCGGCGGAAACACCAAGATAGGTAACGGTTGCGTTATCGGCGGAAACGTGTGGTTAACTCATTCCGTCCCGGCGGGAGAAGTGGTTTACTATAAGCAAAATTGAATATTTCCAAACCTTTGTGAGTAAGCTTACGGCTAGGCGAGAATGAATAATCCGAACACGCTCTGAAACCTTAATTTTCAGCGTTTTCGGCACTTATCTCTCTCGCAAAGTACGCACTTGGCTTCGAGAGCCAAGCACCAAAATCATCCAAAAATTAAGGCTCAGAGTTCTTCG
>JAZLCX010000110.1:0-2186 GCA_045614425.1 Eubacteriales bacterium | reverse complement strand
CCACAGCGAATAACAGGGAGTCGGCACGAGCACCTCGTCGCCCGGGTTGAGAAGCGGGAGGGTGGCAAAGGAAACAACCTCGCTGACACCGTTTCCTATAAATACGTCGTCGGGCGTTATACCAAGAATGCCAGAGCTTTTATGGTAGGCGCAGATTGCCTCTCGTGCGTCGGGCATTCCGCGGAAATCACAGTAGCCGACACCGCGCGCAAGCTGTGACGAGAGGGCATCGTTGATGCTTTTCGGCATCTTAAAGCCAAACGCTGCGGGGTTGCCCGTATTCAGTTTAAGAACCTCTCTTCCCGAGCGCTCCATTTCAAGAGCCTCCATAAAGAGCGGACCGCGTATATCCGAGTGCACCTCGGTCATTCTGTCTGCATAGCTTATTTTCATTTTATAAATTCTCCAAAAAATCAGTTGACAAGATTATACACCACTGCTATAATATAGTCAAATACTTATAACTATATAATTATTATATGATTTTAACTATGGGGTGAAAACAAATGTTCCGCTGGAAAAATTATGTTTATGAAATATATAAAGAGAGAAGCTTTACAAAGGCGGCGCAAAACCTCTACGTAAGCCAGCCGTCCTTGAGCGCGAGAATAAAAAAGATAGAAGAGGATATCGGCGCACCGCTTTTTGACCGAAGCACAACTCCGCTTTTGCTTACGGATATCGGAGAGCTTTATATAAAGACTGCCGTCGAAATCATGAAGCTGGAGTCGGATTTTGAGAACGGAGTTAATGACATCTCGGGAGTGCACTCGGGTCATTTGCATATCGGCGCGAGCAATGCCTTTGCCGCTTATTTGCTGCCGCCCATAGTTACCGCGTTTAAAATCTTATATCCCGAGGTTAAAATTACACTCACAGAAGGTAATACGGCAGCACTAAAGGAAATGCTTTCTACGAACGAGCTTGATATGGTCGTGGATAATAACCGCTACGATGATAAGCTTTATGACAGAGAGCTTTGTCACAGAGAGGTTATCCTTCTCGCCGTTCCGGGAGAATTTCCCGAATGTGACGGTCTTTCAGAATATGAAATCGGAGAGCGGGATATGAAAGAAAAAAGTTATCTTTCAGAGGACTTCCCGGCAGTGCCGATAAACAAATTTAAGGATGTTCCCTTCGTTTTGCTCTCGCAGGGCAACGACACGCGAACTCGAAGTGACGCTATTTGCAGTGTGGCAGGATTTCGTCCCCGTGCGGTGCTTGAATTGAATCAGCAGGCAACCGCCTATATGACGGCGTCAACGGGAATCGGCGCAGCCTTTGTCAGCGACACTATAGTGTCGAAGCTTCCGCTCTATAATAGCTTTAACTATTATAAGATAGGTATTCCGACAGCAAAAAGAAACGTATATTTTTATTTCAAAAAGAGCAAATTCAAAACCGGCGCTATGAGTGCGTTTTTGATTTTGATTAAGGATTACAACTGAATAACGAGAGGGAAGCTAACGGTAAAAACCGCGGCAACCCTCTTTTTTAATGCAGAATTCATAATGCAGAATGCAAAATGAAATGCAGAATGACAGAAGAACATAATTTAGCATTATGAATTCTGCATTCTGCATTATTTCAATTCACGCCGCCTTCGGCAATTCACCCCGAGCGCTTTGCTACGCAAAACAAGGCGCATTGCGCGACCGAAATATCGGTCAGCGAGCAAGGAGTATCACGTGGGTAACCGCGCCGATGAGCTTGCCGTTCTGGATTATCGGTGAGCCCGACAAAAAACGATAGTTGTCGGAAAAACAATCCGGCAATTATCGGAATTTTATTGAAATAATTTGATTTTTTGTGTATAATTGATGTGCGTATATAGTACCCATCGGGTGATTGAAAAATTAATGTTATTTTATAGGGAAAATGAAAGAATGAAAAAATATAATATTATTAATTACCGTCTTAAAGCATCGGTCAAGCCAATCGATGTTTTGCGAGAGCTTGAGCAACTTTTAAAGAAACATAACGCTACCTATTTGGAAAACCTTTTGAATTTGGAAGTTCTGATTATAGAGATTGAATATAGCGGTAAATTGCACTCAAACAGACAAAGAAACGCTATATTGACAATATTAAAGCATCACCCCGAGCTGAATGCATTTTTTGAAGATAAAAAACAAGATAGTGAAGATGGTTTTACAAAAGAAGTATTAACTATCAGGAATTATTCG
>JAZLCX010000109.1:0-8493 GCA_045614425.1 Eubacteriales bacterium | reverse complement strand
GATAGCGTCGGTTATCATGCAGATTCTGTCCGCGCCCTTTAATTTGTATATGTACTTAAGAAGCTCCTTTGGAAGATGCTTTCCGTCCGCAATTATTTCAACGTCGTAGCCGTCAAAATAGAGTCCCGCCTCAACGGCTCCTGCGACACTGTATGCGTTCTTGCGCTCGGTAGCCTTCATTCCCGAATAAAGATGCGTCATTATTGTATAGCCGTGAGAGAGTGCCTCTTCCATATCGGTAAACGTGCCGTCGGTGTGCGCCGGTGACATAACAATGCCAAGGCTTTTTCCCATTTCACCGAATTCAAGACCGCCGTCAAGCTCGGGCGCTGCTCCGACCTTATATATGAAAGGATAACGCTCCTTGAGCGCGCGAAGCTCCACGGCACTCGGCTTTTTCATATAGCTCGTGTTCTGAGCGCCGCACTGTGCGGGGTTGAGCCACGGTCCTTCAAGATGAACGCCGTAAATTACAGAGTCCGGGTTGTCCTTTTTATATTTTTCGATATTGTCAAGCGCCTGAAATATCTCCCCGTCGGTTGCCGCAAGAGTTGTCGCGAGCATTGTAGTCGTTCCGTGGGATTTATGGAACTCGGCAATTTTGCCAATCTCCTCTACGGAAGCGTCCATAAATTCGAGATTGTTTCCGCCGTGGCAGTGTATGTCGATAAAGCCGGGAACGAGGTATCCGCCGCCCGCATCGATTATTTCATCAGCTTCTACGGGTTCTTTTCCGACGTAGTCGATTATGCCGTCGGTATATGCGACGTATCCGTCAAGGACCGCCTCCCGTGTTACGATTTTAGAGTTTTTAACAAGTGTACGCATTAGAGCCTCCGTTTAATTTGCGTTTATTTTTTCTTTTGCTCCCTTTGATATTCCGAGCTTACGCCAAACGTAAACACAGAATACAGCGAGCATTATTACAGTTGCTACCCAGGATATAGGGTATGCAATGAAGAGCCAGAATACCGTGTGAAATCTTTCGATAGGCACGAGAATAAGCACGAGTGACACTCTGACTACGATTCCCGCCACCGCCGCGAGCATTGATATAAATGAATAACCGAGCCCCTTAAGAACTCCGGATATTGCCTGCATAATGCCACAAAGGAAGTAGGTTGATAGCATTACCCAGAAAATTTCAAAAACCGCAGCTATTATTTCCTCGCGCATTGGGTCATCGTTTGCCATATACATAAGCGCAATCTCCCGTCCGAAGAGAATTTCGGTAAAGGACAGCACGAGTCCTATGACGGTAACCTGAATTATTGAATAAATGAGTGCTTTATTGATTCTTCCGTATTTTCTTGCACCCCAGTTTTGTCCTACGTACGCCATCGTTGCCTGCGAGAATGCCATCATCGCAGTACCGGTAAATTCCTCCATATTGAAGGCTATGGTTTTTGCGGCAACTATGTAATCGTCAAATGTGTTTACAGAGCTCGCAATAATAATGTTTGCTCCCGAAAACAAGCAACCCTGAAGCGCCATAGGAAGACCGAGGCGCAAGGACCTCATAAGCATCCTTCTGTCTATTTTCAGACGCCTGAGATTAAGGGTATACGCGTTACCCTTTCGCTTCATCAGGATAGTCAGCGTGGCAACCGCCGAAAAATACTGCGAAACTATAGTCGCTGTTGCAACGCCGGCAACGCTCATATTAAATACTACGACGAAAAGAAGGTTAAGCGCGACGTTTATAAGACCGCTTACGGTGAGAATATAAAGCGAGGATTTGGAATCCCCTATCGAGCGCAGAACCGCCGCGCCGAAATTGTAAACCGCAAGTCCCGGAAGCCCGAGAAACACTATCGTAATATAGAGAAGAGATTTGCTGAAAAATCCCGCCTTCGTGCCCATAAGAGTAAGCACCGGCCTTGCAAGTAAAACTCCGAGAGCCATAAACGATATTCCGAAGATAACGGCAAAAAGCATTGAGGTATGTACTGCGCTGGAGAGCTCCTCATCCCTTTTAGCTCCGTAAAGCTGGGCTATAACGACGCCGGCTCCGGCGGAAAGTCCGGTCATAATGCTGACGGTAAGGTTTGAGAGAGGAAGGGTGCTTCCGACCGCCTTGAGCGCGTCGGGGTCGCCCGAGAAGCGTCCGACTACTATATTGTCCGCCATGCCGTAGAGCGTCTGGAGCATCCCGGTAAGAATAATCGGAATGACGAACGCAAGAAGGCTCGTAAATATCGGTCCATCCGTAAAATCTCTTTTTTTCTTAAGCCTAGCCATCGTGATTCTCCCGAGTGATATAACTAAGACGATTATATCACCCGACAGCTCTTTTTTCAATACTTATAAGATATTTTTGCAAAAGTTTTTACGGCAGTATAGCCAAAGCTATAAAGAAGTACAGAATAAGCGATATGGCATCGACGAGCGTGGTTATAAAGGGGGACGCCATAACCGCCGGGTCGAGCTTTATTTTTTTGGCGAAAAGCGGAAGCGATGCGCCTATGATTTTAGCGGCGACTACCGTAAGGGCGGTAGCAAGGCTTACGGCAAGTGTAACGCGCAAACCGACCTCTCCGTTACCGAGAAGAAGTCCGTCAATAAGGTAGACCTTGAGAAACGCCACACCACCGAGCGAAAGACCTGCAACAGCCCCGACAGCGACCTCTTTTCTTAATATCCTGTAAAAATCCGAGAGAGTTGCCTCTCCCACCGAAAGCGCGCGTATAACGGTTACTGACGCCTGCGATCCGCAGTTTCCGCCCGTATCCATAAGCATAGGAACAAAAAGCAGAAGAACCGCGGGAAGTGCAAGCTCAAATCGGCTTAATATCGCGCTTGAGAAGGTTGCTGATATCATAAGAAGAAGCAGCCACGGAATCCGCGCCCTCCATATTGAGAGGACGCCTGTTTTAAGGTAGCTTTCCTCTCGGGGCGTTATGGCTGCCATTTTCGCGAAGTCCTCTTCGGTTTTTTCCTTGATAACTCCGATAACGTCGTCTACGGTTATTATACCTACGAGTCGGCACTCCTTGTCAACAACGGGCAGAGCGAGAAATCCGTATTTCTCGAATTTGTTCCCGACACTTTCCGTTGTGTCGTCGGTATAGACGAAGACAGCGCCCTCGGTCATTATATCCTCAAGGCGCGCCGTCAGCTCCGAGGTAAGAAGGTCGCGCGCGGTAACTATTCCTATCAGGCGACGGTTTCCGTCGGTTACGTAGCAGGTATAAACGGTTTCCTTATCTCCCGCCACCCGTCTTATATGCGAAAGCGCCTCATCGACTGTCATATCGCGCTTGAAGCGAACGTATTCGGTAGTCATTATGCTGCCTGCGGAATTTTTGCCGTACTTAAGAAGATTGTTTATAATGGCGCGGTTTTCCTTCGCAGAGCTTTTTATTATACGCTTAACCACGGTTGCAGGCATTTCCTCAATTATGTCGACTGTATCGTCTATATAAAGCTCCTCAAGAGTTAATGAAAGCTCCGTGTCGCTGAACAGATTTATGAGATGCTCGCGCATTTCTCTGTCCATTTCGACGAACACCTCTGCCGCCGTTTCCTTTGGAAGAAGTCTATAGGTGCGGAGGGCGTATTCCTTTGGCATACCGTCGAGAATTTCCGCAATATCTGCCGCCTGCATAGCTTCGGTCGCATCACGGAAATCAGCAAAGCGACGCTCTTCTATCATTCGGGTTATTTCATCGACCCCGTGTCTCTTTTCACCGTAGAACACGCCCTCTTTCTCAAAATTCTTTTCATCCATAGAACCGCCTCCTTTCCGAAATTTATAACACAAAAGATATCTACGTAAGTAATTTTTTCCTTACCGCATCAAGATTCGCAGCACCCATAATAATTATCGCGCTCTCGGTCGGCTCGCCGAGTGCTTCGGCTACGTTATTCTCGCTCACGGTCACAGCTCCGCTGCCTATCATTCCCGCGAGACGCTCGGAGCTTACACCGGGAATCGCGTTCTCTCTTATTGCCGAAATTTCACAGAGAAAAACCCTTTTTGCAAGAGAAAGCGAGGCGGCAAACTCCGACATAAATCCGGCAGTGCGCGAATAAGTATGCGGCCTGAATATAACCGCCGCCTCGCCGCCCGTTATCTCCTTTACCGCCCTTATTGCCGCAGAAATTTCGGTGGGGTGGTGCGCGTAATCGTAATACACGGGTACGCCCTTATACTCCCCTATTATCTCAAGACGGCGCTCGGGCGGCAAAAAAGCAGAAAGCGCGCGCTCTATGTCAGCTCCCGCTATTCCGATTTCATAAGCCGCGCTTGCCGCCATAAGAGCATTCATTGCATTGAATTTTCCGGGTGCTGACATTGGGATATCGAGAATTTCTCTCCCCCCGTGTCGAATTTTAAGGTTATATTTCCCTTTTTCCCTCTCGGTGATTTCACCTTGGTAATCGCACTCAGCCCCCATACCGCAGCTGACGGTTTTACACTCGGCAAGCGCCGAAAGCCCGCGTAGATTTTCATCATCAAAATTAACGACCGATATCTCGGATTTATTCATCGCCGAAAGAAAGGATTTCTTTATACTGTCCAAATCCTTAAAGTAGTCGACGTGGTCGAGCTCTAAATTTGTAAAGACCGACAGCGTCGGAGAAAATTTCAGAAAGGAATCCTTATACTCGCACGCCTCGTATATCATAAAATCCCGTGAACCGCATCTTAACGGCGAGTCTATACCGCTGATTTTTGCACCCAGAAGAGTCGTTGGATTTTTGCCTGCTGCAGCAAATACTGCGTCAAGCATAGCGGTTGTCGTGGTTTTTCCGTGACTTCCCGAGACTCCGATTTTCACTTTATAGTCTTCCATTAACGCGCCGAGATATTCCGCGCGGGATACTGTCGGTATTCCAGACCTTTCAGCATACAGTATCTCGGGATTATCCTCCCCTGCTGCGAGAGTATATACGAGAAGGTCGCACCCACTTGCGTTGTCGGCGCTGTGACCTGTTTTTACAGTGCAGCCCTCCGAAGTCAGCTTTTCGGTAAGCGCTGACGCCTCTCTGTCGCTTGCTGAAACCGAATATCCTCTCCTCGCGCTCATCTTAACAAGCGGATACATACCGACGCCGCCCGCGCCGACAAAATGTATTTTTGCCTTGGGATTTTGAAGGACGGCAAAAATCCTCTCCCTTTTGCAATTTGAATGATATTTCGACAAAACCTCGCTCCTTTCTACCCGTGTTAAAAAAATGTACATTTATTCTTATCAAAAAGTCCACAGTAATTTAAAGAATTGCTTTCTTTGTTCGTGAATATTTTTAATATTCTTCCTGTATAATATATTCGGCAAGATTAAAATACGACATTGCAGAAAGGAATATGATCATGCAAATCACCGATATCAAAGTCAGAAAATTCTTCGAAGAGGGACCGATGAAGGCGATAGCCTCCGTAACGTTTGACGACTGCCTCGCAGTACACGACGTTAAAGTAATTTACGCGAGGGAGAGATATTTCATCGTAATGCCCTCAAGAAAAAATCCCGACGGCACATACCGCGATATAGTACATCCGATAAATTCGGATTTCAGAAATATGCTTGAGGAAGCAGTGATAGATGCCTATCACGTTCAGCTCGTTGCTTCTCAGCACGATTCCGAAAACGAGGACAGCGCAGTAATTTTATAAGATAAATTCTCCCTGCTTGTGTCAGTCAAGACCGGCAGGGATTTTTTTGGTGCTTTATGAATGATTATTTAGCAAAATTTTATTTTTCCTTAGCCGAAGAGCTTATCCCCGAGATAGCCGAGCGCCCGATTTCAAGCGATAAGGAATTTGCCGTAATTCTGGAAAACGGTGACACGCTCTCGGCTGTTGATATCGAAAGGATTTCGGAATCCACCTCGCTTGTACCTATATTTTTCGTTATTTCCCGCGATGAATCACTTGATATCTCACGCCTTTATTCGCGGTGGCTCGGCGCGCCGACTGTTATACCGAAAAGCCTCCGTGATGCCGTGTCGGCAATCTCCGAATGTAATTTCTCGGTAAGTGAAAAATCCGACGGTGCTCTCCTGTCTTTTTTAGCGGCAACGCCTGCTTATCTGAATTCGGGCTCGAGGGGGTGTCGCGAAATTATAGCCGATTTTTCAAAATCGGCCTTTTTCTCATCTATGTTTATTCCCTATACCAAAGGCAGAATTAATCTTATAAAAAGGGTAACCGTTGACCGCGCTCTTTACAGAGAGGAAATAAAAAAGCTTCGCACGGACATCTGTGCGAAGCTTTCGGATATTTTAGGTAAATCTTAGATTTCAGTTCTCGTTTTCAATGGGCGCTTCGGTCTCAACCAAATCTTCGGTGTTGACCGACTCCGAATTGTTTTCATCGGAAAGCTTTTTGTCGATTAACTCGTTCATCTCAGCCGAAACCGTTTTTTTAGCTCTTGCCTTTACGCGTGCGCCGTTTTTCAAGGAACGAAGCATTTGTTTGTTTTCTGCCATCGCCGCCTTCTGAAGCTCTGCAACCTCTGCCTGCTTTTCGGCAAGCTCGCGCTGAAGCTCTCTAAGCTCCTCTGCAGCAGTGACGAGAAGCTTCTGGTTTTCTGCGTTTGCCTTCTGCTCCTCAATAAGAGCCGCCTGCGCGCGAGAAACCTCAGCCTGCTCCTGATTTATAAGCTTCTGGTGTGTTTTTACACCCTGAAGCTCACGCGAGAGCGAGCGCTGCATATCATTAACCTGCTTCTGCGATTCCAGAGCATCACGCTGAAGTCCCGCAATCTCTATGTAAGCCGCACCGAGCTTTATCATCTCTTCCGAAACCGACTTGATATTTTCAATGAGTCCGCTCAGTTTTTCTACGATTTCGCGCTCTCCCTCGGCAATCTCGTTTTCCATAACGAGAGCCGCGCTGCAAACGTCTGCCGACACACCGTCGGATGCGGGCGCTGCCTCTATTCCGTCCGTAAACTCATCGGCGCTCTTTGCAAATGCCGCCTTGAATTTTTCCATCGCAGCCTTTACCGCGTCCTCAACGATGGGTGTTATATCTATGCTTGCCGGAGCAACGCCACCCTGCTGATATGGGGTCGGCGGATAGGGTCTGTACATATTATCATAAGCATGATGCGGCGGAATATAGTAAGGTTGATACTGAGGGGGCATATCCTGGCGCATATCGGCGCGCTCGCGCGGAGCGTGAGGCGGTCTTTCTTCCTTTATTTCCTTTTCCTCAGCTCTTTCTTTCAGTGGCTCATTCAGAGGTCTCGGCTTACGGATGTCATCGGCAATATCCGACTCCAAGTCCTCTATTCCCGCTACGGTTTGCGAGAGTTTGTCTCTCATAGAGCACTCATTGATTTCGAATTTTTCAGACTGCGCGCGTGTTTTCTTTGCACCCTTCCCGCTTTCTGACGAAATAAGCTCATTGTAAAGCGAAAGAACCTCGCCGACAAGCGCGTCGTAAAGTTCAATGCTTGAAACATATTCCTTCTTCGCCGCATTAAAGGCTATCTCAGCCTTTGCGTGCTTTGCTATGCTCTTCGAAGTTCCCGTTATTTCCTTCTGCTGTTCGGCCTCTATCATTGCCTCGTACAACGCCTTTAACTTGCGCGCTGCGCCTTTGCATTTGCCGTACTTCTCGCGTACCGCAGACTTAGAAGCCTCTATTTTATTTTTTAAAGCTTCATTACTCGCCGCCACTTTATACCTCTTTCTCCGCCCACGCGGAATTTATTTTTAATATTTATTTACCGTTGATTTCAGAAAACTTTATTGCCTTCGGCAGATTCAGGTTGCAGACCGTAGCCACGATTCTTATCGCGGTTATGAGCAAGGCTGCAACAGGCGTAGATATGTAGTCAGGCACTCCGAAATAGAAGAGAACGTAATAAAGCGATGCGCCCGCCAATGCAGCTACAAGATAAATGCGTTTTACAAGAAGAATCGGTATCTCACGAACGATTATATCGCGCGTCATACTTCCGAGAGTTCCGCTCACCATACCCATAACTATAACGAGAAAGGGGTTTGTATATCCCGAATCTATGCATATTTTCGCGCCGAAAACAACGAACACGCCGAGACCTATAGCATCGAAGTAATTGTTGATAGCCCGAACCGTACGTTCTTCTTCAAGATACTGCTTCTTGAATATTGCCGCCAGAACGAATACGACAATCGCCGCAACAAGGCAGGCAATTACAAGGTATAACGAGCTCCGTCTGAAGAACACGGGTGGGGTGTTGCCGATAAATACGTCGCGAATCATTCCTCCGCCGAATGTTGTTATAACCGAGAGAAACAGAACGCCCATAATATCGTTTTCCTTGTCGATTGCAACAATAGCGCCGGCTATCGAAAAGGAAATAACGCCTATAAATTCAATTATCATCAATGCGGTTGACATATCTACCTCACGGTTAGGCAAGAATGAATAATCCGAACTCGTTTTGGATAGGCAAATTTTGTGAATTGCATCGGTAAAAATTCTCACAATATCCGCATATTATATCAAATTTTAACCTCGCCCTTCACAAAATTGGCTCTCTCTAAAATTCGAAG
>JAZLCX010000108.1:0-5778 GCA_045614425.1 Eubacteriales bacterium | reverse complement strand
AAAAAAGGTGCGTAAAGTCGGCAAGTTGGTGTTGAACGCTTATGTCAGATCAAGAGAAGTAAATCCTAAAGCGTTAAGCTTCTTTTGAAAGGCATAGAATTTTGAGTGCTCCTTTGAGTACGGATTCCAACCGATCTTTTTCAAAAATTGCGTGAATGCCGTTTTCTTTAATGGTATGAAAAATCTTGTATGGTGAGTGGATGTGAAAAATTCAAAAAAAGGAAAACATCTGCCCCCAATGCATTTTAATCTGCCCTCTCGTAGCTCGGGCGATATGCCTTGCGCCAAATCATAGTTTTGGGCGCATTCGTTAAGATTGATTTTTTCGGTATTGCCATAATCGTTTTTGAAAACCAATTCTTCCGAGGTGATTTCAATGATATTTTCAAATGGTATCTTTATTACAGTAGCTTCGTCTTCTATATGATATGCCTCTTGAATTGATTTGTAAAATTCGTCCCAACTCATATTTTTACCGCCTTTCTAAGAATAACATATCATACAATCGCAAATAAGTCAAGGCGTAAGGCTTGATGATATACAATGCTCCGCCTTGATTTATCTCTGAAAGTGTGATATAATAAAGGCGGAAAGGCGGTGAAGGCATGAAAAAAGAAATATTGAATGGCGCTCGTATCCCTTACGAACTTTCCATAGAGGAACTTAGCAAAATGTTATCTTCGCCTATTATGCAGGATTTTTCCCTTGCATGCGAAGCGTTGTCTTATAAAAATGATGATGCGGCGTATGAAGCTATGAAGAACCACATCAACGACAAAGATAAATACCGCCGACTGTACATCTTGAAAACGATTTTCCGTCACCCTAAGGCCGTTGAGTTGGACGGTTTTCTTGAAAACGCGATCACCTCTGAAGATTTTTTGTTTGTGGAAAACGGACTGATTGTTATATCCGAACACCAAATCAAAGTTTCTGATTCGCTGTTACTTTCTGCTGTGACCAAGCATTTACCAAACCTCTGCACAGCCGTACGCGCATTGAATACACTTGACATTTGCGAAGAGAATTGCACAAAACTGACGGCACTTTTCTTAAAGGCTGAACAATGTTCTCAAAAGGAATTTATCGGAGAAATACTTGCTAACAAATATCTCCCCTCTAAATCAAAAGAATTATTTGAATTGTTTAGTCATGACAAATTTGGAAAGATTAGAATATTTGCGATTAAAATAGCAAAAAAATACGGTTATGATCTTTCCGTGTTCCTATCCGATGAAGACGGTCATGTCAGAAGTCTTGCTTATGAAATATAAATTGTATATTGTAATCAAAAAGGTGTATTTTAGTCGTTCTTACCTTACTATACGCACCTTTTGGCCGCTCTTAGGCAAAACGCTCAATACCCATTAGGGTGTTGAGCGTTTTCTTTTTTTGCGGAGAAGGAGAGATTCGCCCCCTCCCGCGCCGTCGCAGAGCGACGAAATTTTTACGCTTCTCCGCCAAACAAAAACCGCAATTCCGATACAAATGGATTGCGGTTTTTGTTATTTCGTGGTATAATGAAATTGACAATAGTTAATCTTGAAAAGGAGAATATGGCAATGGCAAATGATTTCCTGTGGATAACAAACACTGAAGAAAACATTCAGTTTTATTCAGATTCCGCCAAAAAATCCAACCTCTTGCTACACTTCGCGTCCGCCATTGACCATGATGCAAAAAAGAGTATTTGCAGATTTATTCACTATTTAAGGAAGGAATTTTTCTTTCCAATAAGATGCAATATTTATTTTTGTAACCAAGAAAAGTTTCACTCCTCAAAAGGTGGATATTGCTACGGGATTTTTTACTCTAACGAAGAAAGTAAAGGTCGTATTTATCCGCAGATATACATACCTGCAAATATGGATTTATATTCTGTTTATCATTCACTCTCGCATGAATTAACACATTATTTTCAGTGGTACTTTTTAGAAGAAAACAGAAGCGATCGCTCTCTTGAAGTACAAGCTTCAAAATACGCAACTCGTATTTTAGAGGATTATTGTAATTATTTCTGCAAAGAACAGGACGATTCGTGCAAAGGCTGTCACGGACAATAGTACTTGTATCAAAATTACAGTTATCAGCCAAACAAAAACCGCAAATCCGATACAAATGGATTGCGGTTTTTGAATTATTATGGTATAATTAAGTCAAATCAACACAAAGGAGTTTCAACAATGATCAATATTACAGAAAAAATATACTCAAAAGTAAAGTCGATCATGGACACGTGGGCGGAAGCTGATATTTATGCAATTTCCTTTTTTGTATACTCTAACGAAAGCTATAAATACAAGGAATTCAGCAACGTGTCATCCTTTGCAATCAGCTACAATACAGAATCTGATTGTGATGGCGCAGATCTGTATGATGAAGAACGTTGGAACTATGCTTTTTGGCGACAAGACGAATTTCCCATCATTAACCTCGACGAGCCTGACGAATTGACCAATCTGCTTTTTGAGTGGTACAAGGAAAACGGGATTAACAATATCGGTGAAGAAGACGATGATTGTTATGACGAAAATTTCAATTATATTGGCAAAGGTCCCGTCGGTCATTATGAACTTTTGCAGATCGTTGCGGAGGTGGCAAAAAAACTGCAATCGGAAGGATATACAGAAGCGCATTTTGGCAAAAAACTTCCCATCATTATTCATGGACTTGAGTATGCTTGGTATGACATCGAAGCAACACAGAAAGCCAACCTAAACGGCGAAGCTGATACCTTTATTCAAGCCATGAAGGAATTAGGCATGATTGACTGATTTTGTATTAAAATTACAGTTATTACCCAAACAAAAAACGGATACCCTCGCGGCATCCGTTTTTTTATTTTTATGCGGTTATTTTGTATTCTCTATTCCAGTAACGGTGAGGGTGTCGGAGCCGACCTTGAATTTTACGTCGTAGCCCGAATATTTCATGCCGTACTCGGCATCGCCGTCAGGCTTATAGGCGGGGCGGGGGTCGTTTGAGAGTGCCGTTATCAAGGCACTCCTATCGCCTTCGGGGATTTTTTCAAGAAGCTCTTCGGGAAAGTTCACAGAGAGCTTGTAGCCTGCCACACCGTCGGCAAATCCGCCCGTGGCATCCTCGTGCGAGTCGGTGAACTTTAAGTAGGGCTTTACGTCGTATATCGGCGTGCCGTCAAGCATATCCGCACCCTCAACGATGAGGACCGTGCCGAGCTTTTCGTCATTTTCAATTCCAACGAGCTTGACCGAGGAGAGCCCGAGAGAATTCGGTCTGTAAGGGGAGCGTGTAGCGAAAACGCCGACCCTTTTGTTTCCGCCAAGCCGCGGCGGTCTTACGGTGGGCGACCACCCATCGCGCTTTGCCTCGGAGAATTCCCAAATCACCCAAAGATGAGAGAAGCCCTCTATTCCCCTAAGTGCTTCGGGGCGGCGGAATTCCTTCTCAAACACTATTTTTCCGCGCGAGCTTTCGGCTATTCCGCTTTGACGGGGTATGCCGAATTTCTCTTTATAGTCGGTATATATTTTCGCAATAACCTTAATTTCCATATCTCGCTCCGCATTTATGCTTTCGTTTTGCTATTTACATTTTAACATAGATTGATGCATTTTGCAACGGTGTATCAATTTTGACGAAAAAATGTAAAAAAATGTGAAAAAAATGCATATCTTTGGGCAGAAAATATTGCATTTTAAGAATCTGTATGTTAAAATATATTATGTACTAATATATTTTGGAGGGCCTTGATGAAAATCGAACTCTTGCACAATAAAATAATAAGGGACACGGCAAGCGAGTCCTTTAAAGAAAGCTTTGAGAATATTCTTTTGCCTAAGCTTTTCGAGGCATACGGCGAGTCGCTTTCCGAGGTCCAGATGTATGAGGATTACATAAGTTGCGGCTTTTCTCTGGGCGGAAGATTTTACTACCCCTTAACCGTCGTCGCTTACGGCGAGGCGAAAAGACAGTGGATAAGCTGGAGCGTGTCAAATAAAAAGCTCTTTTCGGGCGGTGTGCCTTATTCTTACGTAGGCGAAGCGGCTCTTGATTTTGAGCTTTGCGACGCACCCGAGGGATTCGAAGAGAAGATTTCGGGCCGTGCCTCTTACTTTGAGGGGGGCGCGGTGAATATTTCGGTTGAGTCGGTTTCTCCCGACAAGACCTTCCTTTCGGGCAAATATTCGCAGACCTTCGTTGACGAGATGGCGCGTCAGATTTCCCGCGCTATCGAAAAGGAGTTCTCGGTTTCGGGTATTGCCGACTCCGGCGTTGAAATCCGCCTTGTCTTTGCTCCCGGTACGTATATGGAGCACGTAGTGGAGAACGTTACCTACCGCCGCTTGCTGATAAGCGCGCGCGCCTGCTCGGCACGCGACCTTTGGATAAAGTGGACTCACCTTAATTCAAGCGAGCCCCTTACAGTTTCGGATAACCCCGAGGCGTGTGAGGTTTTATTCGAGCTTGGCGAGGACGTTCCGCATAAAATACGTGAAAAGGAGTACCGATTCCTTGTCACAACCTCCGCCGAAAAGTATCAGGCGGCAATGGGAAGAAAGAACGTTACCGAATGGCGCGACCTCATTAAGCGCGTGATTAAGCGCGGAGAACTTATTAAATGTGAAGCACCCGTGACGGAAGAAGAGTATACAGAGCCGGCATTCAAGCTTCGGGACGTGCTCTCCGATTACGTATCACCGACCGCTCCCGAGCTAACCGCCGAAGAGGATAAAAACAGCGATATCACAGCTCTTCTCAAAAACCTGCTCGGCAGAGATGAAGAGGAAATTGCACCCGAAAATGAGGCGGTGGCAGAGGAGCTTGCTTTGGACGAGCCCCCGTTTGAGATGCCGTCCGACGAATCCGAGCCCTGCGAGGAAATTCCCGAAGAGCCAAAAGAGGAGCATTCCGAAGAGCTCGAAGAGGCAGACGCCGCTCCCGACAGCGCGGCTCTTGAGGACGAGCTTCGCCGTAAGATAGAGGCTGAAATCAGAGAGAGGCTTGAAGCCGAAGCGCGCGCAAAGGCAGAGGCAGAGGCTGAACGCCTCGCCCGTGAGCGCGAGGAGCTGATTGCCGAGAACGAAAGACTTCGTAAAGCTGAAGCGGAGAGACTTGCCGCAGAGGCTGAGCGCATTGCCGAAAACGAAAAGCTCCGTCTTGAGCTTGAGGCGCGCGAGCTTGCCGAAGCGAAGGAAAAGGAAAGAATGGCACAGGCAGCAAGGCTTGCGCTTCTTGAACGTGAGAAATTTGAGGAAGAAGCAAGACAGAGACGCGAGCGCGAGGAAGAGGAGAGACTCGCACGCGAGGCAGCCGAAAGGGAGGCGCGCGAAGCGGAGGAGAGAATGCGCGAAGCTGAAGCGAGAAGGCTTGAAGAAGAAGCCAGACTTCAGAGAGAGCGCGAGGAGGAGAAGGCGCGTCAGCCGAAGGTCAACTACGTTTCCAAGAACGCAAGACTTCTTTTCAGACGTACGGTCGACCCCAACGTTACCCAGCGTATTCATGAAATCATTCTTACCACAATCAAATACTTCCATAAGGAAGACGTTTATATCAAGATAAAGGCTAGCATGCCGGACGCGACGACGGTCAATCTCAATTTCGAGAAGATACCCGAGTCGGAAACCGAGCTTCTTATCAATATTATCAAGGTGCTCGGCAAGAGCGACCTTGGTATAACTAAAGTCTTTCTTGAGTAAAAAAAGAGAATACCCCCATAAAGTGCCTCGCGGTAATGCCGACGGGGCACTGTTTTTTGCTTACATAAAATAATATATAATAAAAAGGGGCGGTCGATTT
>JAZLCX010000107.1:0-4495 GCA_045614425.1 Eubacteriales bacterium | reverse complement strand
ATTTGGGTTGACGGAGATGATACCAGCACGGTATATATCAACGATTGGCTAAACCCCAAGGGCAAGAGCTACATAGATATAGCGGTACGTATACGAGGCGTTAAAGTCTGTAAAGCCTTGCACGTATACGTTCCGTTTACGGTTTCGCGTGACGAAATAAAAGACGTATCACTACATTTTAACGATACGAAAATTTTGCAAGCGACGTTTAGCTCAGCTTGCATTGTGGACTATAAGAAGAACGAGTATACGTCCGAGATCGCATATAACGGAAAAACTGTAGATATCGTGCATATCAGCACCTTGGAGTATCAAGCAGATCGGTTGGCTAGCGGCACGCTGATTAGTGTTGATTTGGGTGCGTTGCAGCAGTTCTTAGATAATGACGAGGCGTATTTTATTTGGCGTATGCCGCATAAATCGTTGGATGAAATATTCAAGCCGCATGTTAATATGGGAAATGCGCTTGCCAGACTTCGCGATTTGATAACAACTCCTGTGGTTTCTGAAAAATACGGATATTCAGTACGAGTAAACGAATCGAGACTTTTGCCGGAGGAAATTACAAGGATCGGAGCATTCCACCGCCAGAAATTAAAGAAGGCGGTAATTACTCTTTCGATTGATGAAAATTATGAGCTGAACGATTCCGGTTGTTACCGTATTCACCGGTTGGAAGAAAATCTGTATGAGGATTATCTTCCCAAGGAATATAATCGAGAGGACATAATCACATATCAGTGGAATCAGAGCCGAGAAGACAATTCGCAAGGCCAGTTTAATTTTTATTATAATATCACCAAAAATTCTGTTAGCCGCGGAAGTATGTTTTTATACATGGTTTTGCTTATGGCGATTGGTGTTATCGGAAACATCCTCGCTGACTATGTGATGATTTTGATAGATTTGCTTACATAAGAGGTATTAAGATGAGATTAGCTATCCCAATATTGATTAACTGTTTTCTTGTACTTTGTGTTTATTTAGCCGATAAACACACTTCGGCAAAGAAATTGCCGTATATGACAAAGCAAATCGTTATTGGTCTTCTTTTTGGCGGTGTATCCGCTTTTTCATCGAGCTACGGCGTAGACTGGCTGGGCGCTGTTGTTAACGTCCGTGATGCCGCGCCCCTGTCGGCAGGTCTTATATTCGGCGCTCCCGCAGGTATTATCTCAGGATGCATTGGCGGTCTTTACCGCTGGTTCTCGGTATATTGGGGAGGCGGCGCATATACACGTCTTGCGTGCAGTATAGCAACGATTCTTGCCGGATTAATGGCGGCGGCTCTCAGAAAGCGTATGTTTGACAACAAAAAGCCTACGTGGGGATATGGCGTTTGCATTGCCGTTGCGTGCGAAGTTATCCATATGATATTGATATTTATTACCAATATGGACAATTCCTCACAGGCATTCGAGTTTGTAAAGGGCGCTACTATTCCGATGATAAGCGGAAACGCAGTCGCTGTAGGCTTGGCTATTATAATTGTTACGTTGCTAAGTCGCGATCGCCTTACGCTGAAAAAGGGCAGCGAGAGAATAGCAAATACATTCCAGCGCTGGCTTTTGGCCTGTATTGTGATTGCATATTTCGTCACGAGTTCCTTTACCTATATTCTCCAAAACGGAATGGTAAAGATTGAGACGAAGGAAGTGTTTGCTACTGCGATAGAAGATGTGGAAGCAGATATTAATGGAAAATCCAATGCCCATCTTCTCGCTATCGCTGAGTCCGTAAAGGCCGAATACGAAATCAATACTAATGCATCGCTGACGGATATCGTGAATAAATACGGAATAGTAGAGATAAACGTTGTCAGCTCGGACGGAATTATTCAGAAATCTACGGAGCATGACAGCATCAACTACGATATGAACAGCAAGGAGCAGTCCAAGGAGTTTGTTGACACCCTAAAGGTACAGAATTCTTTTGTACAGAAGTATAGCCCCAGAGGAAAAGACGGCTCGGTGTGGAGAAAATATGCGGCTGTTAATCTTACGGATGGCGGATTTATTCAGGTTGGATACGATGCAGAGCAGTTCCATGATGTTCTGGACGAATACGTTATTGACTTTACTAAAAACCGTCACGTAGGGACAAGTGGATTTGTAGCGATTTGCGATGAGACGCTTACTATCGTTACCGACAGAGATGGGTATATAGGAGCGCCCATTTCTGCAATCGGAATTGAAAAAGCACCCGACGAAATGAAGGGCGGTAAAACAGCAACAGCGCTTTATTATGCTGATATTAACGATACAAAATACATGTATGTATTTAAATTTGTCGAGGGATATTGCATTATTGCCGCCATGCCCGAAGCAGAGGCTACGTTTATGCGCGATGCCTCGCTTTATACAAGCATTTTTATGCAGGTTATTATTTTTGCAACGCTGTTCGTATTCATTTACATACTCATCAAGCGTATTATCATAAATAACTTGCAGAAAATCAATGATACTCTCGGACGAATTACCAAGGGCGATTTGAATGTTACGGTTGACGTACGGTCAAGTCAAGAATTCTCATCCCTGTCGGACGATATTAACTCTACGGTTACTACTCTTAAGCGCTATATAGCAGAAGCTGCGGCGCGTATCGACAAGGAACTTGAGTATGCAAAACAAATTCAGCTTTCGGCCCTTCCCACAAACTTCCCGAATAACGAGGAATTCAGCATATATGCCCAAATGATCGCAGCGAAAGAGGTTGGAGGGGACTTCTACGATTTCTATAAGCTGAACGACACGACGATAGCATTTCTTGCTGCTGACGTATCGGGCAAGGGAATTCCTGCGGCGATGTTTATGATGACCGCAAAAACCATTATCAAGGATCTTGCGGAAAGCGGCATGGCAGTAAACGATATTTTCACAAAAGCAAACGAAAAGCTGTGCGAAAACAATGAATCGGGAATGTTCGTTACTGCGTGGATGGGCATTTTGGATTTATCAACAGGAAAATTGCAGTTCGCAAATGCCGGGCATAATCCTCCTCTCATAAAGCGAAAAAACGGCGGATTTGAATATCTCAAGACGCGAGCAGGATTTGTTATTGCCGGCATGGAAGGTGTACGCTACCGCGCAGGTGAGCTTATGATTTATCCCGGTGATAGATTGTTCTTGTATACCGACGGTGTGCCTGAAGCAACGAACACAGAAAATAAGCTTTACGGCGAAGATAGACTCTTAGCCTTTATGAACCAAAATTCTTTGGCAAAAGCAACTGAATTTTTACCGGCCCTAAAAGCAAATATCGATGAATTTGTAGGCGAAGCGCCACAGTTTGACGATATTACAATGCTTATGTTTGATTATAAACTTAAACAAGGAGGTGTGCAAATGGTGAATAAAACGTTTCCCGCCAAGGTAGAAGAATTATCGGATGTTCTTGGATTTGTGGATCAAACATTGGAGAGCTATGAATGTCCCATGAAAATTCAAACAGCAATTTGCGTTGCTATTGAAGAAGTATTCGTCAATGTTGCTCACTATGCTTACGGCGAGGGCGACGGGGATATGACGCTCGGTATCGGATTCGATCCCGAAAGCCGTGAGATCACCTTCCGAATGACAGATAAGGGCACGCCGTTTGATCCGCTCCAAAAGCCAGATCCGGATATTACTCTGTCAGCCGAGGAGCGTGAGATCGGCGGTCTTGGAATCTTCATTACCAAGAAAACGATGGATACGGTAACCTACGCCTACGAAAACGGCGAAAATATTCTGACAATGATTAAAAGAATTTAAATTTCAAGGAGATTTACAGTTATGACTATCGAAATTAAGAGAAACGCAGAAGAAACCACGATCGAGCTCGCAGGAAGACTCGATACCACCACAGCTCCCGCCCTTGACAAAACCATAAACAATGAAATTGAAGGCACTAAAAAACTCGTTCTCGATTTTAAGAGCCTTGAATATATCTCCAGCGCAGGTCTTCGAGTTCTTCTCGGTGCTCAGAAGAAGATGCAGAAGAGCGGCTCTATGAAGGTGACAAACGTTTGCGAAGAAGTTATGGAAGTGTTCGAGATGACCGGCTTTGCTGACATATTGGAGATTGAATGATGGAGCTGGTAAGCGAGGCAATTACATTTGCGGTGAAGGCTCACGATGGGATGCGCCGCAAGAAAAGCGACTCACCATATATACTGCATCCAATGGAGGCTGCTGTTATTGTCGGAACTATGTCCGATGATCAGAACTTGATTGCAGCCGCTGCCTTACACGACGTTGTTGAGGATGCGGGAGTTACTATTGAAGAAATTGAGGCAAAGTTTGGAAAGCGAGTCAGGGAGCTTGTTGGCTCTGAAACCGAGGACAAGCGCGCTGATCTTCCTCCGTCTGATACCTGGCGTATTCGCAAGGAAGAATCACTCAGTGTGTTAAAGAACACAGACGATATTGCCGTGCTTATTGTATGGCTTGGCGACAAGCTCGCCAACATGCGTTCGATTTATCGTGATTGGAAAATTGAAGGCGATGCAATGTGG
>JAZLCX010000106.1:0-2656 GCA_045614425.1 Eubacteriales bacterium | reverse complement strand
GAGAACGCTCCCGAAAAGACTATTTATCTTAACAAAGCCGATAAGGTTTTCGGTGAAGAGAGCTTCAATGCTACGGTTTCGGACAAGGCTCTTGTAATCTCCTGCTCCTTCGACAATATGCTGACCACGGCTGTTGATGCGTTTATTGAAGAGACGATAAACGGAAAAACCGGTATCGTTAATTTCTCGGGCACGGTTTTCGAAAAGGACATAAGCGTAGTTTACTATGAGGACTTCGGCGCTGTCGGCAACGGTATTGCCGATGACTTCAAGGCACTTTACGACACCCACGTATTCGCAAACGAGGGCGGTCAGACTGTTATGGGAATACCCGGCAAGACCTATTACCTTTGCGACAGCAAAATGGGCGGCGAAACGCCAAAATCCATTCCTATAAGAACAAACGTTAATTGGAACGGCGCGACGATAATTATAGACGATACCGCCACAGTAAGTATAAGCACGCACGAAAACTACTCATTAAGCAGAAGTCCGGTATTTGAAATTCTTCCCGACGGGGAGCACGAGCCGTTCGAGATAACCGAAAGAAAAATTCTCAATGCGATTATCAAGGCCGGACTTAATCCCGAAACGGCCGAAATAGACCTCGGGCTTTCGAACCTTGACGATCCCGTGATGATAATAACGAAAAACTCAAGACACAGAGTTTTCAGACGCAAGGGCTACAGTCAGTTTAAGGGTGAGTCGATGCACGAGATTCTTCTCGTTTCAAAGGATGGAAAAATAAGCGACACCACCCCCGTGATGTTCGACTACACCTTCTTAAATTCAATAACGGTATACAAGCTCGACAAAGAGTCAGCCATAACCGTTGAAAACGGAAATATACACACCCTCTCCTCGAAAATCAACCACATGATTGACGGTGAGTTCGTAGGCGGCTATACCGAACGCGGAATCAAGGTGACGCGCTCATACACCACAGTAAAGAACATAAAGCATACGATAACCGAGGGAATCTCGCTCAAAGAGCGCGTTCTTGAGGGCAAGGAGGGTCCAAGCTCGAACGGACTTTTCAAGGCGGAATACGCGCACGCTGTCACCTTCAAGGACTGTGTTATACCGGGAAGAATGTGCTATAGCAACAGCTCATCTTATAACTTCAGGGCTCTTTGCGTTAACGAAATCGTACTTGACGGATGTATTCAGCCGAACTTTTGGGTTGTAGTCGACAAGGATTCCTACACTATAACCAACGTTTCGAAGAATACCGAAGGCGCGTATCTCGGAATGCAGAGTGTTGATTTCGACGGAGTTCTTTACAGACTCCAGTGGGGCATCGGCGGAACTAACTACTGCAAAAATATGAAGTACATAAATTCCACCCTATCCCGACTTGACGCACACGCAGGTCTTTATAACGGTGTCGTATCCGGCTCGACAGTTGCCGCGATATCTATAACCGGTAACGGAGAGTTTCTTATCGAAAACTCAGACGTCTATTCTCCCGCTATGGACAATGACAACGCGCTTGTCACCCTCAGAACCGACTACGGAAGCACCTGGGACGGAGAGATTCTGGTCAAGAACTCGCGTTTTCACGTAAATACCGACCTGCCAATATATATTGCCGGGCATGCTTACCAAAATTGGTACTTCGGATACACCTCTGTTTTTCCTAACTTTACACTCGACGGCTTTACGGTATTAGATATCAAAACAGGCGTCCCCGTGTCACAAAAAAACGAGATATACCTTCTCGCTCTTCCGACGAAGAAGCTGAAGATGCACCTTCGCGATTCGGGACAGGCGGCGTACTTTTCAATAGTTGATGCCGATGGCGACGGATACGTTGACGAGCCGCTTTACGACGTAAACCTCGACGGCAAAATCAACGAAGACGACAAATACGACGTAGACGGTGACGGAAAAATCGGCAATACGTCGATAAAATACGATGACGCTATGCAAACGGCGAACAAGCCGCGCGCGGGAATCAGGCACTACGACATGAAGCAACCGAACGTCACTGTCAACCTTTGCCTTGTAAAGCCACCGGAATATTTCAAGGTCATAAATAACACCGCGGGGCATAAGTACGCACTCTCCAAGACCGCAGGACAAGGTATAAGTGACGGCGGCTGGCACAGAGATGCGTCTCTGCCCGACACCATGGGCGGATTTTTCGGCGGTACTAAGTTCTATTACGGACAGCAGAGCTACTTTGTCGGAACAGATCCCGAGAATATGCCCGCAAACAGCACGTTTGTAATAAGAACACCGCAATAAACTTCAAGAGTTCAAATATCAACCAAGGCGGAAGTAAGCTTTGACGTAGACAACCTGCACAACTTTTTTACGTGCGGATTGTATATTGCTACAAACATTACTTCCGCCGTTTTTCTCTCCCCCTTTTTGATTGACTTTTTCGACATTTAAGTGTATAATATTTTTATCATAAAATATTTTAGAGAGGTTTTATATGAAGAACACTAGAAAAATTTTAGCGGTGCTTCTTACCCTTATCGCAGTTCTTTCGCTCTTCGCCTGCGACGGCGGCGGTGACGGACGCTGTGAAAACGGCTGCGTTGACAAGAATCTTGACAACGTGTGCGACGTATGTAATAAGGAAATGCCCGCCGCTGTGATTGAGGACCTTGCGCTCGTTGCGGGCGGCAAGGCAAACTTCCAGATA
>JAZLCX010000105.1:0-5816 GCA_045614425.1 Eubacteriales bacterium | reverse complement strand
CCAAAACGATCCGCACTCGGTTGATCTTATTACATACGGCCAGATTTCCTCAAGCGGAGCGGTTATCGTATATCCCGCAGAGGTCAGCATGAAAAATGCTTATAACTACGGAAATGCCGATGGAACGTATGCCGGCGGAGCTAGAAGATTTTACGTTCGTTCCGAGTCTTTTATTGGCAAAGGCGATGAAAATTTAATCGATATTACCGATACTCTTGAGCTCGGTGACTCTATTTTGGGCTATTACATAGTTAACGAAAGCGGAGAAGCTTATCCGACGGCAAGAATTGAGGATAAGATTTATCATGCAAAGGTTCTTCGCGAAGACGGCGGTATAGATTACGTTTGTCTGGGTAAATTTGACAAAGACGAGGTGCTCGCCGGCAGAAAATATTGGGGATACGCAAGATCAACCGTAGAGGAAGACTCTCAAAGAGCAAATATAGTTAATGTCGTATCCATGGATGCGCCTACGGACGATTATGCACTGAAGAAAACTGTTTTTCTGCGAGGCGCACGCGGATCCGGAGATCTAAAGGATTTATCCGTTTCCTCGGTAGAGGTAAAGGGTAGAGAAGATTATCTTACTAAAGCTATCAGAGTTATGTTTATTGCCACCTCCGAAGACGGAAGGGCGGTTACCACCATTTATAGCAACAGGGACCCTGCATTGTTTAACGAAAAGCTCTTTGAGGAGGTTCTCGGTGATGAGCAGGAGGTCATTTCCGTTGATATATACATATATTTCGACGGCAAGGATGCTGACGCACATTCAACAGTGGGAATTCTCAATTCCCATACGATAAATGTGACTTTCTCGATACAAGATCACGTATACAATTAAAATAAATATAGAATAAAAAGAATAGACAAATCAGATAAAGATAAATAAAGCAAAAATAAAATAAAACACATAACAGTAAGTGAGGTACTTGTTATATGGAAACAGCAAAGAGGTCATTTAAACAGTGGTTTAAGGACTTAGATAAGAAAAAGATACTTTCAATAGTGCTGAACACACTTATATGGATTTTCGTTATATTCTCGCTTTTGATTACGATTCTCGTATTCTCGGCACGGGGAAGCAAAGACGGCGTTCCCTCGATTTTCGGCAAGAGTCTTATAACGATATCCACAAACTCCATGGAGTCGACCTATAAAGCGGGCGACCTCGTGTTTATGGAGAAGATTGCAGATGAAGAAAAATTCACTCTTGCAGAGAACACGATCATTACATTCCGTGCTCCCGTTGATCTTAACAATGACGGACTGCTTGGCGATATCAATACCCACCGTATAGTAGAGGTGGTTGACGCCAACGGTGACGGCGATGCGGAATATTACGTAACCAAAGGTGACGCGGTAGATATCAAGGATAACGAGGGCGATAACAAATATACAGTTAAGCCTGCGGATATCATCGGCGTATGTACAGAGGACGGCAAGCTTGGCGGAGTAGGAAACGTTATAAGCTTTCTGCGTTCATCCCTCGGATTCTTCCTTTGCATAGTTCTTCCTCTTATACTTTTCTTCCTTTATGAGCTGTATCATTTCATCAGCATTATCATAACCGAGAAGGCAAAGAAGGCGGCCGCAAACGTCGCTCCCATAGACGAAGAGGAAATCAAGAGACGCGCTGTCGAGGAATACCTCGCAAAGCAAAGGGACGAAGAGGAAATCAAAAAGCGCGCGATAGAGGAATATCTTGCTAAAGAGGCAGCAAAGAAAAATTCCGAAGACAAAGAAAACGAAGATAAATAAATTTGAAAATAATTCGTAAAGCGAACAATATAAAATGAAACTAAATCTGATTATTAGGAAAGGAGGAAAAATATAATGTCAGCTTTTCTTGACTGGTTCTTTGCGTTTCTGACAACTATGATAGACGGCATCTGGAAGATAATTTCCGGATTTTTCGGCGGAATTTTTCAGGTTTTCAACGTAGTTGCATACGTAAAGCAGTTCGTCGCATACAAGTCGGGCTTCGATGCGCTCGGTTGGATTTTGGCAATACTGTCATTCTTACTTGTGCTTGCGATATGGGTTATTGTCATATATATAATTTTCCTTCTTATAAGAAAGTACATAAGATTCCGCAAAAGTCTGGTAGGTAACGAGGACCTTCTTGAAGAGGTTGCCGACCTTCACCGCGACGTAATTCGTCTCACCAAGGAAAAGGAGAGAATTCTTGCTCTCAAAATCGGCAAGACCGGCGTTCCGCTCGACGTGCTTAACGGCATATACGACGAGGAGGAAGCACCGGAGGAGGCTTCGGCGGCGGAAGAGGAGGCTCTGCTTCCAAGATTTGCGAAGCTCGATGCCATCGACCAGAAGTACGTATATTACAATCCCCCGGAATACCGCAGAGACTTCACCTTGAAGGAGGTCTGCGACAGCTTCCGTAATTTTGCCTGCTCCAGAATGGGTCTTTACTACGATGAGAAGATTATCAGACTTCTCTTCGCGGGATTTGCCTCGACGAAGCTTATACTTCTTCAAGGTATCTCGGGTACAGGTAAAACCTCGCTTCCTTACGCTCTCGGTAAGTTTATAGACAACGACTCGACGATAGTATCGGTACAGCCCTCCTGGCGTGACCGCACCGAGCTTTTCGGTTACTTCAACGAGTTCTCGAAAAAGTTTAACGAGACCGATGTTCTCCGAAGAATATACGAATCTTCATATAACGATGACGTTAACGTAATAATCCTCGACGAGCTTAACATTGCGCGTATTGAGTATTATTTTGCGGAAATGCTTTCAATCATGGAAATGCCCGACTACGACGAGTGGCGCATCGAGCTTGTTTCTTCGCCTTGGATAAACGACCCGAAGAACCTTAAGGACGGAAAGCTTCTTATCCCGCAGAACACCTGGTACGTTGGTACGGCTAACAACGACGATACTACGTTCGCTGTGTCCGATAAGGTTTACGACCGTGCGCTTACCATTAATATCGACAACAAGGGCATCCCCTTCGAAGCACCGGATACACCCCCCGCAAAGCTCAGCTACACGTATCTTAACACCCTTTATGAGAAGGCGAAAAACGATTACCCCGTTGAGCAGAAATACCTTGATATGATCGAGGAGCTTGACACGTACGTTATCAAGAAGTTCAGAGTAGCTTTCGGTAACCGTATTATGAAGCAGCTCAAGGTTTTCGTTCCCGCATACGTCGCTTGCGGCGGCACTGTTGTCGAGGGTATTGACCATATCCTTGCAACCAAGGTCTTCAGAAAATTTGAGGCACTTAACCTTTCGCTTATCCGCGACGAGATTAAGGGACTTATTAACTACTTAAACGTACTTTTCGGAAAGGATTCTATGAAATCGTCAATAGAATTCCTTGAAAGATTGCAGCGCACCTACTGATAAAAGAGAGGAGGGGGCTTGAAATTGAATAAGTTTTATGATGAAGTAAAGAGTAAGGCGCTCTCCGCTTTCAGAGCGCTTTCCAGGGAATACGAGCCCTTCAGCGATGCGAATATGCTCGTTGCATCATCCGATGCATCGGTTTCGCTTACCCGCAGTAAAATCGTAAAAACCATCGACACCGAATGGATTACTAAAATCGAGGATGCCCTCGGGGCGTTTGATGCGGTTATCCGCAATCCCTTCGTTTCGATAGAAGACGTTGACGAGGTATTGCCGGTCGAGCTTTCAAAGCACATAACCGAAAAATCAATAAAGCACCTCGCTCAGCACACGAATTTTATTCTCGACGTAAAGGACGGAGAGGTTGTTCCTCAGAAAATACTTAACGTTTTCCACGAGGAGACCTATCTTACGTACGAAAATAAGTTCGTAAACACCCTACTCAGTAGACTGTCAGCCTTTGTCGATAAGCGCTTGCGCGCCCTTAACGGCGCGGGCGGAATTGAGATGGACTATAAATTCGATTATTCAACCGAGTTTGAGCATCTCGTTGGCGGCGACGGCGGTCGAAATTCGGCTCGGATAAATCTTCGTATCGAGATGACCTCACCTCTCGGTCGGGAAATGTCCGAGTCGGACATAGAAATAAACGAGAGATATCTCGAAGCGCTTAACAGAGTCAAGCGCATAAATATGGCTTTGATTTCCTATCGCTCCTCGGCTTTTGCCGAGAAGCTTGGAAAGAATTACGTCCGTCCCCCTGTTATAAGGACGAATGCAATTCTTAAAAACAAGAATTTAAGAGAGCTTTTGAATCTCTGGGAATATATCGAGGGATACGACAAGGTCGGTTATTCCTTTATCGGCGATAAATACTACGAGCTTCCGTCATACGACTTTGTCGGCGGAATGTATTCGAGCGTAGCGCTGCAGTACCTCACACTGTATAGCGGAATCGCCGACGGACTTGAGGATAACCGTCTTATCTCGGAAAAGCATCTGTTTGAGACCTTGCCCGAGTTTGACGATGAAATAGAAAACGAGGAGCTTGACGATTATCAGGTTTATGACTCGGAGTACAAGAAGACGGTACCCGTGTCACGCCTTATGAATAACCGTAAGAAGCTCTCGGAGGACGAAAAGAAGATCCGCCGGGCAATCCTCGTCGCCCTTCGTGCAGACGAAATAATCAACGAGCAGCTTCTTAAGGAGGAGGCGGAAAGACGCCGACTCGCCAGGGAACGCGAGGAAGAGAGAAGACGCGCGGAAGAGGAGGCACGGAGACTTGCCGAGGAAGAGGCAAGACGGATTGCCGAGGAGGAGGCGCGCCGTCTCGAAGAAGCGCGAATGGCAGCCATACGCGAGGTCGAGATACGTTACAGACGCTCCTTCCTTTCAAGATACATACAGTCCGAGCCTTATATCAAGGACTGCTATACCGAAATCAAAAATCACCTGCTTTCCTACAAGGGTGTCAAGTCGAGGACCGCTTGGTCAAAGGAAAACTTCAAGCGCGGCAGAACGCATATCGCAAAGATAGACGTAAAGGGAAAGGCACTTTGCCTTTATCTTGCGCTTGACCCGAGTGAGCTTGATTCCAAATATCACGTAAACGCAGTGAAGGGCGACTGCCCCGCGCTTATAAAGATAAAGAGTGAGCGTAAGCTGAAATATGCGATAGAGCTTATCGATATGCTTATGGAAAAGCTTGGAATAATTCGCACGGGTACTCTGTCGGAGGACTACCGACTGCCGTATGAGGAAACCGACGCGCTAATAGAGAAGGGACTTATCAAGGTCATCCTGCCGAAGGGAGAGGTTCTCGATGAAAATACGGTAGCCGTTAAGGCCAGCCTTGCATCGCTTACCGAAATGCGCCTTGAGGCTATGGAGAGAAGACTTGCTGAAGAAGAGGCAAGACGGATTGCCGAGGAGGAAGCACGTCTTATCGAGGAAGCGCGGATAGCAGCTATGCGCCGCGTGGAAATACGTTACAGACGCTCCTTCCTTTCAAGATACATACAGTCCGAGCCTTATGTCAAGGACTGCTATACCGAAATCAAAAATCACCTGCTTTCCTACAAGGGTGTCAAGGCGAGAAACTCTTGGGCGAAGGAAAACTTCAAGCGCGGCAGAACGCATATCGCAAAGATAGACGTAAAGGGAAAGGCGCTTTGCCTTTATCTTGCGCTTGACCCGAGTGAGCTTGATTCCAAATATCACGTAAACGCAGTGAAGGGCGATTGTCCCGCGCTTATAAAGATAAAGAGTGAGCGCAAGCTGAAATATGCGATAGAGCTTATCGATATGCTTATGGAAAAGCTCGGAATAATTCGCACGGGTACTCTGTCGGAGGACTACCGCCTGCCGTACGAGGAAACCGATGCGCTTATAGAGCAGGGACTCATAAAGGTTATTTTGCCGAAGGGCGAGGTTCT
>JAZLCX010000104.1:0-1809 GCA_045614425.1 Eubacteriales bacterium | reverse complement strand
CTTAGTGCGAAGCACCTTTGGGGCTCGCTTGATTTTGAGCAGAAATCGTCGGCTGACGAGCGAGAGGCGTACAAAGGTACGTCGAGCGAGGAAACGGCGATAGAATAAAAAACTATAATAAAACGAAAAAAACCGTAGGTTTTCAACATTAATATCACCTAAATTTTCAAAAAAGAACGAGATAGATACAGCTTTTGCAATATCTACCTCGTTTTTTATTTGGTTAGGCGAGAATGAATAATCCCCTTTTTATTGGATTTACGTAAGAGGAACCTCTTCCCTCTTCTTCTCCTTTTCGAACCTTGCTTTGAGCTTTTTCACTGTCGGGAAATAGAAAACGAGAAGCGTAAGGTCGGTAAGAATCCAACCGATAGGCCATACTATGAAGAGGAACCAGAGCTCGCGGTTTAACGGGAATATAACGAATATCCAGAAGAAACGAAGGGCACATATATGTACAAGGCTTGTTACCGCGGTAACTATCGGGCGGCCGAAGCCCCTCATTGCTGCACCGAGAACCTCACTTATTCCGTACAGCGCGTAAGGAAGCGAGACGATAAGCATCTTCTGACGGGAAAGCGCAATGACCACGGGGTCATCTGTCATAAGACTTGATAGCGGAGCCGCCAATGCCGCTGTGAGCCAACCGAAAATGCAAATCAGAACGGCAGAGATCAGAATTCCGCCCCAAACCGACTTGCGCGCGCGCTTTATGTTTCGGTTTCCTATGTTCTGGCTGACGTAAGGCATAATGGCAAGAGAGGATGCAATCGCTATCTGATAAATTATGTTTTCAAATGTTCCGGATATTGAAACCGCGGTAGATGCCTCTTTACCGAAGGTGTTGACCGTTGCTACGATAAACACGTTTGCAAGCGAGTAGGAAACGCTCTGCGCGGATGAGGGGATGCCCACAAAAAGTATGTCGTAAAACTCGCGGCCGTAAAATTTGATATGGCGGTAATTGAAGCGGAGAATTCCCTTTTCCCTGAAAAGCACGACAAGAACTAAAACAGCAGGAATCAGCCAGGAAACCACCGTGGAAAATGCTACTCCGACGACTCCCATCTTAAAGACCGATGCAAAAAGATAGGTAAAGACGACCTTGACTCCGCCGCCGATTATGAGGTAAATCATGGGGCGTCCGGTGTCGCCCTTTGACCTGAGAGTGCCCGCGCCGAAATTGTATATTACGAAGAAGGGCATACTGATGAAGTAAATTCTTAAATAGGTTACCGAGCTCGTAAGAAATTCTTTGGGACAGTTTGTCCACTTAAGAAAAATCTCGGCAAACGGCACTCCGATAAGAACCATAATCGCAGCGGTGATAATAGCAAGAAGCGTCGAAGCACCCACTGCACGCTCAACGCGTCTGGAATCTCCGCTTCCGATATGTCTTGCTATAACGATATTAGCGCCGGTTGCCAAACCGATGACGATAACTGTGAAAACCGAAATAAGCTGTGTACACGCGCCGACGGCTCCGACAGCGACAGAGTCGACAAGCTCCCCAAGCTCGTTCATTACAGGCGGCTCGGCCATCTTCAGTATCGTCATATCAAGAATGTTGAAGAGGGCTTGCAGAATCTGCATAACCATAATCGGTATCGTCATTCTGAGAAGTCCCGGAAGGACGGGGCCCGAAAGCATATTTACTTCACTTTTAAACATGTTGACTCCATTTTATTTATAGCAAAGAATTAAATTTAATAATAAGAAGGGGCGCTTTCCTCTGCCGTTTCTGCATCTGCCGATCTATATTCACGTCTGAGTCTTCTGACGGTAGGAATATAGAATACGAGAATTGTG
>JAZLCX010000103.1:0-4328 GCA_045614425.1 Eubacteriales bacterium | reverse complement strand
GCTGCAATTACGTTCCCGTGCATGCCTTATTCGTTGTCGGTGCCGATCTCGTCAACAGTGGTCTCTACCTCTGCTACTACCTCGGTAGTCTCAACGGGAGCCTCTGCGGTGTTCTCCTCGAAGATGCCCTGAGGCTTCTTGAGGGTGAGGAAGATCACGATCTTACGGTTGTTGTCGGAGCCGATGGAGTTGGTGGATACACCCTCGATGCCCTGAATCTCGGAGTGAATGATTCTTCTCTCGTAAGCGCTCATGGGCTCAAGCATAACGCTTCTGTTGTTGCGGATTGCCTTTGCAGCCATACGGCGTGCAAGGGCGCGGAGAGTTTCCTCTCTCTTTGCGCGATATCCCTCGATGTCGATGGTAACGCGGCTCTTGTCCCTCTCGCCGTTTATGTTCTTCTTCATAGAAGCGAGGTTTGCAAGATACTGAAGAGCATCAAGCGTGTCACCGTGGTGACCGATAAGCGCGGATGCGTCGTCGCCCGAAATTATGATTCTTCTCGTTCCGTCCTCACAGGAGTAGAGAGATGCTTCTGCGGAAAGTCCTATATCCGAGATAAGAGTCTTTACAAAGTCAAAGGACATATCCTCACCGTCGGCAACCGTCTTCGCTTCAAGCTTGAGGTCGGTTTCGGCAATTACCTTGCTGTGAGTCTTCTCCTGCTTCTGTCCCTCGGATTTTGCTCTCTGGGGCTTTTTGTTTTTGCGTTTGTTTTCCTGCTTTTCAGAGGAGCTCTTGTTCTCCTCCTTTGCTCCGCCTTGCTCGTTTTCGCGGCGGGGCTTCTCGTGTCTTCTGCGATCTCTGCGCTCTGCATCGGGAATTTCCATATACGCTCTTACCTGTGCCGGTTTAACGCCAATGATACCGAATATTCCCTTGCTTCCTGCGTGCAATATTTCAAAGTTAACGTCATCAAGAGGACCTGCGCCGAGTGCGGCTCTTGCATTTTCTTTTGCCTCTATGACGTCCTTACCCTGTGCGATTATTTCCTTTATCATTATAGTGCCTTTCTTTTTAGTCTTTGATTTCCGGTGCGTCCTGGGAGCTTATTTTCTTGCCCGAGGTGTTCTGCTTAACCTCAGGAAGCTCGTCATAGTCATCCTCGTCGATGTAGTGAAGAGAACGGTATTTGGGCTGCTGCTTGAGAGCTGCCTTCTGAGCCTTCTGACGCTCCTTTTCAGCCTTCTCAATCTCGCGAAGCTC
This sequence comes from Eubacteriales bacterium, assembly GCA_045614425.1. Lineage (GTDB taxonomy): Bacteria > Bacillota > Clostridia > Oscillospirales > CAG-272 > UBA1740. The sequence continues at coordinate 3,122 of JAZLCX010000103.1, read as the reverse complement.
CTCCTCGGTGTATTTCGGCACGGGAAGAACTATCTTCATTATATACTGCTTTCCGAGAGCTACGAGCGAACGGAAGAACCAGTAAATGCCTATCATAGCGGGAACCTGGAACATAATGAAAAGCGTCATAAGAAGAGGAAGAACGTCCATCATCTTAAGCGAGAACTTTTCCTGGTTGTCGGCAGCGCCCATAGCGTTGTAGCCCATACCGGTCCACTTTCTTGTAAGGCGCATCGTAAACCACTGACCTACAAGGTTGAGTGCGGGGACGATAACGAGTATGCTTGCGATTTCGGGAACTTTTCCGAGGTTTATGCCGAACGCGGTGAACTTGAGTGTGCCAAGTCCTGCATATGTGTTAAATATTTCTTCTCCGTTTGCCAAGAGAGCGAAATCCTTGATTCCCGACATGTCTTTGGGGAGAGAGGCAAGAAGCTCTATAACGTTTCCGGAGGATGAAAGCGAGAGTCCGAGACCGCCGGCCGCCTCGGGAGCGGTAGCGTAGGATACGAGTGCCGACGAGAATCCGGTGGACTGGTCAAGCACGTATCTCAAGGGGTTCTGGATAATCGGGTAGAGAATAAAACCGACGATTATAAGCTGGATAATGAGAGGGAGGCATCCCGAGAACGGGCTGAAGCCCTCCTTCTGCTGAAGCGCCATAATCTCTTCCTGCTTTTTTCTGAGAGTTACCTGGTCGTTTCTTCCCGCATATTTCTTTTCGATTTTTGCAATCTGGGGGCGGAGCTTTGCCATGCCTATCGAATTCTTCTGCTGCTTTATAGACATAGGAAGCATAAGAACCTCGACTATAACAGCGAATACCATTATGGCGAGAACGTAATATCCGCCGGTAATTCTCGTTATAAGACCGAGGAATTTACCAATCCATACAAGGAGTATGGTGGGGAAGCCGTTGGAGTGCTTAAGAGTTGCGGTTTCCTTGAAGCTTTCGGAGTTTATAACCGCTTCCATCGAAGCCTTGGTTGTGAGTGAGTTCTTATAAGTTGTAAAGGTCGCCTCGTCATCGGAGTTATCGAAGTTCTTTTGGTCGATAATTTCCTGCATCAGCGCCTTTGCTGCATCGAAGTCGGGTGTTTCCTTGATCTCGCTGCTGTCCTCAAAGTCTTCTGCGGTGATGTCATATCCGCGGTATGCGGCAACAAAGCGAATCTTATAGCTGTTGCTTGTTGCGATCACTCTTGCAACGAAATCTGCATTTGTTTCATTTTTTCCCTGCTTTTCGAATTTTTCAGTATCGCTGCCGCAGGAGGAAAGCGATAAAATAAGAGCAAAAAGGGTGAGAATTAAAAGTCCTACGGACAGAATTCTTCTTCCCATGCTACGTTTGGTTTTCGTCATTTGAAAGTTCCTTTTCGTTTTCATTTTCGGTAGTACCGTATCTCATTTCCCTTATATTTTTCGGGTTTCGGAGTCCTTTTTCGGGGACGGGGTCGTAGCCGCCCTTAAAGAAAGGGTTGCAACGGAGAATTCGTCCCGCGGAAAGAATGAAGCCGACGAAAAAGCCACGTTTTGTGAATGCCTCAATGGCATAGGCTGAGCAGGTTGGTGTAAATCTGCAACAGGGCGGTTTCAGCGGTGAGATAATTTTACGGTACAGGCGTATAAGCCATATCATCACGTATTTCATTCGTACATACCGAGTTTTGTGAATGCGATATCAAGCTCCCGCTCGATATCACTGCTTTTCTTTGATACTGCCGCGCTGCGCGCCGCGATGACTATAAGAAAGCCGACCTTAAGCCGCTTTCTTTTCTCCAAAGCCCGAAGGCCCTCGCGCAGAATGCGTCTGCATCTTGACCTTACGACAGCTCCGCCAAGCTTTGTGGAGGTCGTAAGTCCTATACGGTTTAAAACCTTCTTTTCGGGGTGTGCTTTTGCAAGACGCTTTGCCGCATAGTCGGGCAAAACGTACACAGCGAGAGCGGACGTCACAGCTCTCTTTCCCTTTGAATACGCTTTCGAATAAAGATGATTTTCACATATAGCGCGAAACTTCATAAAAACCATCTCCTTACTAAAAAATCTTCTTAAACAAAATCCCCCGATAAAAATGCACAGTCATGGCGTTTTATCGGAGGTTTGGTGCGTCACAGAGTGACAGTCACATTATGTGACAAAAAATCAATAGGTAAGACGGGCTCTACCCTTGGCGCGTCTTCTTTTAAGAACTTTTCTACCGTTAGCTGTCGCCATTCTCTTTCTGAAGCCGTGTTCCTTTTTTCTCTGTCTCTTCTTAGGCTGATAGGTTCTCTTCATATCGGCACCTCCTTTGGTTTATTAACGTCCGGGCGCAGTTCTTTGCCGCCCTTTTCGCGTATTCATACGAAAGCACGATATATTATAACTGAAAAATGTCTCTTTGTCAATAGAAAAATGAAATATTTTATAATATATAGCTTAAACTTAGCGTGTGCGTATTGACTTTCGCGCCCGTTTCTGCTAAAATATCGTTGTAAATTATGATGGGGTGGCATAGCCTTCACGGGCGGCAATCTCACTGTGTAGGCGAGAATGGGCTATCCAAAACGAGTTCGGATTATTCATTCTTGCCTAAGCGCTAAGGAAGGAGAGGGAGAGGTTGTACAGAGTCGGACTTTATACTCTTGGGTGCAAGGTGTCGCAGTATGAAACCGAGGCCGTCGGTGAAGAGTTCGCGCGCTCGGGATTTCAGGTTCTTCCTTTTTCGGAATGCTGTGACGTTTACGTTATAAACACCTGCACGGTAACAGCCGAGAGCGACAGAAAGTCGCGCCAATTCATCCGCCGCGCCGTTAAAATGAATCCCGATGCCGTAGTAATGGTAATGGGATGCTACAGTCAGCGCGCCGGCGACGAGATATCAAAAATCCCCGGAGTGTCCTGCGTTATCGGAACGGAGAATAAGCTCTCGCTCGTATCTATAGCTAAGGAAATGCTAGAAAAGAAAAAGGCGGGTGAGCCCCTTTCACAGTATGTCCCGGTAACCGACCTTTCGGATGCCGAATTCGAAAAAATGACCGTAAGATGTGCCCCGAGAACGAGGGCATACGTAAAGATAGAGGACGGATGTGACGCAAAATGCACCTATTGCGCCATTTCGGGCGCAAGAGGCAGAGTCC
>JAZLCX010000102.1:0-2456 GCA_045614425.1 Eubacteriales bacterium | reverse complement strand
TGATTCCCGACTCGGTGCGCATCCCCTGCTATATCGTTATAATAGCCGGCTTTGTTACCGTTGTCCAGATGGCAATGAACGCGTATTTGCCCGCGCTTTACGACCTTATGGGCGTATACCTCGCTCTTATCGTTGTTAACTGTATCATTCTTGCAAGAGCCGAAATGTTCGCAAGAAATAACGGTGTTCTCGATTCCGCCCTTGACGGCGCAGGAATGGGACTTGGATTTTTACTTGCACTCGTTGCCATGGCGCTTATACGCGAGATACTCGGAGCGGGAAAAATAACCGTGGTTCCCGGCGCTCCAATCGAAATTCCCTTCCTTTCAACCTATAATTTGCCGATTCTTGCCAATACCCCAGGCGGATTCCTTGTATTCGGAATTCTTATTGCAATAGTAAACAAAATCGGTCCTAAAAAGGGCGAAGGCAAGCGCAAGGAGTTCTCCTGCGAGGGCTGTCCCTCTGCCTCAATTTGCGGTAAAACCTCTTGCAGCGAAAGCGTTGAAATTGCCGCAAACAGCGCACAAAAGGAGGAAAAGATCTGATGAAAGAGCTCATTTTGATTTTGATGAGCGGTGTGCTTGTCAACAACTACGTTCTTCAGAAATTCCTCGGAATCTGTCCCTTCCTCGGCGTTTCAAAGAAGTTTAACCAGGCAAGCGGCATGGGTATTGCGGTTATTTTCGTAATGCTCTGCGCTACGGCAGCTACCTGGCCTATACAGACCTTCGTTCTTGAAAAATTCGACCTTGAATACCTTCAAACCATTGTTTTCATTGTCGTAATTGCTTCGCTCGTTCAGTTCGTTGAGATTATTTTGAAGAAATTTATTCCGTCGCTTCATAAGTCGCTCGGAGTTTATCTTCCTCTTATAACAACGAACTGCGCCGTCTTAGGCGTTACAATCAACAACATCACCGACGGATATAACTTTATAGAGTCTATGGTTTCATCTCTCGGTGTAGGACTCGGATTCCTTCTTGCGATGGTGCTTTTCGCAGGCGTTCGTTCGAAAATTGAGAACTGCCCCGCGCCCAAGTGCATGAAGGGTCTTCCGATAACTCTTATAGCGGCTTCAATAGTTTCGCTCGCCTTCCTCGGATTCGGCGGAATTGTTGAAAACCTCTTGGCGTAAGGAGGGAATTTGAATGGCTATTTTGATTCCCGTTACCGTTCTTTTCGCAATCGGTATTTTTTGCGCCCTCGTTCTTACCGTTGCCAGCGCCTTCTTCGGAGTGAAGGAGGACGAGAGAGCTCTTGAAATCCGCGAAACGCTCCCCGGTGCAAACTGCGGTGCGTGCGGCTTTTCGGGCTGTGACGCCTATGCCAAGGCTCTTTCCTCGGGCGAGACCACCTCTGCAAACCTATGCATTCCCGGCGGTGACGGCACTGCCGCGAGAATCGCTAAAATTATGGGACTTGAGGCCGGGGACGTCGTCGAGCAGGTGGCTTACGTTGCCTGCAACGGCTTCTGCCGCCCCGAAGAGAAGAAATACGATTATGACGGCCCTAAAACCTGCAAGGCCGCAAGAATGAATTATGCAGGCGACAATTTCTGTCCGTTTGCCTGTCTCGGCTACGGCGACTGCTTAAAGGTTTGCCCCCGTGACGCCATTTGCATAAACGACAAGGGTCTTGCTACGATAGACCCGAGAAAATGTATAGGCTGCGGAATGTGTGTAAATGAATGTCCCAACGGCATAATTAACCTTATGCGTGACACGGCTCGCGTTGCTGTAACCTGTAACAACCATGACAAAGGCGCAAGAGTCCGCGCATTCTGTAAAAACGGCTGTATTGCCTGCGGCAAATGCGAGAAGATCTGCCCGACGGGCGCTATCGTCGTAAAGGATAACCTCGCCTCAATAGATTACTCAAAATGTATTGACTGCGGCAAGTGCCGTGAGGTTTGCCCCGTAAAATGTATTCACGAGGGCAACTTCATCTGCGGAGCTCACTTTGAGTAACCGCCGTCGGCTGATTTTCAGCCTATCACTGATTTTCATCCTCATAGCCATAGGCGTGTCGTCCTATTTTACAATAGAAGCGTCACGAAAGCCCGGCAGCTACTTTAACGTAACGGTAAACGGCGAGCGCGTCGGCTCTTATCCTCTCTCGGTTAATGCGGAGTACGAGCTTAACGGGGGAACGAATATTCTTGTGGTTGAGGACGGACACGTCTATATGAAAAGCGCGAGCTGTCCCGACTCGCTTTGTGTGAGGCAGGGAAAAAAGTCGCTTTCCGGACAAAGAATAGTATGTCTGCCGAACAAGGTCGTGGTTGAGGTTTTCTCGGATACAGACGAAATTTTTGAAAATTAATTTTACACCCCTAAAGACTATAGCTATCATTTACGCCACGGAGGATTGCCTATGAACACGAGAAAACTCACAGTTCTATCTCTCTCCGTGGCGCTTGCTATGGTCTTTTCATTTATTGAAACGCTTATTCC
>JAZLCX010000101.1:0-8300 GCA_045614425.1 Eubacteriales bacterium | reverse complement strand
TCCTACGGAGCACCGCCTCACGCAGGTATGGCTCCCGGTGTTGACAGAATGATAATGCTCATCGCGGGCGAGGAAACTATTCGTGACGTTATAGCGTTCCCGCTTAACGGAAATGCTCAGGACCTTATGATGGGTGCTCCCGGAGAGGTTACCGAGCAGCAGCTCCGCGAGGTTCATATAAAGGTAAGAGACTGACCTTATAAATTCTAAAAAGAGGTTTTGGAAAATATGGATAGAGAAACTTTACGTAGGCTGGAGCTGTTAAATCAGCTCCGCCTTACAGATAGTGAGAAGGAAGACGTGACACTGTTTTTCGACGCACGGGGTAGGGAATTTGCCTCGCTTGACGGTATAGACACCTCATCGGTTGAGAGAATGGTTCACGTTATGCCTATGAATACCGTGGTTCGCGAGGATGCGGTGAAAAAGAATTTCTCCCGCGAGGAGCTGCAACGCGGTGCGCCTGAAACCGACGAGGGATATTGGTGCGTTCCCAAGGTTGTAGAGTGACGGGGGTGAAATTATGAAATTATACACATCTAAAAATGAAAAAGCTGCGGGCAGAAAAATCGTGGCTGACGATATGATTTTGACAAAGGACCTTCCGACAACGGCGGGCTCTAAAATGCTTGTCGGTTATCAGAGCCTTTTTGATGCCGAGGCGCTTACAAGACTTTACGAAGCGGGATTTTCGCTCGCCGGTAAGGCTGAGGTAGGAGAATTTGCAATAGACGTTCTCGGTGAAACTTCACACGGGGGAAGACTTACTAAGGACGGAGCGCTTGTATCTGCTGTGGCAGAGATTCTTTCGTCGGGGGACGCCGAGGCGGCAATATGCCTTGACGTAAACGGATATCCCCGCCGCGCAGCAGCAGTGAGCGGTCTTGTTGCGGTGAAGCCCACCTATGGCGTGGTTTCAAGATACGGAACGGTTCCCGTTGCTTGCTCGGGTGAGTGCGTTGGCGTTATTGCAAGGTGCGCCTGCCGTGCGGCAGAGGTACTCGGTGTTATTACGGGTCACGACGATAAGGACGGCACAAGCCTTCCCGAAGAGAAGTGCGCGCTCGCTAAAGCTCCCGGCAAGGCTGTAAAGAGAGTTGCAATTATAAAGGAAATGACCGAGGGCGTAGATAAAGAAGTCACCGAGCGTGTCGAAAAATTTGCAGATAAGCTTAGGGAAAACGGCGTTTTGGCAGAGTGGATTGACGGCGGTGTTATTTCAAAATCGAGCACTGTATGGAACGTTCTTATGAGCTCCGAGCTTTGCAATAACGTATCGCGCTACGACGGTGTTAAGTACGGCTACCGTGCCGCCAACTTCTCGGGAATTGACGAGCTTTACACAAACTCTCGCACCGAGGCGTTTGGTAAGCTTCTTAAGACGGCTATACTCTACGGCTCGGATAATCTTTCAACCGAAAACTATATGAAGATTTACGATAAGTCGCTTCGCATGCGCCGTGTGATAGTAGAAAAATTTGCTGAAATTTTTGCAGAATACGATGCGGTGATTATGCCTGCGACGTCGACTCTCTCCTATACGGAGGATATGATAAATTCGGACGGATATATTTCTTACAAAGAGAACTATTATACTGCTCCGGCATCGGTTACAGGTCTTCCCGCGGTGGTTTCGGACTCGGTTCAGCTTGTCGGCCCGGCATTCTCCGAGGGGGCAATGCTTGAACTTTTAAAGAGCTTAAAGAAGGAGGCGTGTGAAAAGTGAGATACGAAACAGTCATAGGACTTGAGGTCCACGTAGAGCTCGCTACCGACTCGAAGATATTCTGCTCCTGCTCAGCTCATTCCTACGGAGCAGAGCCCAACGATCACGTTTGCCCCGCTTGCTCGGGTATGCCCGGTATGCTGCCGGTAGTCAATAAGCGTGTCGTGGATTTCGGTATGAAGGCGGGACTTATGCTTAACTGCGATATCAACCGCACGACTACCTTTGATAAAAAGAGCTATTATTATCCCGACCTTCCCGCCGCATATCAGACAACGCAGTGGTTTGCACCCGTTGCTGTGAACGGATACGTTGAGATTGAAACCTCTAAGGGTAAAAAGAAGGTCAGAATCAAGCAGATTCATATGGAAGAGGACGCAGGAAAGCTCGTCCACGATATAAGAGAGGATACGACTCACGTCGACTTCAACCGTACGAGCGTTCCCCTTATTGAGATAGTAAGCCAGCCCGACATTTCAAGCGCCGAGGAGGCCGAGGCGTATCTTGAAAGACTTAAAACGCTTCTTCGATATGCGAGAGTTGCCGAGTGCGAAATGGCACACGGTACTATGAGGTGCGACGTTAACCTTTCGGTTCGTCCCGAGGGAAGCGATAAGCTCGGTGTTCGCGCAGAAATGAAGAATATGAACTCAATCGAGGCTATTAAGCGCGCAATTGAGTACGAAACCGCAAGACACATCGATGCTATCGAAAACGGCACTGAGGTGCTTGTTCAGCAGACGCGCAGATGGGACGATATCAAGGGCAAAAGTTATGCGATGCGCTCCAAGGAAACGGCGGGAGATTACCGTTATTTCCCCGACCCCAACGTAATGCCCGTAGTTATAGACGACGAATGGTTCTCTGAAATAGAGAAGAGTCTTCCCGAGCTTCCGGAGGTTAAGTTCGCTCGTTATACCGAGGAATACGGACTCAGTCAGTACGACGCAGAGCAGATTACCAAGAGCATTGCTCTTTGCGAGTGCTTTGAGGGCGCTCTTCGTGTAACGGGAAGCCCGAAGGATTCTGCCAACTGGATTTTATCAGAGGTTATGAGCACTCTTAACGCCCGTCAGATGACCTACGAAATGCTTACTCTTTCGGGAGAGAAGCTCGGAGAGCTTATTAAGCTTGTTTCGTCGGGAAAGGTCGGACGCGCAAACGGCAAGAAAATTCTTTCGGCGATGTTTGATGACTCCTCGATTTTGCCCGAGGAATACGCCAAGGAAAACGGACTTATAATTTCAAACGACACCTCTCTCGTTGAGAAGGTTGTAAAAGAGGTAATAGCTGAGGACCAGAAGTCCGTTGCCGACTATAAGAGCGGTAAGGAGAAGGCTCTTATGGCTCTTTTCGGCAAGTGCATGAGAAATCTTAAGGGTAACTGTGACCCGCAGGTGCTAAGAGAGATTCTTATACGAACGGTTAACGAATCATAAAATAAGCAGGCGCTGTGAAATTCACGGCGCCTTCATTAATAACAAACGAGTTTTTTGAGAAAATAAGATTGAAAAATAAAAATTAAGTTTTTTTGAATTTTTCAATTTTTTGTAGATTTAGGCGTGAAAATCTGCTAAACTTATATTATCGGACAACAAGGCTTTTCGGAGGATAAAAATGTTTGACTTTGAAATAGGCGTACTTAAGTTTTTCGAGGGAATACGCACGGACTTTCTTAATTTCGTGTTTGAGGCTATTACTATGCTCAGCGAAGAGACGCTTATGATAGTGCTTATAGCAATAGTCTGGTTCGCTTTTGACAAAAAGATTGCCGAAAAAATATTTTTCATCTCGCTCGTTTCCCTCGGAATAAACAGCACGGTGAAAAACCTCGCTAAAATCCCAAGACCGTGGACTACGGGCGAGGTAACTTGTGTAAGACCCGATACGGCTACCGGGTATTCATTCCCGAGCGGTCATACGCAGAATTTTGCGACCTGGAGTACTCTTGCCGCGATTAAGCTCAAAAAAACCTGGTTTACCGTTACGGTTGCAGTGCTTATTCCTCTCGTTGCGATTTCAAGAATGTACCTTGGCGCGCACTATCCGAGCGACGTTTGTGCGGCGCTGATTTTAGGGCTCGGAATAGCCTTTATCGGAAACCGAATTTACGACAGAGCAAAGGATAAGCGTAAGCTATATATCTTGTCGGCGGCAGTTTTTACTCCCTTTGTGATACTTTTTGCGTTTATCGGCGACCCTCTGTTTGCGGATATTTATAAGTTTTACGGAGCTCTGATAGGAATTTATTTCGCTGTCAGATTTGAGGAAAAATACGCGCCCATTGATTACAGCGCGGCATGGTGGAAAAAGGTCATAAGAGTTGTTTTCGGTATAGCTCTTGCATACGGAATTAAAGAGGGAATAAAGGCTCTTAACGTTTTTGACGTAACGCAAATTTCATTCATGATGGACGCCGTACGTTATTTCGCGCTCGTTTTCGTTTGCTTCGGATTTTACCCGTGGATAATCAAAAAACTGAAAATATAAGGATTTATAAAAAGGAGAATAAAAATGTCTGTTATTAACATTAACAAAAGCAATTTTGAAGAAGAGGTCGTAAATTCCGACAAAAAGGTTCTGATTGATTTCTGGGCGAGCTGGTGCGGTCCCTGCCGCATGGTAGCTCCCATAGTGGACGAGATTTCCGACGAGCGCACCGACATCAAGGTGGGCAAGGTGAACGTTGACGAGGAGCAAGAGCTTACTATGCGCTTCGGAATCACAAGCATACCCACTCTTATTGTTTTCGAAAACGGAGAGGAGATAAACCGTATCGTCGGAGCAAGACCGAAGGAGGCAATTCTTGAGATACTCTAAAAGCACTTGAATAATAAATATTCACGTGATATAATAGAATAAAAAATGACGGAGGTATCTATACTATGTGTAGCAACAACAAATTTTACGTCTGCGAGCACTGCGGAAACCTTATCGGAATGATTCACGACGGCGGAGTTCCTATGATGTGCTGCGGACAGAAGATGACGAAAATCGAGGCCGGCGTAGTTGAGGCGAGCCGCGAAAAGCACATTCCCGTTGTCAGCGTTGACGGTGACACGGTTACGGTTACGGTCGGCTCGGTGGAGCATCCTATGACAGCTGAGCACAGCATTCTCTGGGTATATCTTCAGACCGACAAGGGCGGTCAGAGAAAGTGCTTTGAGGTCGGAAAAGCTCCCGTAGTTAAGTTCGCGCTTTTGGATGAGACACCGATTGCAGCTTACGCGTACTGTAATCTTCACGGTCTTTGGATGGCAGAGATTTAATTTCGGAGGAGAAAAAAGATGATGAATTCTAAGGTTCGCGATTTGCTTAATCAGCAGATAAACAAGGAGTTTTATTCGGCATACCTTTATCTCGAATTTTCAAATTATTTTGAGGACGCGGGTCTTGACGGATTCGCAAACTGGTATATGGTTCAGGCGAAGGAGGAGCGCGACCACGCAATGCTCTTCTACCAGTACCTGCAAAACGAAAATCAGAAGGTGACTCTTGAGGCAATAGATAAGCCCGAGAAGAAAATTACCTGCCATATGGACGTCCTTAAGGCAGGACTCGAACACGAGGAGTACGTTACCTCACTCATAAACGACATCTACGCGGCGGCCCACGAGGTCAAGGATTTCCGCACGATGCAGTTCCTTGACTGGTTTGTAAAGGAGCAGGGTGAGGAGGAAACAAACGCAAACGACCTCATTACCAAAATGGAGCTTTTCGGCTCTGACCCGAAGAGCCTTTATATGCTTAATCAGGAGCTTATGGCAAGAGTTTACGCCGCACCCTCCCTGGTTTTGTAATTCTCACAAGAAAGGAAATAAAAATGAAATACGTATGTGATGCTTGCGGCTGGGAATATGACGAGGCACTCGGCGACCCCGATAACGGAATCGCTCCCGGCACGAAGTTCGAGGACCTTCCCGACGATTTTGAATGTCCCCTTTGCGGAGTCGGAAAGGATATGTTCTCCAAAGTTGACTAAAGTGACAACGGCGTTCTCAAAAGAGAGCGCCGTTGTTTGTACATAATGATAGACAAGAGCGTGTAAAAATGCAAAATTTCGTAACAGTTACGCTATTGACATAACAAATAGGATTTGTTATAATTTTTATTGGTACGCATATAAAGTGCATTTTAAATACGGTGAAAAGCAGGGTTTACTCAATGAACAAAAAAGGAATGCTGTCAAGACTGCTTGGCGGGGCAATAGGCGAATCCTTAAAATCGGTTTTGCCCATATTTGCAATAGTTTTGATACTGAGCGTTACGCTGGCTCCGGTTCAGTCCGGAATTCTCGTAATGTTTCTTTTCGGCACACTTATGCTCATTGTCGGCATGAGTCTTTTCACCATTGGTTCTGAAATTTCAATGCAGCCGCTCGGAGAGGGAATCGGTACTCAGGTCGGCAAGACTAAGAAAACAACCGTTCCGATTATTATTTGTTTTATTCTCGGTGTCATTATAACTATAGCCGAGCCGGATTTGCAGGTTCTTGCGGAACAGGTGCCGTCAATTCCCAACATAGTTTTGATTATAAGCGTTGCTATCGGCGTCGGTCTTTTCCTTGCTATTGCTTTTCTTCGCTCGAGGTTCGGTATCGGACTCAATAAGCTTCTTATAGTTTTCTACGGCGTGGCAATAGTGCTTTCCTTTTTCGTGGGCGAGGATTTTATACCCACTGCGTTTGATTCGGGCGGAGTTACCACGGGCCCGATTACCGTTCCGTTTATAATGGCGTTCGGTGCCGGTATGGCACTTATGGCAAGCAGCAAGAATTCCCAAGAAAACAGCTTCGGTCTTGTTTCGCTTTGCAGTATAGGTCCTATCATTTCGGTTATGATACTCAGCATTTGCTTCGACCCGAAGCCCGAGACGACGAACACCGTAATTACTCTGCCGGAAACAACAGCCGATGCCTTCAAGGCATTTGCCGAGGCGCTCCCGCACTATTTTTACGAGGTTATGATTGCCTTCCTTCCGCTTGTGGCAATGCTCGTTGTGTTCCAGCTTATATTCAGACGATTCCATTCCCACCAGCTTGCTAAAATTTCCGTGGGTATGATTTATACATATCTCGGCCTCGTCCTCTTCCTTGCCGGCGCAAACATCGGATTTATGCCTGCCGGACGGCTGATAGGTGCCGAGATTGCTTCAACTCTTAAATATTGCCTGATTCCCGTCGGTATGCTTATGGGATATTTCGTGGTACTTGCCGAGCCTGCCGTACACTCGCTGAAAAAGCAGGTTGAGGAGGTTACGAGCGGCGGAATTTCACAGAGGGCTCTCGGTCTTGCGCTTTCAATAGGCGTCGGTGTATCCGTCGGACTTTCAATGCTCCGAGTTATTACCGGAATTTCAATTTATCCCTTTCTTATAGTAGGTTATATTATATCACTTGCAGTCACGTTTTTCGTTCCTGCAGTTTACACGGGTGTCGCCTTTGACTCGGGCGGAGTTGCCAGCGGTCCTATGACGACGACCTTCATGCTTCCTTTTGCAATCGGAGCCTGCGAGGCGCTCGGCGGAAATATTATGACTGATGCCTTCGGTATCGTTGCTATGGTTGCCATGACACCCCTCATCACTATTCAGGTTATGGGACTTTACAGCAAGGTTAAACGCAACAAGCTCAAAAAGAAGGCTCATTACGAGCTGCTTCAGATTGCCGACGATATGATATACTTCGAGGAGGTGTAATCGATGGCTAAAGAGAATCAGATTATGATGGTTTTCTCCATAATCGGACGTGGTAAAAGCGCTAAGTATATGGAGATGCTGAAGACAAAAAATATACACTTCCACTTTCAGATGACCGCATTCGGAACAGCACCGTCGGAGATGCTTGACATTTTCGGACTCGGTAATAACGACAAGGACGTTGTGATAAGCCTTGCAAACGAGGAATACGTTGACGCGTATACCGCGGAGTTTGCAAAAAATCTCGGCACGGTATCTGAGTACGGCGGAATCATGATGACGTTAAGACTCTCGGCAATAAACCGCCTTACAGCAGAAATCGTTTACAGAACCCACCGCGCTAGCGGCGATAAAGGAGAAAAGAACAAAATGAAGGATAAGCAGAAGCACCAGCTGATTTTGATAACTGTAAATCAGGGATATACCGAAGAGGTTATGCAAACGGCGAAAAGAGCCGGAGCTATGGGCGGAACTGTTCTTCGTGCAAGACTTGCTCTTGACGAGCACGCCGAGCAGGTTGGCGAGCTTGATCTTCAGCGTGAGCGCGAGATACTTTCTATTCTTGCGCCGGGTGGCACGGCACAGGAGATAATGGAGGCGGTAAACCGCGAGCACGGTGCGACAAGCGCGGCAAACGGAATGATTATATCGCTCCCGGTTGATAAAGCTTACAAGATTTAATAATTTCTATCGGGGTGGCAGTACGCCTTCACTTCCGAAAAAAGACGGATTTGCTTTCGGCAAACCCGTCTTTTTGTTATTTATCAGTTGGATTTTTTCGCTCTGTGAATAAGGTGGCGTGCAGCTTTGCTTATTTCCATTACTGCAAGAGGTGCGATGATAAGACCGAGAGCGATAAGGTAGAGATACCATTTGA
>JAZLCX010000100.1:0-17907 GCA_045614425.1 Eubacteriales bacterium | reverse complement strand
CTTCGAATTTTAGAGAGAGCCAATTTTGTGAAGGGCGAGGTTAAAATTTGATATAATATGCGGATATTGTGAGAATTTTTACCGATGCAATTCACAAAATTTGCCTATCCAAAACGAGTTCGGATTATTCATTCTTGCCTACACCCAAAAGAAACGAAAAATACTGCATAGCACCGAGTGCGTATGCAGTATTTTTTTATTCTAAAGCTCCGGCATCGGGGTATCTGCCGGCATTTTTAAATCCGTCTATTTCACCGCGGCACATAGCTGTAAATATGCGGTGGCGCAGTCCTTTATTGTTCTTTTCAAGCTCGAGAAGAAGCTTTTTCATATTCTCTCTCTCGGTTGCGTGGTCCTCGGGACAGGGACTTGTTACGATTGGCAGAGTGCGGCGTCTTGTAAAGTACAAAACATCCTTCTCCTGCGCATATATCAACGGACGTATTAGCGTTATTTTTCTGTTTGAAAGGTAGGTTACGGGCGAAAAGCATCCGAGCCGCCCCTCAAAGAAGAGGTTCATCATAAAGGTTTCGACCGCATCGTCATAATGATGGCCGAGGGCCACCTTGTTACAGCCGAGCTCCTGGGCTGCCGCGTGGAGCGAGCCGCGGCGCATCTTTGAACAAAGAGAGCAGGGGTTTGATTCCCGCCTTACGTCAAAGATGATTTTTGCGATTTCGGTTTTAACTACTTTATATTCTACCTTGAGTCTTCGGCAAAATTCTTCGATTTCGGAGAAGTCAGAGCCTTCAAATCCCATATCTACGGTTACGGCAACTACCTCGTATTTTTGCGGGTAAAAGCGTCGCATCTCACAAAGAACCTCAAGAAGCGTCAAGGAATCCTTGCCGCCCGAAACGCCGACGGCTATTCGGTCGCCGTCCTCTATCATATTGTAATCGCTGACAGCCCGTCTTACGAAGCTCAGCAGTCTTTTCATTTCGTTCATAGTCAAACCTTTCGGTGTGTGCGTATAATAATAATATACGAAGTTCGCATCTGTCGGCTTGCCAGCAAGTGCGAACGACAATATTTCAAGGAATGTGCGAAAATCCCCGATTTTCGTTGTGGTACCGCTAGGTAACACGGTTGATTTTCAAAAAAAGAAAATCAACTACACATAGATTATATTAAAACGACAAGTTTAAAGGAGAATGTACCGTGCCGATAAAAGTATACATAGACCAAGGGCATAATCCGTCAGATTTTAATACGGGTGCCGAGGGAAACGGCTATTTTGAGCAGGATATAACCTATGAGGTCGGAAGAATACTCTACGAATATCTCTCGGAAAATCCCGAGTTTACACCGAGGCTGTCGCGCCCAACTCCCGAAACCGTGCTCGGAACAAGCAATGCGTCAAGCGTTACAACGCGGGTGAATCAGGCGAATTTGTGGGGGGCGGACATATTCGTGTCCATTCATACGAATGCATCTGTGAATCCCTCGGCAAACGGAACCGAGGTTCTGATATACGACAGATCTTCGGAGGAGGCATACAGACTCGCCGAAAACATTCTGAGAGAGCTTACGGCGGTAACCGGGCTTCGAAGCCGCGGTATTGTGGAGCGCCCCGGGCTTTATGTACTCAGAAGAACCAAAATGCCGGCAAATCTTATAGAGCTTGGATTTATAACCAACCCGGGCGACGCCGAGCTTATGGCAAATTCGCCACGACTTTTTGCGCTTGGTATATATAGGGGAATACTCGATTATTACGGATTAAGATAAATGCTGTCAAGCGTAAGATAATCCTCGGTGGCTATAGGCGAGGTTGCCTTGAATACGCGTTTTGCGTTACACTTCGTGCAAAACACCTCAACCCCCTCGGGCGTGACACGTAAATCGTACTCTCCGCTGTGACAGGGACAGTCGATTTTGCCCTCGGCTTCAATGTCTTTAACAATAAATCTTATGATATCGTACGCAGCGGGGTCCGGCGGACCTTCTTCCTCCCTAGGCTCGGGTTGAATGTCGGAAAGGCTCTCGGCCTCTAAATTCCGAAGCATCGACTCAAGCTCCTTAGTTGCGCGTTCGGTTTCTTCGTCAAGCTTTTCCTTTGAGCCGATAAAGCAAATGTCCATATTCGAGTACGGACAGTTGAGCAAAAAGAGATCGCGCTCAAAAAAGATGGTGTTCGATACGACGTAGCTGTGATTTTTTTTGCAGAAGAGGCAGGGAACAGACAGACGTATTTTATTGTCGCCCGTAATGCTTATATCCAACGAGGAATGATTACAGGGACACTTGATTCTTAAAAGGTTTGCCGAAAGGGCAAATTTGCCCACTATTCCGAAAACAAGCGTTCCGCATTCGGGACAGCGGTATGCAACGTGCGTAGTGAAGTTTGCAACCATATTTTATCTTTCCTCCATAATAGATTTCGAGATGGTGTCCCTCGTATTTTCATCAACTAAAAGAGCAATCAGTTCCTTTGAAAACTCAAGCGCAACGCCCATTCCGCGCGCAGTTGTAATATTACCGTCGGTTACGACGCTCGCATCGGTTATATAAGCGCCCTTGAGCTCGTCCTCAAATCCGGGATAGCAGGTCGCCCTTTTGCCGTTAAGAAGACCGCGGCGTCCAAGCACCAAGGGGGCGGCGCAAATAGCCGCAATTCTGCCGCCGTTTTTTATAACGGCGGCTATTATTTTGTCGGTAAACGGGGATGAATCGAGATTCAATGCGCCCGGCATTCCGCCGGGGAAAACAACAAGACTGACGCTGTTTACGTCAACTTCATCGGGGAGCGTGTCACATATTACGGGAATTTTGTGTGAACCCATAACCGTCTTTCCGCTGATTCCGCAGGTTTTTACGTCAAGTCCCGCTCGCCTTAAGAGGTCAACGGGAGTCAGTGCCTCTATTTCTTCAAATCCGTCCGCAAGTAAAACTAAAACCATGATTTGACCTTTCTTATTTACTCTTCTTAGTCAAGACTTCTTCTTGAGAGCATTTCATGCCACTCATCCTTTGTAATAAGGACGTCTCGGGGCTTCTGTCCGTTAGGCTCGCTTACGATACCCATATCTTCCATAATGTCTATGAATTTCGCTGCTTTTCCATAGCCGATACTGATTTTTCTCTGAATAAGAGAGGTTGAAATCTTCTCGGATTTTATAGCGAGATCGACAGCGTCGAGGAACTGCTGGTCGTTAAGAACGCCTACGCTGTCACCGCCGTCGTCATCGTCTGAGTCGTAATCGTCAGAGCCCTTGCCCTTAGAGCACTTTTGTGCCGCCTTGTTTATTTCTTCAAGAGCCTGGGAGTCGTAGATGTTGCCCTTTGCCTGAGATTTCAAGAACTTCATAATGGCGGCAACCTCGCCGTCAGAAACGAATGCGCCCTGAACTCGGAGCGCTTTAGGAGCACCGGCAGAAACGTAGAGCATATCTCCGTTGTTAAGCAGCTTTTCGGCGCCCGCCTGCTCAAGAATTGTTTTGGAGTCGTTGTATGATGCAACCTTGCAGGATATACGTGAGGGAATATTAGCCTTGATAACGCCCGTAATAACGTCAACAGAGGGGCGCTGAGTACCGATGATGAGGTGAATTCCCGCTGCTCTTGCCTTTTGGGCAATACTCATAATGAGGTCCTCGGCAGGCTTTCTTACCTGAAGCATAATATCGTTAAGCTCGTCGATGATAATTATGATCTTGGGAAGAGGCTTTCCGAGCTCGGGGTTTTCTCTGACCTTTTCATTGTAGGCATCTATTTTTCTTACTTCAAGCGCTTCCATGAGGTCGTAGCGCTTTTCCATCTGCTCGACAGCCCACATAAGAGCGCCGGCAGCCTGCTTGACGTCGGTGACTACCGGGACAAGCAAATGAGGGATTCCGTTGTATCCGTTAAACTCAACTTTTTTAGGGTCGATCATTATAAGCTTGACCTCGTCGGGCCTTGCTTTGTAGAGAATACTTATAAGGATGGAGTTGATACATACCGATTTACCCATACCTGTAGCTCCGGCGATAAGAACGTGCGGCATTTTTGCGATATCCGCAAACACGGGGTTACCCGTGACGTCTTTTCCGAGGCAGGACATGGTCTTTGAGGATGCACAGATGAATTCGTCGGACTCAACCAGGTCGCGAAGAAGCACGGTGCTCGGCTTCTTGTTGGGAATTTCAACGCCTATTGCCGATTTTCCGGGAATGGGCGCCTCCATACGCATACCCTCAACGCCGAGGTTAAGTGCAATGTCGTTGAAGAGGTTTGTGACCGAGTTAACCTTAACTCCGCGGGCGGGAACTATCTCGTATCGAGTGATACGGGGGCCTCTGTCTATGCCCTTTATGGAAATTCTTACGTTGAACTGTAAGAGCGCGTCAACAAGCTTTTCCGCATTCTGATTCTTTTCTTCCTCTTGGTTTAGGTCCTCTTCCGCCTTTCCCTTGATTAAGAGGTCAAGGGGCGGGAACTGATAGTCTGAATAATCGGGAGTCTCTTCTTTAGCCTCAGGTGCGGGTGCAGGCTTCGGTTTTTCGGTGGGGAAGGGGGCTTTTGGCGCGGCAAAATCAAACGGCGGCTTTTCATTCGCGGTTTCTTCCTGCTCCGCCTCCGTCTCTTCTCTATCCTCGGCTAATTCTTCGAACGAAATAAATTCTTCGGTTGTAAAGGAAGTATTATTTTCGTCCTCGCTCTTGGATGTAGGTGTATCGTCAAGGAATGGGAACATCTTGCGCTGAGCAATTACGTTCGGATTCTGCTCCTCTACGGGAATCGGCGAATCGTACTCATCATTGCCATCTTCCGAAAAATCAAATGTCAGACAAGAATTCGGGGTATCCTCGTCACCGTCGTCCTCTACGTCATCATACGAGTCTGAGAGCTGCGGCTCGTCCGACGTATAGTCGAGCGAGGGAGTGGGCTCAAGCATTGTTCTTGTAACCACGAGCTCTTCTTCGTCTTCTTTTTCGGGGAGAGTATCGTGGATTTCTTCGGAAAGAGGGGAGAAGGGCTTGAATATGCTTTCGTTCTGCGCTTTCTCATAGTCGTCCATCGCGAATGCGAAATTTTCCTTTTGTCTGTTAAGCTCGAAGCTCTCGTTTTTGACTTCTTCTGACAGAGGCTCTTCCTCCGGCTCCGAGGTGCTCATATATTCGGGAATGTACGGCTCGGAGGGGGCGGGAGTTTCGTATTTATCCGTAGCGTTTTCTTCCTCGTATGAAGGAGAATTCTGCTTTTCGTACAAATAAACGGTCGGGTCCTCGTAAGCGGGAGACTTCGGTGTTTCGTATGTGGAAATTACCGGCTCTTCGTACGTGGGGGTGTGAATTTCTTCGCTCTTTCTTTCAATCTCGTCTCTCGCCGCCACGTATCTTCTCTGAGCCTCTATGGCAGCTCGTTTTTTCATTTCGAAATCGGCTCTTTGCCTAGCTCTTTCAATATCGTCTTCGTCAAGGTCGTTAATCGGTCGCTTTATTTCGCTGATGCCCTCGGGCTTGGCTGCGGTTACAGTTCCTTTGCTGGAGGGCTTTGTGGAAAGCTTTTCGTTGATTTTTAAGTCAAAGGGCTCAAATCCGCTGCCAAAGAGATCCTCAGCGCTCGCGTCTTCAAAAGAGCTTGTCTCTTCCGCGTCATACACGATGTCATTTTCGTTTGGCACGTAGGACTTCTTTTTTGTAAACGGATTCTCGGTAGCATCATTGAAGGAGTGCGCGGCGTTGTTTCCAAGTCCGAAATCGTCGTAGGTGCGCTGCTTTTCTCTGTTCGGAGTATCGTCTGTAACGGTAGATTTATGGAATACTCTTTCCTGAAGATGGGGATTTCGCTCGCTTTCCTTAGCGTCACGCGATTCCTTTATTCCAAGGTCGGCAATGACAAGCTCCTGAAGTCCGTTGTCGACTTCAAAGAAGTCGTCGTCAACGAGGTCTTCCTGCGCTTCGACTATGGCGGAGCGCTTTTGCATTTCGCGTTTTTCGGCTTTGTTTTCCTTGTTTTTCTTACGCTTCTTATCAAGAAGTGCAAAGAAATCCGATATCGCATTGAGAATTTTCAAAAGCAATCTTGAGAATACGGCTTTTCCTCCGACGAAGAAATACGCAAGATAAATCGAGAAAATCAGAACGGCAATGATTATAAGCCCTACCGTTCCGAACAGCTTTGTCAGTAAAAAGGAAATCAGACCGCCGACAAATCCGCCGCCTTGAAGCTCGATGCCGCTACTATAGAAAAGTCCTGCATCAAAATAAAGTTCCTCACCGATAGAGGATATGGCGTGAGTAAGCGCGGAAATCGTAAACACGGTTATGCAGGTGAAAATTATTCTTGTTATAATCCGCTTCTTCTTAAAATCGGAGGCGTAAAAGAAGGCGTGTATAGCAAGAAAAGCGGGTATGAAATATCCGCCTATCGAGAAAAGTCCGAGCAGAAGCTTTGATATAGCCCGTCCGAGCGCTCCCGTGTCCTGCATTATGAAACAAAGTGAAATGAAAACGGCAATCGCCAGAAGTATCAGCGGTATAGACCTTCTGAATCCCGTAAGCTCGGCGTATGCCCCTTCTTTTTTTTGCTTTTGCTTAGCCATGATATATAAAACCTCCGAAGCGTATAAAACTCTAACATATATCATAACAGAAATGCTGTCAAATTACAATAGCGGAAGTGAAAATATTTTCATAAATGTGATATATTAGTTATATTATACTTGACAAAAGGGGACACATCTGTTAAAATGTTATGCGTGTAACTATATGTACGGGCAAACCAATGCCGTTTGCCTTAACCGCAAAAAGAGAGGAACTGTTATGCTTTTATACAACTCAGCAACAAAAGACAAGGAAGAATTTATACCGCGCGAGTCGGGCAAGGTGACGATGTACACCTGCGGACCTACGGTATACCACTACGCTCACATAGGAAATCTGCGCACTTATACGATGGAGGACGTGCTTGAAAAGTACCTTCGTTACGTAGGCTATGACGTTAAGCGCGTTATGAATATTACCGACGTCGGACATCTTACGAGTGACGGCGATACGGGTGAGGATAAGATGCTCAAGGGCGCACGCCGTGAGCATAAAACCGTGCTTGAAATAGCAAAATTTTATACCGATGCCTTTTTCTCGGATTGTGAAAAGTTAAATATTACCAAGCCCGCGGTCATAGAACCGGCAACAGCCTGCGTTCCCGAGTTTATCAAAATGATAGAAACTCTTCTTGAAAAGGGCTATGCATACGAGGCGGGCGGAAACATATATTTCGACACCTCGAAGCTTGAAAAATACTACATTTTCTACGATTTCAGCGAGGAAGACCTCGCAGTCGGTGTACGCGACAGCGTTGAGGCTGACGGAAACAAGCGCAACAAGGCGGACTTCGTTCTCTGGTTTACAAAATCCAAGTTCGAGGACCAGGAGCTCAAATGGGATTCGCCGTGGGGTGTCGGATACCCCGGCTGGCATATCGAGTGCTCCTGCATAGCGTCTAAGCACCTCGGCGAGTATCTTGATATCCACTGCGGAGGAATTGACAACGCATTCCCGCATCACACAAACGAAATAGCACAGAGCGAGGCGACCTTCGGCCACGAGTGGTGCAAATATTGGTTCCACGTTCATCACCTTAATACAAACGGCGGAAAGATGTCGAAGTCAAAGGGTGAGTTTCTCACGGTATCGCTCCTTGAGGAGCGTGGCTTCAATCCCCTCGTTTACCGTTTCTTCTGCATGCAGTCGCACTACAGAAAAAATCTCGTGTTCTCTTGGGAAAACCTCGAAAACGCAAAGATTGCCTACAATAAGCTTATAGCGAGAGTTGCCGACCTCAAGGCAAAGGACGGCGAGGCGATTGACAGCGCGGCGTTTGAAGAGGGCAAGAGAAGATTTACCGATGCGCTTGATAACGACCTGAATACCTCGCTTGCTGTAACTGCGCTTTACGACGTATTCAAGCTTAACACAAACGACACGACAAAGCTTGCGCTTGTCAAGGATTTCGAGCGAGTGCTCGACTTCGGACTTATAGAAGAGGCAGAAAAGCTTAACGCATCTCGCAAAAGGGAAGAGGGCGCGGGTGTTTCCGACGAGCTTCTTTCCTATATCAATGAAAAAATCGAGGCTCGCCGCATGGCAAAGGCAAACAAGAACTATGCCGAGGCAGACGCCATAAGAGCCGAGCTTCTTGAAAAGGGAATCACCCTTATCGACACAAAGGAAGGCACTAAATTCACAGTAAACTAAAAAAGGAGGTGGCAGTCTTGTACGAAAAACTGAAGGCTGACGTAGCATTTCTTGACGGTGAATACGAGACTGCCGCCGATATGTATCTCGAAGGTGCGAGGGAGGGGGACTCGCTTGCCGCCTTCAATTACGGCTATTGCTGTCTTAAAGGTATAGGACGCCCCTATAATCCGTCGGAGGCAAAAACCTTTTTCTCCTTTGCACGCAATATGGAAGGCGGCGAAGCCTACTACAATCTTGCGATGCTATTCCTTCACGGAGAGGGAGTCTCGAGAAATTATGAGCTTGCTCATAAATATATGAAGATGTCGGCTGAGGACGGATGCGTCGAGGCGCAGCTCTATATGGGAATGGCGTCAACGCTCGGCTGTATGTTCGAGCCGGACGTGGTAAGCATCTGTATGATACCCTATCACAAGGCAGAATACAGGGATATAACCTCACCGCTTCTTTCGGGCTACGTCCCCGATCCCGATGAGGAGGATAAGCGTTTCGCTGTCATAAAGGCGGACGCCCGTGCGGCTTTTGAATGGTTCAGACTCGCGGCGCGCCACGACCCTACATACGTCGAGCAGCTTGTGGCAAAGGGCAAATTTCTCTATGCAAAATGTTATTTAGACGGACTTGGAACCGACTTTGACAGAACCAAGGGCGTTCGTCTTATGCTTCTTGCCGGCAAGGGCGGTTCTATGGAAGCTGTTTCCTTTTTAAAGGAAAACGGAGTAACCCCGGAAATGATTCTTGCGGCCGGAAGAAAAAGAAGCGGTGGTGAGAAGTGATATGAATAAAAACGTGATTTTGACTGTACGTATATCGCTTCTTGTCTTGATTTGTTTAACCCTCGCCTTTATTTTCTCGCAGTCTATGCTTCCAAAGGAAGAATCGTCAAAGCAGAGCAATGCGGTCAGCGAAAAGCTTGAAGAAATAATACCGCCCGACACAAAGCCCGGAGCTGTAATACATAAAAATATCAGAAAAATAGCACATTTTATTGAGTTTTTTCTGCTCGGTCTTGAGATTGCGACCTACTCGCTTTTATTTATAAAGAGCTATAAGTTTTCGCTTCTCACCTTGCCGCTTGCACTTGTTATAGCTCTCCTTGACGAAACAGTTCAAATTTTTTCAAAAAGGGGACCGAGCGTGACTGACGTGTGGATTGACTTTTCGGGTTTTCTTTTTGCGTCGGTGCTTGTATACGGCGCAGCTCATCTGACAGCCTTTATACGTAGAAAAACAGCAAAGAAAACGGTGGAATAATGGTAAAAATAAAGGATACCGAGACCGCCTCACGCGCGGCTCGCTCGGGGATTATGCCCGAGGATATTCTCATATCGATAAACGGCAACGAAATAAATGACGTCCTCGATTACCGCTTTTATCTTACGGAGCGGAGAGTGGAGCTTCTGCTTTCGCGAGGCGGTGAGGAATACTCGGTTAAAATCGAAAAGGGGCAGTACGACGATATAGGTCTCGTGTTTGAAAGCGCCCTTATGGACGAAAAGCAGTCCTGCAAAAACAAGTGTATATTCTGCTTTATCGACCAGAACCCCAAGGGAATGCGGGATACGGTTTATTTCAAGGACGACGACTCGCGCCTTTCGTTCATACACGGCAACTATATAACGATGACCAATATGACCGATAAAGATGTTGACCGAATAATAAAAATGCGCTTTTCGCCGCTTAATTTGTCGATACATACGACAAACCCCGACCTTAGAGTCAAAATGATGAAAAATAAGCACTCGGGCGACGTTCTTCGGTATCTCAAAAGATTTAAAGACGCAGGGCTTCGTATGTGCGCGCAAATAGTACTCTGCAAAGGGGTCAACGACGGTGAGGAGCTTATGCGCTCAATGCGTGAGCTTTCGGAATACTTCCCGAGCTTAACGAGTGTCTCGGTCGTTCCCGCAGGACTTACAAAGCACCGTGACGGTCTCTATCCGCTTACGGATTTTACGGGCGAGGAAGCTCTGGCAGTGATAGAGGCGGTTGAGAGCTTTGCAAAGGCTCATAAGGAAAAATTCGGCTCTCGCCTCTTCTTCTTGGCTGACGAATTTTATCTTAAAGCAGGACTTCCGATACCCACGGGCGAGTATTACGAGGAGTATCAGCAAATTGAAAACGGAGTCGGAATGCTCCGTTCCTTTTGTGATGAATTTTCTTTTGCCGTCAAGGATATTGACGCACTCGCCGAGGAGCTTGTCGGAACGCGCAGAGTCGCAACCGTAACCGGATATGCCTCCTACCCAACCGTTCTCGGAATGGCAGAGGAGATAATGGCGAAAACCGATAAGGTTAAAATAGACGTCTACCCGATAAAAAATGAATTTTTCGGTGAAAGTATAACCGTTACCGGACTTCTGACGGGACGGGATATTGTAAATCAGCTTAGGGGAAGGCTTGATTGCGACGAGCTTCTTATCCCCGAGACAACGCTCAGGTATCCCGAGGAGGATTTCCTTTGCGGAATGACACTTGAGGAGCTCAGCCGTCAGCTCGGAGTTAAAACAAGAATATCCGAAAATGACGGATTTATGTTTTTGGACGCAGTTTTTGGTAAATAAAAAGAGGAAAACGGGGGAAATATCTCTCGCTTTTCGGAAAGGACGGGAAAAAGAATGGCAAAACCCGTAGTGGCAATAGTGGGCAGACCGAACGTCGGTAAAAGCACACTTTTCAATAAGTTAATAGGCGAGCGCCGCTCCATAGTAGAAGATGTACCCGGAGTGACGCGCGACCGTATATACGCAGAGGCGGAGTGGAATGATAAGCGCTTCCTTCTCATTGATACCGGCGGAATAGAGCCGAAAAGCGACGATACGATTTTGAAAAAAATGCGCGCGCAGGCGGAGGTGGCGATCGAAACCGCCGACGTAATAGTTTTTCTCTGCGACATACGCGCAGGTCTCGTTGCTGATGACCGCGATATTGCAATAATGCTGAAAAAGTCGGGCAAGCCGGTAATACTCGCGGTAAACAAGATTGACTCGATAGGCGCTGTTCCTTTTGAGTTTTACGAGTTTTACGAGCTCGGATTTGAGCGCGAGCCCATCGCCCTCTCATCCCTTCACGGAACAGGCTCGGGCGACCTTCTTGACGCAATACTCGAGGAGTGTGATTTTTCGGACAGCCCCGATACTGACGAGGGCGTTATAAGCGTCGCGGTAATAGGAAAGCCGAATGCGGGAAAATCCTCCATAATCAACCGTATGTGCGAGGAAGAGAGAATGATAGTTTCGGACATCGCCGGAACTACTCGCGATGCGGTAGATACGAGAGTTGAAAACGAGGTCGGTGTATTCAACTTTATCGACACTGCTGGAATCCGCAGAAAATCAAAGGTCGAGGACAGAATAGAAAAATACAGCGTTCTTCGCGCAAAAATGGCGGTCGAGCGCGCCGACGTCTGCCTCATTATGATTGACGCGGGCGACGGAATCACCGAGCAGGACGAAAAGATTGCCGGAATCGCCCACGAGGCAGGCAAGGCGTCGATAGTCGTGGTAAATAAGTGGGATACGGTAGAGAAGGACAATTCCACCGTAAACAGCTTTAATACGAAGATAAAAACCGCACTTTCATATATGACCTATGCGCCGATTGTCTACGTTTCTGCAAAAACAGGTCAGCGCGTGGCAAACATTTATCCGATGATACGCGATGCCTACCTTGAAGCAACGCGCAGAATACCAACGGGAGTGCTTAACGACCTCTTGAATGACGCAATGACGCGCGTACAGCCCCCGTCGGACAAGGGTAAACGGTTGAAGATTTATTATATGACGCAGACGTCGTCAGCACCGCCGACCTTTGTCATATTCTGCAATTCCGAGGAGCTTTTCCACTTCTCATACAGACGCTATATAGAAAACTGTCTTCGCGATGCCTTCGGCTTTAAGGGAACACCGATAAGGCTCGTAATAAGGCAAAAGGGCGAGGACGCATCGAGAGAGTAAAATATGTTTATTGATAATATAAAAATTTATTTGAAAGCGGGTAACGGCGGTAACGGAGCCGTCTCCTTTCACAGAGAAAAATACGTATCCGCGGGCGGACCGGACGGTGGTGACGGCGGCAGAGGCGGAAACGTAATATTCAAGGTGGACGAGGGCGCAAATACGCTCCTTGCGTTCAGATATAAGAGAAAATTTATCGCTGAGCCGGGCGAGGACGGAAAAACCGGAAAAATGCACGGCAAAAGCGGCGCCGACGTCTACGTACCCGTTCCCAAAGGAACGCTTATTCGAGATGCCGAAAGCGGAAAAATCATATTTGATATGGCAAACGCCGACGAGTTTGTAATCTGTAAGGGCGGCCGCGGCGGCTGGGGAAACCGTCACT
This sequence comes from Eubacteriales bacterium, assembly GCA_045614425.1. GTDB lineage: Bacteria > Bacillota > Clostridia > Oscillospirales > CAG-272 > UBA1740. The sequence continues at coordinate 5,380 of JAZLCX010000100.1, read as the reverse complement.
TTGCGACACCGACAAGACAGATACCCCGTTTTGCCAAGAGCGGAACTAAGGGCGAGGAGCGTGAGGTGCTTCTTGAACTTAAAATGCTTGCAGAGGTCGGACTCGTAGGATTTCCGAACGTAGGAAAATCTTCGATTCTTTCGAGAATTTCCGCAGCTAAGCCGAAGATTGCGAATTACCACTTCACAACCCTTTCGCCAAACCTCGGAGTAGTGCCGGTCAGAGAGGGAAGGGGATTCCTTGCCGCCGATATACCCGGACTCATCGAGGGCGCGTCGGAGGGCGCGGGACTCGGCCACGAATTTCTCCGCCACGTTGACAGATGCAGACTTCTTTTGCACGTCGTTGACGTATCGGGCGCAGACGGACGCTCGCCCGCCGATGATATAGATAAAATCGACACCGAGCTTAAAAAATACTCCGAGGAGCTATCCTCGCGCCCGCAGATAATAGTTGCCAACAAAACCGACAGCGCCGACCTTGACGGTGAAGAGGTGCTTAAGTTCAAGGCGCGCTGCAAAGAGCTCGGCAGAGCGGTAATATACGTTTCCGCTGTAACCGGCGCGGGACTTGATGAGCTTGTCAAAACCGCCTCGGAAAAGCTTAAGGAGCTTCCGCCGATAACGGTATACGAGCCCGAAATATCCCCCGAGGACGAAGCTGTCAAGGGTGTTTCCGGCGACAAAACGACCACGGTAAAAAAGCAGGACAAGAAGTACGTAGTCGAGGGCGAATGGCTCTTCAACTTCATGAGTCAGATAAACTTTGCCGACTACGAGCAACTTAACTTCTTCCAACGCGTGCTTATTAAAAACGGAGTTATCGAAAAGCTCCGCGAGGCAGGTGTAGAGGAGGGGGATACCGTAAGTATCTATGACTTCGAATTCGATTTTGTTTATTGATGGGTGGAGAAGAAATGATAGATAATCTTATAAAGAAAACACGCTCCTACCGCCGCTTTGATGCGACACGGGCGGTGACGGAAGAGGAATTTTTGAAAATGGTTGAGGGCGCGAGATGCTCAGGCTCGTCAGCAAACCGCCAGCGCATAAGATTTGCGTTTGTAAACGACAAGGAAACCTGTGATGCGATATTTGGGAACGTAGCCTTCGCAGGCTACCTCAAAGATTGGTCCGGTCCTGCCGAAAACGAGCGCCCTACAGCGTATCTCGCTCTTATGTGCAAGGAAGAAACCATTGATACAAGCCTTGCTATCGATATTGGTATAGCGGCACAGTCAATGCTGCTTTGTGCTACCGAAATGGGACTTGGCGGCTGTATGATAAGAAGCTTCAAAAAGACAGAGGTCGATAGGATTCTCGGAAAAGAGGGCTATAATACAGCTCTCGTAATTGCCATCGGCAAACCCACGGAGAGAGTATATCTTACCGATGTTATTGACGGCGATATCAAATATTTCCGTGACGGAAATGATGACCACGCAGTACCTAAGCGCTCGCTTGACGAGCTCGTAATATAACACAAATTGGAGGAATAACAATGAAAGAAAGCTTTTTGAACGCCCATGACCTCGGAGTATCAGGCTCGGAATATAAAAGCACTGTTAAATCCACTGACGGCTCTAAGGAATTTGTAATAGCTGACGTTGGAGATTTCAAGGTTGGAGACGAGGTAATCGTTATCGGCGCAAATGTTCATGCCGAGGCGCGTGTGATTTACGACCGTAAGGATCGGTCAGCATTGAATCCTCGCCCTTGGAAATATTGCCAGCCGCTTGGAGATAAAATTGAAATAGAGGGCTATGACGGCACTCAGGGTGACTGGATGGTCTATTTTATTGACATATTCCCGGAAAATCCCGGAAAGTTCAGCTACTCAAACGATTACGGAGTACACTGGTATGAGTACCCGTTAAAAGACGGCTTCACCGATATGGGTGAGGGTATCCGTGTTAAAATAAACGACTTCCCCGATATAGCCTGGGGCTGCACGGCGGGTGTTATATATTCCTCACGTCTTGTTGCTACGGTTGAAAAGATTGAGGGAAACGTAATAACTCTTTCCGAGGCGGCAAACAGAACTGCCGACTGTGAAATTATGCACTCGGATACCGGAACGCTCCAAAGAGCGATAGACACCGCAATCGCCGCGAAAAAGAATCTCTATCTCCCTAACGGAAGGTACAGACTTACAGCGGACCTCTATATAAATGAGCCTGACGGATTTGTATTCGAGGGTGAAAGCGGAGTCAACACCGTGATTGATTACAGTCTTGGCGCAAACGGTGTCAGTGATAAACAGGGAACCTGCTTTAAGATTATCGGCGGACGAGACGTTACGCTGAAGAATGTCTTTATGGTGGGTTGCCTTGGTTATGACGAACGCAAAAAGGGTGCAAAGATAGGTCGAGGCGGCGACTCGATATACGGCTTCTACTTTAAGAAATCAAACGCCATGCACGTTAAGAACACAGAGCGCGTTCTCGTAGAGAACTGCCATGCGCGTAAGATGTCTGCCGAGTGCTTTTATTCGCAGGGCGATGCGCGTGAAACGGCAAATCCCCCGGAAAATTACACCCGTGAGATTACCTATCTTCGCTGCTCGGTTGAGGACTGCGCCAGAAATGCGTTCAACAACAATGACAAGGCGGAGAGAACATCGCTCCTTTACTGCCGCGTGAAAGACATAGGCAACGGCGCGTGGGAGGGAGCTTCGCGCTTTATAACAATTCACGGCTGTTATATGTGCAATACCCTTATGGGACTTGGAAACGTAGGACAGCGCCTTGAAAGGTACAATAAGCTCGGCGCGGCACAGCACGTGATAACCGACAACTACTTCGAGGGCGGAAACGAAATTAATTACGCGATGATTAGAGTCGGTTCATTCGCCTCTCAGGTAACCATTGCCAATAACGTATTTGTCAACTACAACGCCCCCGCCATATACGTCGACGGCGGAGTGCTTTCAAGTAATACACCGCCCGAAAATGTAATAATCTCGGGCAACTCAATCGACCTTACCGCAGTCGGCTCGCCGAGCCGTGAGCGCTACGGAATAAAGGTCACATCCGATTACGTGACCGTGTCGAACAACCACGTATTTGTAAGAGGAGAAATTGACGAAAAAGCAAAGGGAATAGTAATAAGCAACGACGTAACCCGTCTTTCCGTCCACGATAATACCGTGGCGGGCTGTAAGGTGGGCATAGAATCCGAGCTTGTTACGGGAATTGTCGGAAACGTGGTTAGCGATACCGTATTCTACCGTGACGAAACGGTTTATGCGAGAACGAAGCCCATGCTTTTGCGTGTAACCTCGCACCGCTACCGCGGCTGGAAAATTGTATGGCACTCTGACGGGACGGAGAGCGAAATTCTCGACTTTGACCCGGTAGGACTTTCGTTTACTCTCAAAGAGCCGAGAAAAATGAAAACCGGCGACAAGTTCTATATATACGGTCCGAATACTACCCCATGGTCAATACACCACAACGTAGTAGAGAATTGTGCCGAGAATATAAAGCTTGATTCTTACACCGGTGTAAGAGCCCACCTTGACGGAAATATAATAGGATGAAAACAGAAAGCGATATGAACAAAAACTTTTTGAATGCACGCGATTTCGGAGCGTCAGGCTCTGAGTATGAAACAGTGGCGTATTCGGTTGCGGGGGAAAAGGAATTTACCGTAGAGAATATTGGCGACTTTGAGGTTGGAAACGAGGTTCTCCTTACAAGGTGTAACGTACGTGAGAATACAGCTGTTTTGTTCACAAGAAGGGATAGAAGCGCAAAAAATCCGCGCCCGTGGGTACATAGAGTACCCCTAAATGACAGGGTGGAAATAGAGGGATATGACGGAAGTCAGGGCTCATGGATGACCTATTTTGTCGATATATATCCCGAAAACCCCGGTTGTTTCAGCTTTTCAAAAGATTACGGAGAAAATTGGAATATCCATCCCATCACAGAGGGGTGGTCTGACGTAGGCGACGGAATTCGCATTAAAATCAACGACTTTCCCGAGCGCGAGTGGGGATGTACGGCGGTCTTTTCCTACACCGACAGGCTGGTTGCCACGGTGGAGAAAATTGAGGGCAACGTAATAACTCTCTCGGAGGCGGCGAGCCAAACCGCCGAGTGTAAAATATGCCACTCGGATTCCGCCCCTATTCAGCGTGCAATTGATGCTGCAATAGCCGAAAACAAGAGCGTATTTCTTCCAAACGGAAAATACAAGCTTACAAAAATGCTTACTATTGAGAACGCAAAAAGCCTGACTTTCGAGGGCGAAAGTGCAGTCAATACCATCCTCGATAACTCCCTCGGAGCACTTGGAATTGAGAGCGCCGACGGTGCCTGCTTCCGTATTGTCGGCGGCGAAGAGGTCAACCTCAAAAACCTCTTTATGATAGGCGGACTCGGCTTTAAGGAAAGAGCGAAGGGCGCAAAGCTCGGACGCGGCGGTGATTCCATTTACGGATTTTATTTCAATAAGTCCAACGCTACCTACATATCTGATACAAAGCGCGTATATATCGAGAATTGCCACGCGCGAAAAATGTCTGCCGAGTGCTTTTATTCCACAGGCTCGGCGCGCGAGTTTGCAGAGCCCGCTGATAACTATACCCGCGAAATAACCTATATGCGTTGTTCTGTTGAGGACTGTGCAAGAAACGCATTCAATAATAATGATAAAGCAGAGGGAACGTCAATCCTCTACTGTCGCATTAAGGATATAGGCAACGCAGCTTGGGAAGGCTCATCGAGATTTGTTAAAATCCACGGCTGCTATATATCCAATACCGACACCGAAATCGAGCTTGGAAACACCTCCCGTATCCGTCTTAAGCCGGACGGCACGGTAAATCCGCGCTGGGATATGTTCAATAAGCTCGGAATGGCTCAGCACATAATAACCGATAACTACTTTGAAGCAGGCGGCTTCAAAAACGAGCCTGCAATACGAATAGGCTCCTTCTCCTCGCAGGTAACTATTGCAAATAACGTCTTCGTTAACTTCAATGCCCCCGCAATTTTCGCCGAGGGCGGAGTGACGGGAACGAACACACCGTCGGAAAATGTAATAATTACGGGAAATTCTATCGACCTTACCGCAATCGACTCCCCGAGCAGAGAACGATACGGAATCAAAATTACAACGAGCTACGTAACAGCCTCGGATAACCATATCTTCGTAAGAGGCGATATTGACGAAAAAGTAAAGGGAATAGTGATAAGCGACGACGCAGTAAGGGTTTCCGTTCACGATAACACTATTGCAGGCTGCAAAACCGGTATAGAATTTGAAAAGGTAGAGGGAACAGTCGGTATAGTCGAAAGCGATACCGTCTTCTACCGTGACGAAACCGTATACGCACGCTTAAAGCCCATGCTCCTTCGCCCGAACTCACACAG
>JAZLCX010000099.1:0-17398 GCA_045614425.1 Eubacteriales bacterium | reverse complement strand
CCTATTGCGAGGACCTTTATTCTTTCGTCAATCAGCGCCGAATCATATCTTTCGCGAAGGGTGTCGACGTCGGCATAGGTGTTTGAAAAATTCTGAAAATAGGCGACGAAAAGCTCGTCGGCAGATGCTTCCGAGAGGTGTGACATTACCTGCTCGCGTATTGAGAGAGCCGCGTCGATATGCTCGCCCGCTCCGCGCTCGCCGCAGTATATACAACCGCCCGTGCCGCATTTTCCGTCACGGTTTGGACAGGAAAAGCCGCCGTCGATGCAGATTTTTTTAAGTCTTTTACCGTATTTTTCTCTGAAATATCCGCTCAAATTATTGTAAAGCATAGTTTACTTTTCGGAAGATGTCCGCAAGCTCTCCTTTCCTTAGCGTTTTTTATATTTTAGCATATTTTTTTGCCTTTTTCAAGTATATTTTCACGCTCCTGTGAGAATATAAAGGTGAAATCTTTCCGAAAGGATATTTAGTTATGAAAAACAGTAAGAACAGAAATACAAACGATAATCAGCTCCCCAAAATAATGAACGGCGGAGATTATCCCAAAAGCAGAGACACGGGCTACGAGGATGCGATTCCCGGCATAAATACACCCGGCATAGAGCTCCCCGCATTTAACCCTCCCGTTCCCAACCGCGCTTGGACGGCTATGTGTAAGGATATTGCCTCGCTCAGCGAGGATGAGAAGCGCGACCTTTACCGTACGGGCGAAAGCGGGGAGAAGGAATAACGCGGCAGCAGAGAGAGAGCGGGGCGGCAACGCCCCCTTCTTTATTTATAGCGCTTACTAGCGATTAATACTTGACAATGAGGAAAAAATAATATATAATGTTTTAGTAAAAAACTTCCGAAAGGACATTTTAAGATGGAAAGAACTTATATAAAGGACATAACTCCCGGTGTGCGTCGCATACAGGGATTTGTTGAGAATTTCCGCAACAAGAAAAACATGGCGTTTATCGTCGTAAAGGATATTACCGGCAAAATGCAGGTAACCGTTATAAAGGACGAGCATCCCGAGCTTGTCGAGGACCTTGACAGGCTTACCATACACTCGGTTGTAAGCTTTGAGGGTGAGGTCGTAGCCAGCGAATACGTAAAGCTCGGCGGTATTGAAATGTATCCGACGTCGATGAAGATTGAGTCGGTTGCCGAGGCTCTTCCCATAAAGGATGACTCGGACATAGACGTAAAGATGGACTACCGCTGGATTGACCTGCGCCGTGATGCGAACCGTCTTATGCTTATGCTCCAGACTACTCTTACCGCGGCAATGCGCGAGTTCTTGCTCGAGCGCAACTTCATAGAAATTCACACCCCTAAGCTCATAGCGGCTGCCAGCGAGTCGGGCTCTGACGTTTTTGAGGTTAAATATTTTGATACCAAGGCGTACCTTGCACAGTCGCCTCAGTTCTATAAGCAGATGGCTATGGCGGCGGGACTTGAGAGAATTTTTGAGACCGGCCCCGTATTCAGAGCAGAGAAGTCCTACACCAACAAGCACGCTACCGAGTTTTCGGGCTTTGACCTTGAGTTCTCCTACATTGACAGCTTCGAGGACGTAATGAAAATGGAGGAGGAGCTTCTTACCTATGCTCTCGGCAAGGTTAAGGAGGCTCACGGCTCCGCGCTCGCCGAGCTTTGCGGTGAGGAGCTTGTCGTTCCCACCCTTCCGTTCCCGAGAATGAAGCTTTGTGACGTTTATGCCGAGCTTGAGGCAAGATACGGATACACCGTTCCCGACGAGCTCAAGGGCGACCTTACCACCGAGGCTGAGAGAATGACGAAAAGGCTCGCCAAGGATATGTTCAATCACGAATTCCTCTTCATTACCGACTACGACGCTAAGGAGAGAGCCTTCTATCATATGAGGGACGAGGCGGGAGTGCCGCAGGGCTATGACCTTATATGGCGCGGAGTTGAAATTACCACCGGAGCACAGAGAGAGCACAGATACGACGTTCTTCGCGCTCAGGCGGAGGAAAAGGGACTTGCCGAGGACGTTAAGTTCTACCTTGAGTTCTTTAAGTACGGCTGTCCTCCTCACGGCGGATTCGGTATAGGCATTGACCGTCTTACCATGCTCTTCCTCGGTCTGTCGATTAAAGAGGTTCAGTTCCTCTTCCGCGGACCTAACAGACTCACACCGTAAAAATCACTGTAAAAAAGTAACACGGGCACGGAGCTGCCCGTGTTTTTGAGGGAAAATAATGCAACTTGCAATAAAATTAATTTACACCGTCGGGTTCTTCTTTATAATGATGATACCCGGTATAATACTCAAAAAATGTAAGCTCTCAACCGACGGGCTCGGAAAGGGACTTTCAAATCTTATACTTTATATCGCACAGCCGGTGTTGATATTTAAGTCTTATATCCGCGCCTACGACTCGGGAATTCTTCTCGATATGTTCTACGTGCTTATCTTCTCATTCATTGCGCACGTGATTTTCGCACTCGTTGCAATGCTTTCCTTCGGGGGCTCGGAGGACGGAATCAGACGTATGCTTAGGTTTGCCACCGTATTCTCAAATGCGGCGTTTATGGGAATGCCGCTTATAGAAGCGGTGCTCGGTACAGAGGCGCTTATTTACGCTTCGGTTTATAATATCAGCTTCAACGGATTTTTATGGACACTCGGCGTCTACATCTGCACGGCTAACAGGGATGTCGACGGTGACGGAGTTTCCGACGGCGAAGCGCTTAGGAAAAAAGGTAACGTATCGGTTCTAAAGACGGTTACACATCCGACGATGATAGCGGCGGTGCTGGGACTTATATACTTCTTCCTGCCGCTTGATGCGGGCAATATGCCATCGCTTGCCATGGACGTCATAAACGGACTTTCCAATCTGGTAGCACCGCTCTCGATGATAGTGCTTGGATTAAGGCTTGCCGAAATCGACCTTCGCGGGTTCTTTAAGGAGAAGAATCTCTACGTTTTTATTCTTCTCAGGCATATCGCCCTGCCGGTTTTGATTTTTGCTGTTATGCGCGTTTTCGCAATGATAACCTACGTCAACCTCGACGTTATAACCTCGGTGCTCATTATGGCGGCAGCACCCGCGGCGACCAGCGCGACGATGTTTGCCGAAAAGTACGATTGCGACGCTAAATACGTAAGCAAGGTGGTAGCCGTGTCAACTATACTTTCAATTGCCACGATGCCCTTGGTATCGCTTTTAACTATGATTTAAAGCATTAATCCCCCTATGAGAAGTGCATTTTGTCGCTTTTCGGGGGATTTTGCCTTTTTGTGACAATTTTAAGTTTTTTTGGAAATCCCTTTACTTTTTATATATTTTGTGTTAAAATTATATAAATAAGATTTTTAGTGAAGGTTCAGGTATAATTTCCCTATGAAATGTCCCTCGTGTAATTTTTCGGATTCCAGAGTTCTTGACTCACGTCCCGCAAACGACGGTGCAAGCATTAAGCGCCGCCGCGAATGTCCCGCCTGCGGAAAGCGCTTCAACACCTACGAGGTCGTTGACACAGTTCCGATTGCGGTTGTAAAGCGCAACGGCGAGCGCGAATTTTTTGACAAGCACAAGCTTATGCTCGGTATCGAGCGCGCCTGCCAGAAGCGTCCGGTCGACGCTGAAAGCGTGGCTTCGGCAATAGAGGCGGAGCTTCAGAATTCCATAGCAACCGAGATTACCTCCACCCGCATCGGTGAGATAGTTCTCGAGCATCTTCGCGAAATTGACATAGTTTCCTATATCCGTTTCGCTTCGGTCTACCGCGAATTCCAGGACGTTGATTCTTTCATGGCTGAAATTAAATCGCTGAACAAGCTCTCAAAGAAGAAAGCTTTAAAAGAAAAGGACAAAGATAATGATTAAGAGCATGACCGCCTTCGGACGCGCAAAGCGCGAGGGCGTGGATAAGGACGTCACAATTGAAATAAAGAGCGTCAATTCGCGCTTCTTTGACTGCGGAGTAAAGCTTCCGCGCTCCTACTCCTTTCTTGAGGAGCGTATAAAGGCGTACGTGCAAAAAAACGGAATCTCGCGCGCAAAGGTTGACGTCTACGTAACCGTTGACCGACATACCTCAGAGGTCGGTGCGGTAAGCGTCGACAAGGCACTTGCCGAAAGCTATATAAAGGCTCTTCGCGAGCTTTCCGAGACCTTCGGGCTTCGCGACGATATATCGGTTATGTCGGTGGCGAGAAATCAGGATATATTCACCTACGAAAAGCCGGAGGCCGATATGGACGGCGAGTGGGAAATAATCCGCTCGGTGCTTGACGAGGCGCTCCTCGGATATACCGAGATGAGATCTGCCGAGGGCAAAAAGGCAGAGGATGATATAAAGGCGAAAATCGAGCTGGTTCGCTCCTATGCCGACGAGGTCGAGAAGATATCGCACGAGGATACCGTCGGCTACCGTGACAAGCTTGAGGCAAAGCTCCGTCAGATACTTGCCGACAATTCGGTTGCAGTTGACGAGAACCGCCTTCTCACCGAGTGCGCTATCTGGGCTGACAAGATTGCCATTGACGAGGAGCTCGTAAGACTTCGCTCTCACTTCGGCGCGTTTTACGATATCTGCGATATGCCCGAGCCGTCGGGAAGAAAGCTTGACTTTCTTATGCAGGAGTTAAACCGCGAAACGAATACAATAGGCTCAAAGGCTAATAACGCCCGCATCGCGAGAATAGTCGTCAATATGAAGGGCGAGCTTGAGAAGATTCGCGAGCAGGTTCAAAACATAGAATAAGGGCGGACAGACTATGAAATTTATAAATATAGGATTCGGAAATATGGTTTCGGCGGGCAGAATAGTTGCAATAGCATCGCCCGATTCCGCACCGGTGAAGCGTCTCGTTCAGGACGCAAAGGAGGACGGCAGGGTAATAGACGTTTCCTGCGGCCGCCGTACCCGTTCGGTAATAATAACCGATTCCGACCACGTTATACTCTCCGCAATATACGCGGAAACGATAACAAACAGACTTGCGGACGGTATAGAAGCCGACAGCGAGGAAGATCCCGAAGAATAATAACGAAACGGAGATATAAAATGATTTATCCAACAATCGAACAGCTTACAAAGAATGAATTCAACCGCTACGAGCTTGTCGTAGGCGTGGCTAAGTGCGCGCGCATCGTAACCGACGAATACGTGGAGATGAAGACTAAGGCTCAGAAGATGGTCGAAAACCACGAGACCGAAAAGAGCGTAGCTCAGCTTATAGACCCTGAGTATAAGGACCAGAAGGCAGTAAAGATTGCTATTGCAAAGCTCGACGCCGGAAGATTCAAGATGGTTCGTCCCGCTGAGGTGGAAAATAACTGATTTGTGAGGTGATACGGATGGTTTCCGAGGTATATCTTTTTGACGCACCGTATCACGTGGACCGCGCCTTTGATTATTTTTGTGACGGGGGATTTTCCGTCGGAGATATAGTCAGAGTACCCTTTGGCAAATCCGACAGACTTCGCGTCGGAGTAATCGTTAAGCTTAAGGAGGCGTCGGACGGCATAAACCTAAAGCCCGTGCATTCGGTGGTCACCGACCGCTTCTCCTTTACGGAGGAAATGCTCGGGCTATGCTCATTTTTGCGGGAATACACGCTATGCACCTTTGGTGAGGCGGCACGGACACTGCTTCCGCCGGGCGCACTTTCGGAAAAGCCGAATATAAAGTACGAGGTATCGTCTGAGCTTGTTATCGGGACGGACGAGGCTGAAGCGCTTCTTCTTAAAAAGGGCAGAGAGGGACTTCGAAGCCCCGGTCAGCGCGCGGCAGTGGAATACCTCGTAAAAGAGGGACGTGCCGAGAGTAAGGAGCTTCTCACAGTACCCGGTGTCACATCGGCAAACCTAAAGGCTCTTGCCGAAAAGAATATTATAAGGCTTATTACGTCTGAGGCAATACGGAATCCGTACGTTGAATATACGAAAAATCCCGACAGAAGCGAGATAGCTCTTACCCGCGCTCAAAGGGCGGCATACGAAACCGTAGAGTCGCTTTACGAGAAGGACTCGCCTATGGCGGCGCTCCTTTACGGAGTTACAGGAAGCGGCAAAACCAAGGTAATAATGAAGGCGATAGACAGGACGCTTGCCGACGGCAAGAGTGTTATAATGATGGTACCCGAAATCGCCCTTACACCCCAAACGGTGTCGATTTTCTGCCGCCGTTACGGTGAGCGTGTCGCGGTTATACATTCCTCGCTCTCAAACGGCGAGCGCGCGGACGCGTGGAGAAGAATCAAGGGCGGTGACGTTGACCTCGTAATAGGAACGCGCTCGGCGGTCTTCGCTCCGCTTTCGAATATCGGAATGATAGTAATTGACGAGGAGCACGAGCATACCTATAAGTCCGAGAGCGACCCGAAATACCACGCTCGCGACGTTGCGGCGTACAGATGCGCGCGTCATAACGCGCTTATGCTGCTCGCCTCGGCAACCCCTTCTCTTGAAAGCTTTTATAAGGCAAAGGAGGGCAAATACACCCTCGTTCCTCTCAGGGAGCGATATGGCGGAATTAAGCTTCCCGATGCCGTTATTGTAGATATGCGCGAGGAGATGCGCCTCGGCAACACCTCGCCGATAAGCGAGAGGCTTTTAAGCTCTCTTTCCGAGGTCGCCGAGCGCGGCGAGCAGGCGATACTCTTCTTAAACCGCCGCGGATACAACAGTCAGATAAGCTGCAAAAATTGCGGTGAGGTCATATCCTGTCCTCGCTGCTCGGTCTCGCTTACCTATCACACGGGTGCGGGGGGAGGACGGCTTCTCTGCCATCTCTGCGGCTACGGTGCGCCTGCACCGAGGGTGTGCCCCTCTTGCAAGAGCGACAATATTTCCTTCCTTGGCTACGGCACGCAGAAGGTCGAGGGTGAAATAGAAAAATATCTGCCCGATACAAAGGTTATGCGTATGGACGCCGATACCGCGACGGGCAAGCTTGCGTATGACAGGATGCTCGACGATTTCCGCTCCGAGCGCGCAAACATTCTTCTCGGCACGCAGATGGTCGCAAAGGGTCACGATTTCCCGAAGGTAACGCTTGTCGGCGCTGTGCTTGCCGACACCTCGCTTTACGTCAGTGATTTTCGCGCGTCGGAAAGAACCTTTTCGCTTCTCACCCAAGTAATAGGCAGAGCGGGAAGGGCGAAGGACGGCGGAATTGCGGTAATACAGACCTATTCGCCGAAAAACGAGATAATAAGACTCGCCTGCCTTCAGGATTACGACAGGTTTTACGAGGGCGAGATTGCAATAAGGCGCGAGCTCACCTATCCGCCGTTTTGCGATATGGTGTCACTGACCGTGACAAGCAGCAGCGAAAAGGAGCTTATTTCGGGAGCAAAAAGGCTCTCGGATTCTATGCTTAATTTACTTCGGGGAGAGTATTCCTCGCTACCATTTACGGTATTCGGTCCGTTTGAGGCGCAGGTATACAAGCTCAACGAAAAATACAGAATGAAAATGGTAGTCAAGTGCAGACTTAATTCAAAGAGCCGCGAGCTTTTCCGCACGCTTCTTTCCGAATTTTCACTTGACAGAAAGGTAACGCTGGCGGTGGACCTTAATCCGCTCAGCATATAGGAAACTGATATGGCAAATCTTAAAATCGTAAAATTCGGCGACCCGACACTCAGAAAGGTGTCGCGTGAGGTGACCGAAATCACTCCGAGAATAACCACGCTTCTTGACGATATGATAGAAACGATGAGGACTGCCGGCGGCTGCGGTCTTGCAGCACCCCAGGTCGGAGTGCTTCGCAGAATAGCCGTTATAGAGGTTGAAGAGGGCGTGGTATACGAGCTTATCAACCCGAAAATAATTGCCTACTCGGGCGAGCAGAGAGAAGTCGAGGGCTGTCTTTCAAATCCCGGTCAGCAGGGCGTAACCAAGCGTCCCGCATCGGTGACCGTAAGGGCGACCGACCGTCACGGCAGAGAATACGAGCTTACGGGTAAGTGACTTCTTGCCCGCGCTATATGCCACGAGTGCGACCACCTTGACGGCAAGCTCTACGTTGACGTAGAGATTTCACCCGACGGGAGAGGGAAAAGATGAGAATAATGTTTATGGGTACGCCCGAAATCGCGGCTACCTGCCTTAAAGGGCTCATAGATGACGGAAAGGACGTAGTCGCTGTCGTCACGCGCGAGGATAAGCCTCGCGGCCGCGGAAACGTTATGACGCCGACACCCGTTAAGGCTCTTGCTATCGAAAAGAATATTCCCGTATATACGCCGAAAAGCTTAAAGGACGGGGAGTTTTTAAATATTCTCTCGGAGATATCCCCCGACCTTATCGCAGTTGTCGCATACGGCAAAATACTGCCGCCCGAGGTGATAAATTTCCCACCCTACGGCTGCATAAACGTACACGTTTCGCTTCTGCCGAAGTATCGCGGAGCCGCGCCTATGCAGAGGGCTATAATGGAGGGCGAGCGCGAGACCGGTGTCACGATAATGTATATGGATGAGGGACTTGATACGGGCGATATAATCGCTACCGAAAGCTTCCCCATAACCGAGAGCGACGATTTTGAAAGCATTCACGACCGCTCGGCGGAAATCGGTGCTGTGCTTCTTTCAAAAACTGTTGATTCGCTTGCGCTCGGCACAGCAAAAAGAGTGCCCCAGGACTCGTCCTTTGCGACCTATGCCAAAAAGGTGGAAAAGGAGGACTGTAAAATAGATTTCACCCTTTCCGCCGAGGCTGTAAGCAGAAGAGCGCGGGGCGTCACCCCCATTCCGGGAGCGTTCTGTTTTCTTAACGGAAAAATGATAAAGCTCGCACGGGTACGCGCTACGGACGGAAAAGGCATGCCCGGTGAGGTCATTTCCCTTGATGCGAAGGGGGAGGGCTCAATAACCGTCGCCTGCGGTGAGGGTGCGCTTCTCGTATCTCTCGTAATCCCCGAGGGCAAGGGAAGAATGAGCGCGGGTGATTTTATCCGCGGAAGAAAAATTAATCTTGGAGATGTATTCACTTGACGGGACGGAAAACAAACCTGCGAAAGCTTGCCCTTTCGCTTCTCACCGAATACGAGGAGCTTGGCAAGTACGTTAATCTATCGCTTTCCTCTCATAAGACCGACGGACTTTCACGGGAGGAACGCAGCTTTCTTGCGGCTCTCGTTTATACTGCCGTTGAGCACAAGCTGACATACGATTACTATATCTCGGCACTTTCGGGCAGAGGTATAGAAAAAATAGACAAAACCACGAAAAATATATTGCGGCTCGGGCTTTGCCAGCTTCTTGATATGAAGGGAGTGCCCCCCTTTGCCGCAATAAATGAAACGGTTTCTCTTGCGCGAAACGTAGGGGAGCGTTCCTTTGTAAACGGCATTTTGCGAACGGCTGACCGACGCCGCGACAGCCTGCCTCTTCCAAGCGGGACGGGGGCAAGGCATCTCTCGGTAAAATATTCCTTTCCCGTCTGGATTGTGAAAAGATTTACCGAGCTTTTCGGCAGTCTTGAAGCCGAGGAGCTTCTGAAGAAATTTAACACCGTACCCCCAACCGACCTCACGGTGAATACGAATAAGATATCCCGCGAGGATTTTGCAAAAAAGCTCGTTTCCTCGGGTTATTCCGTAGAGCTGTCCGAAATTTCACCCCTTACGGTACGGGTGACGGGCAGTGTCGTTCCGTCGGAGCTTGACGGTTATTCGGAGGGCGAGTTTTTCGTTCAGGACACCGCATCGGCATCGGCGGCGCTCACACTCGGTGCGCGGCAGGGCGAGACCGTTATCGACGTCTGTGCCTGCCCCGGCGGTAAGACCTTTGCCGCTGCAATATCAATGAACGGGGCGGGAGATATCACTGCATTCGATATACACGAAAGCAAGCTTTCGTTAATCGAGTCGGGAGCTTTGAGACTCGGACTTACGGTAAAGACGGGCGTCAGAGACGCAAGAATTCCGAAGAGCGAGCTTTTCGGTACGGCTGACAGAGTAATCTGCGACGTCCCCTGCTCGGGACTCGGCGTACTCGCCAAGAAGCCCGACCTTCGCTATAAGAGTGAGGAGAGTGTCCGTGAGCTTCCCGCGCTTCAGTATGAAATACTTACGGCATCCTCGGAGTACCTCAAGGTCGGCGGAAGAATGGTTTATTCAACCTGCACGCTTCTTCCCGAGGAGAACGGAGAGGTCGTTGACAGATTTATTTCGGAGCACGAAGGCTTCCGCGCGGTAGATTTCTCGGTCGGAAATTACAAAAGCGAGGGCGGAAAGCTTACGCTCTATCCGCACGTACACGGCACTGACGGATTTTTCATTTCCCTCGTTGAAAGGATTTTCTAATTAACAATGGCTGAAAAAACAGATTTATATTCAATGCTTCCGGAGGAGCTTTTAGAATTTTTCCTCTCGATAGGAGAGCCGAAATTCCGAGCAAAGCAGGTCTTCACGGCGCTTCACCGCGGAATTGAAATTTCGGAGATTTCAAATCTGCCGAAGTCGCTTCGCGAAAGGCTTTTGGAAGTTTCTCTCGACACGCTCCCGAGGGTAGAGCTTAAGCTTACCTCGAAAATCGACGGCACGGTGAAGTATCTTTTCCGTCTTCACGACGGCGCGTGCATCGAGAGTGTTTTTATGAGGTATAAGCACGGAAACACACTTTGTATATCAAGCCAGGTCGGCTGTCTTATGGGCTGCAAATTCTGCGCCTCAACGATAGGCGGAAAGCTTCGCGATCTTCTGCCCTCCGAGCTTCTCGGTCAGGTGATTGCCGCCGAGCGCGACTCGGGTGAGCGGGTTGACAATATAGTTATGATGGGTATCGGCGAGCCGCTTGATAACCTTGATAACGTAGTAAAGTTCTTGCGCCTTGTAAACCACCCCGACGGTCTTAATATCGGCTACCGCCATATATCGCTTTCAACCTCGGGCGTCGTTCCAAAAATATACGAGCTTGCAGAGTACGATTTGCCGATTACTCTCTCGATTTCGCTTCACGCGGCAAACGATGAAAAGCGAAGCGAGATTATGCCTATAAATAAGAAGTGGCCGATAGCAAAGCTCCTTTCGGCGTGCGTTGACTACTATAATAAAACCGGCAGAAGAATATCCTTTGAATATACTCTCATATCCGGAAAAAATGACACGGATAAGGACGCGCGTGAGCTTGCAACGCTTTTAAAGAGCGCATTTAGAGGCACGGGAGCACCGCTTCACGTCAATCTTATAAGAGTAAACGAGGTCAAGGAAACCGGATATAAAGAGGGAAGCGTTGAGAGCGCAAACGCCTTTGCAAAGCGGCTTTCAGACTTTGGAATCGTTGCGACCGTAAGGCGCAGACTCGGAAGTGACGTGAACGCGGCGTGCGGTCAGCTCAGACGCACTGCTCTTGAAAAACAAGCTTAAAGAGGAGAAAAATATTTGGCAACCGAAAAGTACGGAAAAATAGTAAAGGGGCTCGGCGGTCTTTACGAGGTAAGAACCGCAGAGGACGGCAAGGCAGCTCGGCTTGTCTGCCGCGCCAAAGGCTCGCTTCACAGAGATGAGGAGAAGCTCTTCATCGGCGACGAGGTAACCGTTACGGTGGACGAGGACACCCCTGACGGAGTGGTTATTTCTGCCGTCAAGGAGCGCAAAAACTCGCTTATACGCCCCCCCGTGTCGAATCTTGATTATCTTTTTATAGTTTTTGCCGCAAAAAAACCGTCGCCGGTGCTCGAAACCGTGGACAAGCTCATCTCGATAGCTATACATAATCGAATAGAACCCGTTGTAATTATTACAAAGTCGGATTTATCGGTGGATGGCTCGGCAGAATATCTTGAAATTTATAAGGGGCTCGGAATTCCCGCATTCGTCACCTCGTCGCTTTCGGGCGAGGGTGTTGACGAGGTCAAAAAATACGTCAGCGAGAATATAAAGGACGGAAGGTCTGCAGCCTTTGCGGGAGCATCGGGTGTCGGAAAATCGACGCTTATGAATGCGCTCTTTCCTCACCTTGCGCTTGCTACCTCGGAGATATCGAAAAAAATAGAGCGCGGCAGACATACAACCCGCCACGTTGAAATATTTGATATAGAGGACAGAATAAACACCGGCTACTTAGCCGATACACCGGGATTTTCCTTAATAGATTTCGCGAGGTTTGATTTCTTTTCGCTCGAGGAGCTTGAAGAAACCTTCCCCGAAATATACGCCTACAAGGGAAAGTGCCGTTATGCCGACTGCTCGCACGTTGGCGAGAGTGCTTCGGAATGCGCGGTTATGAAAGCGGTGAATGAGGGCAAAATTCCCGTGAGCCGTCTTGAATCCTACCGCTCAATATACAGAGTCTTGAAGTCAAAGAAAAGCTACGGCTAGACCGAAAAAGAGAAGAGTGTGCAGGGGGGGTAATAATTTTCCCGATTGCAACAGCGAAATTTTCCTAAATAAAACAAGAAAAGGACAGAGATTTTACACACGTACTCTCTGTCCTCTTTTTTATACCTTTTTAATCAGTCAACCGACCTGTCGATAGTAAATCTCGTGATTTTTCTCGTCGTGGTTTTCTCAAATTCGACCTCGCGAAGCTTTATAAGACCGATTTTCTTATATGGCGCCATACGCGAGTTTGCGGCGGCAACCTCTTTGTCAAAATACGCCTTGATATCGGTTATTCCGCGCTCGGCGAGAGCGTCCTTGTCGGGAAAGATTTCGGCGACGATAAGGTCACTTTTTGCCTCTGATTTGCTGACACCCTCATAGACTACCGCCTCTGCAACACCGTATATGCGCGAAAGCTCGGTTTCTATTTCCTCGGGGTATACGTTCTTGCCGTTTGAAAGTATGATAAGATTCTTCGAGCGGCCGGTTATATATATCCAGCCCTCGCTGTCCACTCGTCCGAGGTCGCCCGTTTTGAAATATCCCTCTTCGTCAAACGCCTCGCGCGTTGCCTCATCGTTTTCAAAGTAGCCGAGCATTACGTTCGAGCCCTTGACGCATATCTCGCCCTCGCCCGCATCGTTCGGGTTTGCGATTTTTACCGTCTCGCGCATAATAGGTCTGCCGACAGAGCCGGGCTTTCTGTAATTGTTGCGGTTGCAGGAGATGAGGGGGGCGCACTCGGTAATGCCGTAGCCGTTAAGAATGGTAATTCCGAGTGCCTCGAAATCGGCTATAATATCGGGATTAAGCGCAGCGCCGCCCGAAACTATAAGACGCATGCGGCTGCCGAAATTTTTAAGAATCTCTTTAAAGAAAACTTCGCGAAGGTCTATTCCGATTTTGCGAAGCGCCCCGGAAAGCTTCATCATACGGCGCACAAGCTTTAACTTGCCCTGCTTTTCAATAGCGGCGAAAATCTTCTTGTAGAAGGTTTCGATATAGAGGGGGACGAGCACAAGGTGCGTGGGGTTTTCGGCTTTCAGCTCGTTGAGAATGTATCTTGTTCCCGAGCTTATATATATCTCAATGCCCTGCATATAGTGGCCGACGAGGTTAACCGTAGAGCCGAACGTGTGATGGGCGGGCAGAGCAAAGAGCGTCTTTTCCGGCATTGAGAAGAGGTAAATGCCGTTTGACATATCGTCAAGAATGTTTCTCGTTGAGAGCATAACGCCCTTACCCTTACCGGTTGTACCCGAGGTGAAAACTATTGAAACCATCTCGTCCTTGTCTATCTCGTAATCATAGTAGGAGTAGTCGCGCTCCTCGATTAATTTCGCACCCTCGCCTATCAGCTCGTCGACCGTCGGAGCGTCGGCGGTGTTATCGCTCCTTGAAAAGCATACCGAAAAATTTAAGCTCGGCACGTTTTCGGTGATATAGGAATATTTGTCTTTGATTGCAGGGGAGAATATAATCGCATCGCATCTTGCTGTATTGAGAATACTTGCCATATCGGCGGCGGGGTATTCCTTGTCAATCGGAACTGCGACAGCGCCCATTGAGGTCAGCGCAAAGTAGGCGTATATCCATTCGCGTGAGTTTTCGCCGATAATAGCAATCTTCTTGCCGCGTAGACCGCGCTTTATAAGTGCTGTTGCAAGACTCGCAACGTCCTCCCACACCTTCTCAAACGAAATTTTAAGAGCCTCTTTGTCGCTCGGATTCTTTCTGTATGAGATTGCGGTCTTTGTGCCGTACTTGTCGGCGGTCTTTTCAAGCATATCGCGCATATCATCAAATTTTACCGTGGGGTAAAGCGCGTAATCGTGGCTTCTATTCTTATACTTTTTTGCCATAGCGTCCTCCAAAAAAATCAGGAATGTGTTTTCGTATTCATTATATCCCACAACCGTAAAGAAGTACACCTACTGTTTGATTTTGGATTTCTACGCTTATATACCCCGAAAGTAGAGGAAAAAAACGACAATTCTCCTCTCGGTAGAGAGTTTTTCTGCTTTACCGTGTCGAAATATGCGAAAATCTACCGTCGGTAGAGAGAAAAATATATTTTCAAAATATACTTGAAAATAAAAATAAAATATGATAGAATAAAAAAGCAGAAAGCAAAGGGAAGGAGGCTGTCTATGGTCACGCGTGAAATAATAGCCGAGAATATATCAAGTCTCAGACGCTCGGCAAAGCTTACGCAGGCAGAGCTTGCGGAAAAAATGAATTATTCCGACAAGGCAATTTCAAAATGGGAGCGCGGCGACTCTATTCCCGACGTTCTCGTTCTCGCCGAGCTTGCCGAGCTTTTTTCGGTCACCGTCGATTACTTTTTACACGAGCATGCCGATGGGGAGAAAAAGCCGGTATTTGAGGAGAACAGAAGGCGCGTGCGTCTTGCCACCGTCTTAACTGCGTTCATTGCTCCGTTTGCCGTATCCGTGCTCCTTTTCTTCGTGCTGCGCGAGGTTATCGGTGGGGCGTGGCTCTGGAAGCTTTTTATTGTACCGCTTCCCGTAGTATCGATCGTTGCGCTTGTATTTTCTTCCATATGGTATAAAAAGAGGGCGACGCTTCTTCTGTCCGTGTCGGCTGTTCTGTGGACGTCGACTCTTCTCGCTTACGTTTTCTTGAATTCGATTCTTGATGCGTGGTTCTTGTTTGTAATCGCAATACCGCTTGAGGCGATAGTAATGTTTTGGTTTTTGCTTCTGAAAAAGAAATCAAAATAAAAAAGATGGGCTGACCGAAGCGAACCCTTTGGGTTTCTTTCGGACCGACAGCCCATCTTTTTTTTGAAATGACAGTTTAATTAAAATAACGGTTAAGTATGTATTCCGCAACATGCTCGTCGTTTTCGCAGATTACCTCGTCAGCCGCCGCCTTCGCATCGGGGGTAGCACCCGCGGTACAAAGTGAAAGGCCGACATCCGAAAACATCGAGGTGTCGTTGGTGTTGTCGCCGACGGCAATTATTGCCTCTTTGTTTATGCCGAGGTATTCTGCGAGGGCTGTGAGCGCGTTGCCCTTTTGTGCCTTGTCCGAGCAGATTTCGATGTTGTGCGCCACCGACGAGGTGATTGAAATTCCGTCAAGTGCCGAGAGCTCCTTACGGCAGGCCTCCATCTCGCCGTCGTCACTGAAGAAAAGGACGAACGACTCCATTCCGGGAGCGCGCCTTATAACACCCTCCATATCGTCGGTCATCTCGGTTTCGTGAAGAAGCACCGCGCGGTAGTAGTCGTTAACCTTGAAGCGACTGAACTCCTCGGGTGAGGTTCTGTTTTTATCAAAATAGGCGTGACCGCCAACGTGAACCGAGGGAAGAACGCTGTATTTCGCGAGAACGTCGAGAACTCTGCACGCGCACTCACGCGATATGCGCAGAGAAATAATATCCCGGGAAAGCTCTTTGTCAAAAACCGCCGAGCCGTTCGAGTAGGCAATATATCTTATATCCGGATTTTCAAGCACAAAGGGCGGGATTTCGTAGAGTGCCCTTCCGCTCGAAACCGAAAAAATAACGCCCATTTCCTTGAATTTTTTAATAGCCGCCTTGTTTCTCTCGCTGAGGGTTCTGTCCGTGGCGAGAAGAGTTCCGTCAAGGTCGCTTGCAATAAGCTTGTACACAAAAATACCTTCTTTTTTTGATTTACTAAAATAGTTTAGCACAAACCACGGAGAAAATCAACATAATAACTATATTTTTGGAAAAAGTATTGACAAACGGCGGAAATATTGATATAATTATTCGGCAGGTTACTAAACGACGGCCTGCTACGGAGAAGTACTCAAGTGGTCGAAGAGGCGCCCCTGCTAAGGGTGTAGGTCGGGTTTTTCCGGCGCGAGAGTCCAAATCTCTCCTTCTCCGCCAAACAAAAACGGATACCCTCGCGGTATCCGTTTTTTGTTTTTTTTGGGCGGGGAGAGATTTGGACTCTCAAGCGCAGGAAAAACTTACGGCGGGGGTGAGCGAGTAAAAACGATTGAGTATCGTTTTTAGGAAGCGAAGTCAACAAAGCAAGGAGAAAGCGAGCCGAGTGTATCGAGGCGAAGACTTACGACTATGCGACTTGACTGGGGAATCTCTCCTTCTCCGCCAAACAAAAGCGGAACTTTTGTCTACCAAAAGTTCCTTTTTTGTTTATCCAAGCCGCAGGATTGGCATATCATCGCCGCGCGAAGCGTGGTGTATATCATCACGCGCCAGCGTGCATTTTTCTGCGGCTTGATGAGATGCAACACTTAGTGTTGATGATATACCGCAACAAGTTGCGGATGATATACAAGGCTACACCTTGATTTTAGTTAGACTTTGTGGTATAATCTAATCGATAAATAAGAATTTGACGAGGAGGTGTTCTATATGGGGAAAATACTTGGTTCATGGAGCGGAATGAGAAAGTATCTTGAACAAGATATGCTTGCTGCTTCATTACAAGGCAGAATACGATATGGTTGCACACGCTATGTGGGGATGGACACTTGTCATATTTTTGAGGTTTGCATAAATGGTGAGCAAGTAAAACGTTTCTCTTGGGAAACCGTTAACACCTATTTTATTGATAATGGATATACAAAAAATGCTAATCCAAGCGGTATTGGTGAGTATTGGGCAGAGTTCTGGACATTGTTGGAGAAATATCCCATAAATCAACGTACAGAGTATACCGATGAGGAATTTTGTGAAGCTTTAGAAACATATCGCAATCAAGACATACAGGAAAGTATTTTTTCAAGTCATCCTATTGTCAGAATGTTTGCAGTTTTAGACAGACGCATTGGCAAGAGAACACTCCAAAAATTACACGCCACTCTTGAAGAACAGCCGGAATGGTTACGACAATTTTACACAGTAAGATTAAAGTCTGAAAACATTATATAAATATTCTCAAATTTCAATTTGACACACAAGTGGTGTACTTTTAGTCGTTCTTACCTCACTTTACGCACCTTTTGGTCGTTCTTTCGCAAACAAAAACGGATACCCCCGCGGCATCCGTTTTTTGAATGATGTTTGCCTTCGGCAAATGATGCTGGCTGCGCTAATAAGACAGGCTTTGAGTGCTGATGCTTGGCTCCT
>JAZLCX010000098.1:0-14069 GCA_045614425.1 Eubacteriales bacterium | reverse complement strand
TACTGCGCCCCTGGTACAGACTTAACGTCAAGGGCTGGGAATTACTGAAAGCGATTTTATTAAAGTGACGCAGTAAAACAAATACATTAGTGAGGATATTATGGGATTACTCAAGGACAAGATGTACTATTGGCTAGTTATAAAAAACCCCGCCATCAGAGAAGAGTACCAAAATTACGTAAACACTCATCAGGACGAGCATTTCAGCAAAAGAACCTCTTCCTGGAAGCTTCTTTTGAAGCTTAATTGGCATTACAGAATCAAGAGAAAAAAGACCCCTTACCTCTCTCTTGCCTCGATTAATAACGCACCCACGGACACACAAGGCAAGCTTCCGTATCTTGACGGCTCTGAATCCGAGGGATTGAGACGGGAGGATATCGTCATATTCACAAAGCGACTTTTAAATTATGACGTTGTCTCCTTTGATATCTTTGACAC
Source organism: Eubacteriales bacterium (assembly GCA_045614425.1). Taxonomy (GTDB): domain Bacteria; phylum Bacillota; class Clostridia; order Oscillospirales; family CAG-272; genus UBA1740. The sequence goes on along the minus strand of JAZLCX010000098.1, from coordinate 13,628 downwards.
TCTCATTTTAAGACCGTTCGAAAATCCGCAAGACCTGTTTCTTATAACAGGCAACAAGCTCGGGCTTATGAACTTTAAGCAGATACGCGCTGACGCAGAAAGAAAAGCTCGCGATAAGCACCTTGCAACCGACGGAAACACCGAGATTAATATATACGATATATATAACCTCGTAGCAAGAAGAACGGGCATAGACGTCGAAAAGGGCATCAAGGCGGAGCTTGAGACTGAGCTCGAGTACTGCTTCGCCAATCCGTATATGAAGCAGGTGTTTAAGATGCTGAGAGATTACGGTAAGGAAATCGTTATAACCTCAGATATGTATATTCCTCACGATATGATGACGAAAATCGTCGAAGGCTGCGGATATACGGGTTATTCCAAGCTGTACGTTTCCTGCGACTATTCCTGCAACAAGAGAAACGGAGGACTTTTCAAAAACGTTATAAATGACCACCCCGGAAAATCGATTGTTCATATTGGTGACAACTACGCTTCCGACATTCAGGCGGCAGAAAAATGCGGAATAGAGCCGGTATACTATAAGAACACCCACGAAATAGGCAACCCCTACCGAGCTGACGGAATGAGCGACCTTGTAGGCTCGTTCTACTCCGGTATTGTTAACACGCATCTGCATAACGGCTTAAAAACCTATAACCCGTACTATGAATACGGATTCATTTACGGCGGATTTTATATAACAGGATACTGCAACTGGATATATCAGAAAGCCAAGGCTGAGGGAGTGGAAAAAATTCTCTTCCTTGCCCGCGACTCAGACATATACCGTAAGGTTTTCAATTATATGTTCGACGATATGCCGAATGAATACGTGTACTGGTCGAGAATAGCAAACACCAAATATTCAATAGAAGCCGCTCGCGACGATTTCCTTACGCGTCTTGTGTTGCACAAGGCGTACAACGTATTTCCCTGCACTCTCGGTGAGATTTTAGATTCCTTTGAGCTTTCATCATTAAAGCCGCGACTCAAGGAAAGCGGTCTTTCAGAAGAAACGTTGCTTACCCCCGAATTAATACAGAAGTTCGAAGATTTCTTTATTGACAACTACGACAGCATAAAAGAAATCTACAGGCCCGAAACCTTGATTGCGGAGCGCGTTTTCAAGAAAATAATAGGCGACTGCAAGAAGGTTGCTGTAATCGACGTGGGCTGGCTCGGAAGCGGACCTATGGGTATCAAGTATCTGGTTGAGAAGAAGTGGAATCTCGGTTGCGAGGTCAAGTGTTATATGGTAGGAAGCACCGTGAAGCCTACGCATCTTAATATAAACGAGCTTATGCAGAACGTAACCGAGCCCTACGTTTTCTCACGTATGTATAACAGAAATCTCTACGATATTCACTCACATACCAATAAAGGCACAAATAACATATATTTTGAATTTTTCACTCAGGCGTGCCACCCCTCCTTCTCGGGTTATTCCCTGAATGGCGATTATATATTTGATGTTCCCGAGGTTTCAAATTATGAAATGACCAAGGAAATACAGCGCGGAATAATAGATTTTAACAAGAGCTACTGCAAATTCTCCGAACATGCAGTCTATTTAAGGAACATCTCCGGCTACGACGCATATCAGCCGTACAGACATGCGATACGCGACCCCCGCCTTGTGAAAAACCTGTTCAGCGATGCATCCTTTTCAAGAGGTGTCGGTGTTAATCTTAAATCGCAAACGCAGGAAACCGTCGGCGATATTTTGAAGTCAATCAATCTTTAAGGAGTAGTTATGATACTTTATCAGGTAATTTCATCCTATCAGCTATTATGTGCAATTACCCATAAATCGACCGCCCACAAGGATGATGAGTGTGTGCTTATTATTTCGACCTGGCTTGTTGACAAGTTCCCGCATTACAAGGATTTGAACAAGTTTTTCAAAAAAGTCATTGTCATGGATGCACAGATGCGTATTTCGGACAAATACCATAAAGAAAACAAGGATTACTGCGAAAAGCTTCTTTTAGACAACGGTTTTTCAATAGGTGATTTTTCCGAAATTCACGCAATGGGATATCACTATAATTTCGGAGCATATCTGTCGCATAACAATATAAAGCACAATTTCTGGGAAGATGCGACAGGTCTTCTCAGCTCTCCGGAAATTCTTATCAATATAAACAGAAACGGATTTCCAAAGATAGCAGAATTCTGTGAAGCGGAGCATCTTTATGACGGCACGGCAAACGGCATTGACAAGGTGTACTGCAATCTTCGTGCTCAAAAGAAGGGATTCAAGCTCGAAAATGCCGTAGATTTCGATGTGGTTAAAGAATATGTGACGCTAGACGAGAGCTTGAGGGCAGAAATCCTTGCTTTCTTCAGCGACGTCACAGAAATAAGCATTAACGAAAATGCCGTCCTTATTCTCACCCAGCAGTTTTTCAGTCTCCGCGTTATGCCGTTTGAGGAGCAAGCGCTTATTTATCAACTATTCTCGGATTATTTCTTTGAGAACGAAGTCCTCATATTCAAAACGCATCCCGACGATTATATGTTCTACGGGATACTCTTCCCGGAAGCTGCAGTTATCAAAAAGAAGTTCCCTGCTGAATTTCTTCCCACCCTGTTTACCAACAAGCCTAAGAAGATCGCCACTATATCCTCAACCGCAATCAACAATTTAAAGTGGTATTTTGACGAGTCCTTCTCTCTTGGTCCTCGCTTTGAGCGCGAATTCAGATTCACGCACAGATACAAGGTGGCGTATGAAATCAAAAATTCAATATGCCCTGAGCACAAGCTTTATTCGATAGGTGTCAACGAAAACTATAAGGATGCTTTTAAAGTCTCGGACAATCCCGGTGCAGACAGCGGTTTTTACGTTATAGATAAGCTCTCCTTGCAGGATAAGTATAAGTTCACAGATATAGTAAGCTTGCTCGAAGCTTCGAGCGAAAAGGATGTTTTCGTATTCATAAATTCAAACAGCGACTACTGCTTTTACGATATTGAAAACAAATCTGTTTGGGAAAATCTTACGCCGGTCACAATAAGTAAAATAAGACTCCGCGACGAAGAGTTTTACGAAAACGAAGAGCAAGAAACAATATACGTCTACACAAAAAACGCGCGCATTGCCGACGCTGTACGAAATTTCAAATTTTCAAAGCAGCTTTCTTATACCGGTCTTGAAATTTCGGTATCCCCATTGGGCGACGCTGACATTAAAATAGCTCTCCTCGAGGCGCTCCTTTTCGCTGCTGAAAAACGACTTCTTGCGTACGAAACCGTTCTCAAGAACGAAAGCGGTGAAAACGGAATCAAGCTGCCGTCAATAGATGAGTCCAAGGTGTCTAAAATACGTTACAGCAACAAAGATATCGAAATAGAAGAAATAGACGAAAAAGAGAAGAAAATGCGAATTCTCGAAGGAATTATACACTCCACCGAGCAACGCTTAATTTTCTCTACGCTATAAAAATATTTACCTTTACAAAGGAGACACTGTATAGTGAAATCAGTTGCATTTGTTCCCATCAAATTAAACAACGAGCGCTTCCCTAACAAAAACATTACGCCCTTTGATTCTGGAAAACCGTTGATATCCTATATTCTTGACACGCTCCTTAAAGTAAAAAATGTTGATGAAATTTACGTTTACTGCAGCAGTGAGGAAATAATCCCTTATCTGCCGGAGGGTGTGAAGTTTTTAAAGAGAGAAAAATATCTCGACCTTTCCACAACCAGCTTCAATGAGGTTCTCGTTACCTTTGCCGAAAAGGTTGACGCCGATGTATACGCATTAACACATGCAACAGCGCCTTTCATTGAATCAAAAAGCATAGAGCTTGGTGTTGAGAAGGTGCTTTCGGGCGATTATGATTCTGCTCTTGCCGTAACAAAGCTGCAGGAGTTTGTTTGGAAGGATGGACGTCCGTTCAACTACGACGTGGAGCACATTCCAAGAACTCAGGACCTTGAACCTCTTTACACCGAAACCTGCGGTCTTTTCGTTTATACACGTGATTTGATACTCAACAAAAAACGCAGAATAGGCGACACCCCCTATCTTGTCGAGGTCTCAAAAATTGAGGCTTGCGACATCAACACTAAAGAAGACTTTGTAATAGCAAACGCTGTTTTCAAAGCGCTTTATGCCGAAAACAAGTAATTCTCTCTGCACACAAACAGATTTTCATAACCTTTGTTTACAGAACGGAGATTCAAATGAGTAATGTCTCACTTCTTGATTGTACCCTGCGCGATGGGGGATACATCAACGATTGGCAATTTGGCAGACGCGAAATAAAAGAAATAATAAAGCTTCTCATAAAATCTAAGATTGAGATTATTGAGGTTGGCTTTTTAACCGACCTGCCTCACACGAAGGACCACTCTCTCTTTGGAAGCTACGAGGAAATTGATGCAGTTTGCAAAGATAAAGGCGATGCGCAGATAGCAGCAATGATTGCGCTTGGTGAAAAAGAAATTGATCCCGATCGCCTTCCCCCAAAAAGCGACACAGCTCTCGATATACTGAGGATTACCTTTCACAAGGATAAAGAGGAAATATGCCGTGCGATAGATTTTGCAAAAAGCCTTATGGAAAAGGGATATAAGGTGTGTATGCAGCCAATCGGCACCGTAGCTTATTCCGATACCGATTTGCTTGAGCTTGTTAAAAAAATCAACGAGCTTTCGCCTTACGCATTCTATATCGTGGATACTATAGGCTCATTTTATAATGACGACCTCTTAAAGATGGTTTATCTTATCGATAACAATCTTTCCCCTAAAATAAAGCTTGGATTTCATTCGCATAATAATTTGCAAATGTCCTTCTCCAACGCGCAAAAAATTTTGGAGCTTCGCTCCGAGAGAGAATTCATTGTTGACGCCTCGCTGTTTGGAATGGGAAGAGGCGCGGGAAACCTAGCTACTGAGCTTATAAGTAAATACATCAATTCCCTCGAACACTCAAAATATGACATAGTAAACGTGCTCGAAGCAATCGAAAACTACATTTTCCCTATTTACCTTCAACACCCTTGGGGCTACAACGTGCACTATTATATGGCAGCAACTCATAAGTGCCACCCGAGCTATGCCTCATATCTCATGAATAAGCAAACGCTCACAATGAACCAAGTGAATCTCTTGCTTCAGAATCTTCCCAAGGAAACAAGGCACATATTCAATAAGTCTATTATCGAACAGCTTTACCAGAATTTTCAAAGCAAAGCTCTTGACGATTCCGAAACGGTGACGGCTATTTCAGAGATGATAAAGGACAAAAAGATTCTTTTGTTAGCCCCCGGATCTACTCTTGAAGAGAAAAAAGATGATATTTTGGCTTTTATAGAGTATGAAAAGCCTCTCGTAATATCGGTCAATTCCGTCTTTCCCTCTTTCTGTGAGGACTGCGTATTTATAAGCAACAACAAAAGACTTCTCTCGCTTGATTATGATTCCTGTAAAGGAAAAATTATTGTAACCTCAAACCTTCCGGCTCTTAATGATAAATTCCTGAAGGTAGATTACAACAAGCTTTGCGATTTCAGCTCCGATGAGCCGGATAACGCAGGCATGATGCTTCTTCGTCTGTTGTCTAACGCGGGACTTAAGAAAGTATATTTAGCAGGCTTTGACGGGTTCTCCACAAAAGAAAGCCGAAATTACTACACCAAAAAAATTGCCGACTGTCTGCCCGAAGACGAGGCAAACACAAAAAATCTTTCCGTATATACGCAAATTAAGCAGTTAACGGAAAGAATGGACATTGAGTTTATAACCCCTAGTATTTATCAAAGGATTTTCCAAAATGAAATATAAATTGCTGATTTTTGACCTTGACGGCACTATTGCAGACACATCACCCGGAATAATCAACTCGCATAAGCATGCGAATGTATCTATGGGACGTCAGGTTCCTGACAAAAGCGTTCTTATGTCGGTCATAGGAGGGCCGCTTCTTGATACATACCGCACAAAATTTAAGTATTCGGATAACGAGGCTGTCGAAGCAGTGAGAATTTATCGGGAATATTATAAAGAACGCGGCATAAATGAAGCGACTCTGTATGGCGGAATGAGCGCAGCCCTCGAAGAATTAAAGGCTCGCGGATATTTGTTGGCCGTCGCCACTCTTAAAGCTGAGAAATTTGCCATACCTATGCTGCAATCCCTCGGTGTTGCAAAGTACTTTGATTTAATTCACGGAGTTGATGAAAACGACACCAGAAATAAAGCCTCTTTGATAGAGCTATGTATGTCAGAGCTTGGCATAAGTCGAGAGAAATCAATTTTAATCGGTGACAGCGCACACGATGCAAACGGTGCCGCTTCTGCACATATAGACTTTTTAGCCGCTCTTTACGGCTTTGGATTCAATTCTCGGGAAGAGGCTGATAAATATCAACCTCTATACGTCATAGAAAAACCTCTTGACCTTCTTGAAATATTTTGACACCCCACCAACAACCGAAAAAACGCAAACGAGAATTTATAAGTTTTAAGCATTGCCTTTTCTAACAAAGCAAAAAAGAGGAGCGCTGTTATTTTACAGCACTCCTGTTTTTTATCTTATTTTTTCTTTTTTCTGCGAAAGAGCTTTTTGAAAAAGGCTCTTATTCTTTTTGTCTTTTTTGTAATCTTAACGCCGACGTCGTCTATGTTTACATCGGATTTTCTGGAGAGAAGTCTTTTATATTCGTCATAGCTGTATATCTGAACGAAGGCCGCAAACTTTGCAACGTCCTCGCATGCAAAGCTGCCGTCTTCCATTTCATTCCAACCGAGAAGCTCGACATACTCATTATGAAGCAAGTCCCAAAAATTCTTCTGAAGCTCCGGAGAAAGAAGGTTGAAAATCTTATAGCACCGGCTTGCCGACAAATTTATATAAGACAGCGACAGGGGCGCATACATTCCGTGATTTATGAGAAATTCCTTTATCTTAAGAAAAACTGCGGGCACCTGCGCATAGCATTTACGGAACATTTTTGTGAGTGACTGCTCCGAATGTACTCTATGGTGCAAAAGCACCTTATGCACCTTGCCGACTCTCTCAGCAAGAGACATAGCGGTAACCACGAAATACACATCCTCATATATTCTGACTTCGGTTAAGAAGGAAAGTCCCTTTTCCTCAATGAATTTGCGTCGAAAGAGCTTATTCCACGCCGAGCCAACAGTAGAGGAAAGTATCTGGTCGGGATATTCATTTTTAGATGTAATCCTGCCGGGTGTAAAAATATCAGCATTGTCCGCATTTTCGGAGCACTCGAATTTGGCACTGTTGCTGTTATATATATCGTAGCAGGAAATTGCAATATCAAGCTGGGATTTCTTTGCGAGTCCGTAAAGCTCCTCGAGGAAGGTCGGCTCAAGAAAATCGTCAGAATCTACGAATGCAATATACTCGCCTCTTGCGCGGCGTATTCCGTTATTGCGGGCGCGAGCCGGTCCCGCATTGGTTTCGGTTACTATTCTTACACGTTCATCGCGCTCCTGATATTCCTTTAGAATTTCAAGTGAGCTGTCAATAGAGCCGTCGTCAATACAAATTACCTCAAGCTCAGCAAGCGTCTGGTCAAGAATGCTGTCAAGAGCAGGTCGCAGGTAATTATAAGAATTATATATTGGCACTATTACCGATACTTTTATTTCAGCATTGTTTTCCATAAAAACTTCCGTTTATGTATACTTTAATAATATTTTAACATTTTTATTTTAAAAAGTCAATATGTAGCCAGAAGAGAATCAAACAAACACGCCTTCTAGCGATATTTTTTGACATCTTTCACCAAAGTCTCTTCTGTAAACTGAGATTTACAAGAGAAATAAGCGGCATACAGGCTGAAAACAAAGAGTTTAACCCCGCTCTTGCCCGTGCTTTTTACTAAAAAAGAGAGACGCCGTATTAACAGCGTCTCTCATAAATTTTATCTGAATTACTCAGCTACGTAAACCGTCTCGTTCTCTTCGAAAACCGGCTCGGTTTCCAGAGAAGATTCGGGATAGAACTCGGTGCTGATTTCATCCTCACTCTTGCCCATATCCTCAATTTCAACAGCACGGTACCTGCCAAGTCCCGTTCCTGCGGGAATAAGCTTACCGATAATTACGTTTTCCTTAAGTCCGAGAAGGTGGTCCTTCTTGCCCTTAGTTGCCGCCTCGGTAAGAACCTTTGTGGTCTCCTGGAAGGAAGCAGCGGAAAGGAAGGACTCGGTCATAAGCGAAGCCTTTGTGATACCGAGAAGCATCGGCGCTGCCTCAGCCTTGCGAAGCGTAAGCTCGCCTGCCGCAATTCTCGCATCAATCTTCTCGTTCTCCTCGCGGAGCTCAAGTATATCAACGGTAGTACCTGCAAGAAGCTCGGTGTCGCCGGCATCCTCAACAGTGACCTTTCTTGTCATCTGACGAGTGATACACTCAACGTGCTTGTCGTTGATTTCAACGTCCTCACCGCGATAAACCTTCTGAACCTCACGGATGATGTAATCGTAAACGGCGTCGATACCGCTCATATGAAGTACATCTGCGGGGTTGAGGAAGCCCTCGGTCAGCTGCTGACCGCGAACAACCGCCTGACCGTCCTCTATGCAAAGACGCATACCGAACGGAATTTCATATACAACCTCGTCCTCGGTAGGCTCAACGGGATTCTGAATGATAACCTTGGAAAGCTTTTTATCCGACTGAATACGGGCAGTACCCGTAAACTCGGTAACAATTGCTGTTTTCTTAGGTCTTCTTGCCTCGAAGAGCTCTTCAACTCTCGGAAGACCCTGAGTAATATCCGAACCTGCGACACCGCCGGTGTGGAAGGTTCTCATCGTAAGCTGAGTACCGGGCTCACCTATCGACTGAGCAGCGATAACACCGACAGCCTCGCCTATGCTTACGGGATTTCCGTGAGCAAGGTCTGCACCGTAGCAGTGTACGCAGACACCGCGCTTAGCAAGGCAGCGAAGTATTGTACGTACCTCAACCTGCTTTATGCCGGCATCGACTATGGCCTTTGCCATTTCCTCGTCGATCATTGTGTTTGCGGGAACTATAAGCTCGCCTGTTTCTTCGTTTACAACGTCGTTTACAGTATATCTGCCGACAAGTCGGTCAAAGAGCTTCTCAACTACGTTAGAGCCGGAAACGATATCCGAAACTACGATACCGCTGGTTGCTCCGCAGTCCTCTTCGCGAACGATAACGTCCTGCGAAACGTCAACGAGACGTCTTGTAAGATATCCCGAGTCAGCGGTACGGAGAGCCGTATCCGAAAGTGATTTACGTGAACCCTTTGCACCCATAAAGTACTCGAGCATTGTAAGTCCTTCACGGAAGTTTGACTTAATGGGAATTTCGATAGTCTTACCGTTTGTAGCAAACATAAGTCCGCGCATACCGGCAAGCTGACGCATCTGCTTCATAGAGCCGCGGGCTCCGGAAGTACAAATCATGTTAAGTGAGTTGTAATCGTCAAGGTTGTCGATAAGAGCCTTTGTTACGGCATCGGTGGTCTTATCCCAAACGTCAATTACCTGCTTGTATCTTTCATCGTCGGAAAGCTCGCCCCAGTTGTAAAGCTCGGTGATTTCATCAACCTGTCTCGAAGCCTCGGCAAGAAGCTCCTTCTTCTTCGGGGGAATTGTCATATCGTAAACCGAGATGGAAAGAGAGGATTTCGTTGAGTACTTGTAACCCATAGACTTGATGGCGTCAAGAACCTCTGCCGCCTCGGCAAAGCCGTGATACTTGATTGTGCGGTCAACTATTTCCTTAAGCTTTTTGCTTGTGGTAGCAAACGCAACCTCAAGCGCAAAGGGATCCTTCTCGCGGTCAACGTATCCAAGGTCCTGAGGAATCTTGGAGTTAAAAATAAGTCTTCCGTACGTGGCATCGATAATAGCGCTCTTCTCTTCACCGTTTATATTCTTGGTAACACGGATCTTGATGGGAGCATGCATTCCGAGCTGCTTATTCTCATAAGCCATCTCGGCTTCGTTGAAGTCGCGGAACACCTTTCCTTCGCCAACTTCACCGGGGTGGTCGATTGTGAGATAGTAAGAACCGAGGACCATGTCCTGAGAAGGAACGGTAACAGCCTTACCGGAAACCGGCTTCAAGAGGTTGTTTGCGGAAAGCATAAGGAATCTTGCCTCTGCCTGCGCCTCGTTTGAAAGCGGAACGTGTACGGGCATCTGGTCACCGTCGAAGTCGGCGTTAAATGCGGGACATACGAGGGGGTGCAGCTTTATTGCGCGTCCCTCAACGAGTATCGGCTCAAACGCCTGAATCGAAAGACGGTGAAGCGTAGGAGCTCTGTTAAGAAGCACGGGGTGCTCCTTGATAACGTACTCGAGTGCATCCCATACCTCGGGAGCAACCTTTTCAACCTTCTTCTTTGCATCCTTAATGGAGTTAGCCTTCTGAGTCTCTATAAGTCTCTTCATAACGAAGGGGCGGAAGAGCTCAAGTGCCATTTCCTTAGGAAGTCCGCACTGATAAATCTTAAGCTCGGGTCCTACTACGATAACCGAACGGCCGGAGTAGTCAACACGCTTACCGAGAAGGTTCTGTCGGAAGCGTCCCTGCTTACCGCGGAGCATTTCCGAAAGAGATTTAAGAGGTCTGTTGGAAGCACCGGTAATCGGCTTTCCGCGGCGTCCGTTATCAATAAGGGCGTCAACAAACTCCTGGAGCATTCTCTTTTCGTTTCTTATGATGATGTCGGGAGCGTTCATCTGAATGAAGCGCTTCAGACGGTCGTTTCTGTTTATTACTCGTCTGTAAAGGTCGTTAAGGTCGGAGGTTGCAAATCTTCCTCCGTCAAGCTGTACCATAGGACGAATATCCGGCGGAAGCACCGGGATGGTGTCGAGAATCATCCACTCGGGACGGTTGCCTGATTTTCTGAACGCCTCAACAACCTCAAGTCTCTTTATAAGCTTTGCCTTCTTCTGTGCGGAAGCATCGACAAGCTTTTCGCGAAGCTCTACGGAGAGCTTCTCAAGGTCAAGCTCGCAAAGAAGCTCGCGTACTGCCTCAGCTCCCATGCCTGCCTTGAAATCATCCTCGTACTTCTCTCTTGCGCTCTTGTATTCGGCATCGGTGAGAAGCTGCTTTTTCTCAAGAGGTGTATTACCCGGATCGATAACTATATATCTTGCAAAGTAAAGAACTCTCTCAAGAAGCTTCGGGGATATATCGAGAAGTATTGCCATTCTCGACGGTATCGCTCTGAAGTACCAAATGTGTGAAACGGGTGCTGCAAGCTCGATGTTACCCATACGCTCGCGGCGAACCTTTTTCGTAGTTACCTCAACACCGCACTTCTCGCAAACCTTGCCCTTGAAACGAACTCTTTTATACTTTCCGCAAAGGCACTCCCAGTCCTTCGAAGGGCCAAAGATTCTTTCGCAGAAAAGTCCGTCTCTCTCGGCTCTCTGAGTACGGTAATTTATCGTTTCGGCCTTTGTTACCTCACCGTGTGACCACGAGCGTATCATCTCGGAGGATGCAAGACCTATTTTGATAGAATCAAACGCATTTCTTTCCATATATTTTTTTATTTTCAGCGTTTCCCACCGATTAAGGCGGGATACGCTTCATCCCTTCTGTAAAAATTATTCCTCGTCGATGTCAAAGTCTTCGTCGACTGCGGTATCTTCGTCATAGAATTCCTCTTCGAATTCGCCGTCAAGCTCCGCATCGAAATCTTCATCGGAAGCTTCTCCGTCGTCCTCGTCCGCATCCGGTCTGTCCTGAGCAGCGGCAACCTCGTCAAGACTTGCGTAAGTCGGGGTGTCGTCGTCAAACACATCGGAAAGCTCAATCTCTTCGCCGTTTTCGTCAAGAACCTTGATGTCAAGGCAAAGAGCCTGAAGCTCCTTAACGAGAACCTTGAAGGATTCGGGAATTCCGGGAGTAGGAATGTTCTGTCCCTTGAGGATAGCCTCGAAGGTCTTGGTACGTCCGGTCATATCGTCGGATTTAACCGTAAGTATTTCCTGAAGAGTATATGCCGCACCGTATGCCTCAAGTGCCCAAACCTCCATCTCACCGAAACGCTGGCCGCCGAACTGGGCTTTACCGCCAAGAGGCTGCTGAGTTACGAGAGAGTAAGGACCTATCGAACGTGCGTGAATCTTATCGTCTACGAGATGGTGGAGCTTTAAGTAGTACATTATACCGACGGTTACGGGGTTGTCGAAGGGCTCACCCGTGCGTCCGTCATAAAGGGTTACCTTACCGTCGATTACCTTAAGCTTCTCGGTCTTCATAAGAGCTGCAAGCGCATCGTTGTCGTCAACGATTTCCTGCTCAATTCTCTGAAGGTCGGTCTTTCCGTCCTCGCGGATGACTTCCTTGAAGACTGCCTTACCGCGCACACTCTCACCGGGACGGATGTCGCGGGTGTAGTTTGCCTTTTCAAGCATCTCCAGAATATCGGTTTCCTTCGCTCCGTCAAATACGGGTGTCATTATCTTGATACCAAGCTTCTTACAAGCAATACCGAGATGCACCTCAAGCACCTGACCGATGTTCATACGTGAAGGAACGCCGAGGGGGTTAAGAACTATATCAAGAGGAGTTCCGTCTGCAAGGAACGGCATATCCTCGGGAGGAAGAATTCTCGAAACGACACCCTTGTTTCCGTGACGTCCCGCCATCTTGTCTCCGACGGATATCTTTCTCTTCTGTGCCACGTAAACGTGAACAACCTTGTTTACACCGGGAGCGAGGTCGTCGGAGTTGTTGCGGTCGTAAATCTTTACGTCAACTACGATACCGTACTCACCGTGTCGCATTTTCAGCGAGGAATCCTTTACCTCGCGTGCCTTTTCACCGAAGATTGCGCGAAGAAGTCTTTCTTCGGGAGTAAGCTCGGTTTCTCCCTTGGGAGTTACCTTACCTACGAGAATATCGCCTGCGCGAACCTCGGTACCTATTCTTACAATACCGTCGTTATCGAGGTTTCTGAGCATATCCTCGGATACGTTGGGTATCTCGCGCGTGATTTCCTGAGTTCCAAGCTTCGTATCGCGCGCTTCAATTGTATATTCGTCAATATGGATAGACGTGTAAACGTCGTTTCTTACAAGATTCTCGTTAAGAAGAACGGCGTCCTCGTAGTTGTATCCCTCCCACGTCATAAATCCGATAAGAGCATTCTTACCGAGAGAGATTTCACCGTTAGAGGTAGCGGGACCGTCGGCAATTACCTGACCCTTGTCAACACGCATGCCCTCTTCCACTATCGGTCTGTGGCTTACGCAGGTGGACTGGTTGGAGCGCTTATACTTAACGAGGTGATAAACGTCCTTGCATCCGTCGTCGGTAAGTATAACAATCTGATCGCCGGAAACGCGCTCTACCGTACCCGCCTCGTTTGCAACTACAACAGCGCCCGAGTCAACAGCAGCCTTGTACTCCATACCGGTTGCAACGATGGGAGAATCGGTAACCATAAGCGGAACAGCCTGCTTCTGCATGTTAGATCCCATGAGCGCACGGGTGTTGTCGTCGTTTTCAAGGAACGGAATGCATCCTGCGGCAACCGAAACAGCCATCTGCGGACATGCGTCCATAAGGTCAACCTCGGTGGGCTCAACCTCGATGAACTCGGTCTTGTATCTTGCGATAACCTTCTTGTT
>JAZLCX010000097.1:0-2067 GCA_045614425.1 Eubacteriales bacterium | reverse complement strand
GTTCCCGCCATAGTCGAAGCATTAAGGCGCACCCGTGTGATTTAATTCCATAAAAGCATCGACAAAAGATTTACAAAAATACAGAGAATCACTCCGAGTGCCGTCGGTAAAAGTGCGGAAAGGGCGGTATGCTTTGCGCTTTTCGTCTCCTTATAAACGGTTATAAGTGAGGTCGAGCACGGCCAATGAAAGAGTGCGAAAATCGCCATACATAATGCCGTGGTAAAATTCCAGCCGTTCATCGAAAAAAGCTCGCTTATCGCTTCTATACTCAACTCCGCGCCAAATGTTCCTCCCGACATATACAGCATTGTAAGTATCGGAATGACTATTTCGTTTGCGGGTATGCCGAGAATAAAGGCAAGTATTATTGCGCCGTCAAGGCCCATAATTCTTCCAAACGGCTCAAATATCATCTCGGCAAATTTCAGAATGCTCTCCCCGCCGACAGATATATTGGAAAGTGCGAATATCGCAAGTCCCATCGGCGCGGCTACCGCCACCGCGCGTAAAAGCACAGCGCCGACCTTAGACGTAAGAGAGCGGAAAATCACTCTTAAAAATTCCGGGCGTCTGTACGGCGGAAGCTCTATTGTAAACGATGAGCACTCGCCTTTGAGGACGGTTTTTGATAGTATATACGTAGTGAGGAAAGTCATCAGAACGGCGAGCAGAATAAATCCGACAAGTGCTATCGCAACCAACCAAGAATAGCTTTTTCCGACGAGGATTACAAATCCAGCGGAAATAACCGAAACAAGCATCGGCAGCCTGCCGTTGCAGGGCATAAGACTGTTTGTCAGTATAGCGAGCGTGCGTTCCCTTTTTGAATCGATTATTCTCGCACCGGTTATGCCTACCGCATTGCATCCGAGCCCCATACACATTGTAAGCGCCTGCTTACCGCAAGCGCCGCAGGCGGCAAACGGACGGTCGAGATTATATGCAATTCGCGGAAGATACCCGGAGTCCTCAAGAAGCGTAAACATCGGAAAAAATATCGCCATCGGCGGCAGCATAACCGCGACGACGGTTGCGGTAGTCCTATATATTCCGTACACTATGGCATCGGAAACAACGCGAGGGGTGTGACAAAAACCGAGAAGCATCTCAAGCTTTCCCTCAAGATATGAAAACAGCGCCGCAAGCGCGTCGGACGGATAATTGGCAAAAACCATTGTCAGCCATAAAATGAGACCGACAAAAAGCGTCATTATAGGGAATGCGGTATAACGCCCCGTGAGAAGCCTGTCGATTTTTTCCGACCTCTCCCGCGGTGCAGTGCCCTCGTTTCTCACAACGGCGGAAGCAATTTCTTCGGCTTTCTCTACTATTTTTCCTACTATCTCGTCTTTATAAGAATCCTTTCCAACTCCCTCGGAGAAAAGATATTTTTCCGCCTCGCATATCGCGCGTCTGATTTCGCTGTCTGTTATATTTATGCCGAGCTTTTCGGATATTTCCAAGCTCATATCGAAATCGCCCTCTATCAGCCTCAGCGCAATCCAACGCCGTGAAACCGTGCCCGTGTCAACTTTTTTCAAGGCGGATTCAACGATACCGACGGCGTGTTCAACTCTGTCGGAATAAACCGGCTTTTCTCTGAAGGATTTTTCGGGACTGCTCAAGAACCCGTCAAGAGTCTTTATAAGCGACCTCGGGCTTCTCTTATTTCTGGCAACAGTTGCGACGACCGGAACACCAAGTATTTCCGAGAGCCTCTCAACATCGATTTTTATTCCGCACCGTTCCGCCTCATCCATGAGATTAAGGCAAACTATTACGTTCTCGGTTATCTCCCCTATCTGAAGGACAAGCGCAAGGCTGTGTTCGAGCGCGGTAGCATCGCAAACCACAACCGTAATCTCCGCGCCGCCAAAGCATATGTAATTTCTCGCGACCTCTTCCTCACGAGAATGGGAAAGGAGCGAGTATGTGCCGGGTATGTCGGCAATGGAATAGACGCGGCTTTGCCCCCTGGCCTCTGCCGCGGCAACGCTGACGGTTTTTCCCGCCCAGTTTCCCGTATGTCTTCGCATACCGGTCAAAGAATTGAAAAGTGTGCTC
>JAZLCX010000096.1:0-20456 GCA_045614425.1 Eubacteriales bacterium | reverse complement strand
CTTTACCGACTGTTCTTCCTTCGGATTTGACCTTACCCTTTCCCGTCCCGGCGGACTTAAATTCAAAATAATCGTGCTTGACGATAATGACAAACCCCTTTTGGGCGCTGAGCTTGGCTATGGCGGAATAGTTTTCTCGCGTAAGGAAATAACCACAACTCACCGTCCCCCGAAGGACTTAAAGGAATTCTGGTCGAAAAAAATCGACGGGCTTCTTAAAATCAACCCCACCGATACCACCCCCGACGGATACTCGGGCAGAGTTGAAACCCTATACAATATATCAGAAAAGAACCGTTTCAAGCTCGTAAAAGTTGACACGGCTTACGCCGAGAAGCTTAAATCTCTCGGTCAGCCCTGCCCCACCCCCGAGGAAATCGAGGGCTTCAACATATACGAGGTTAACCTCAAAACTCCCGGCCCCTGCCCTGCAACTGCGTACGTTTCAGTACCTAAGGGTGCGGAGAAAAAGAGCCTGCCCATACACTTCATTTATGACGGATACGGAGTTCGTATGTCCGCCCCCGTTTGTGTGAACGGACAGATTTCAGTTCACTCAACCCACCACGGCTACGAGCTTTGCCAGAATCCCGATTATTATAAAACCCTCTTCGCCTCGGTTTGCGGTCACTACTGCCGCGGAAACGGCGAGGTAAACTCCGACTGTAACGATATTCACGACTGCTATCCCCTTTATCTCCTGCTCCGCAATCTCCAAATGCTCCGTTTCCTTACGGATAAGGCGCTTTCTTCGGCTATCGAGCTTCTTCACGAGAAGTGGAACGGCAAGGTTTCCATGCAGGGAGGAAGCATGGGCGGATTCCAGACCGTGTGCGGCGGAGCACTTGCGGCAATCCTTCGCGACAAAACGGGCGCTTTTTCGCTTCTCCCCCTTGAAGCTCCCTCTCCCGCATTCGGAAACGTTGCCGGCTCAACCGACAGGCGCGTCACCTCGACATTCTTCGTTTACAGCGAGGGCGCGGATTATTTTGACACGGCTATCCTCGCAACACTTCTCGACACGAAAACGAGCATACCGCGCGCATCTCTCGGCGACGAGGCGTGCCCCGTTACCACTATGACTGCAATTTACAATTCCATTCCGAAGGAATACCGCGGAGAAATCCGTTATATACAGAATTCATCACACGGATACCTTCCCGACCCCGAGCATCAGGAGTGGATTGTTTACAATGACTGATTTTTAACATAATAAAAAAGGCGCTGTGCTAAAACACAGTGCCTTTTTTGTTATTCGGTTCTCCCTAGGCGAGTTACGCCTTTGCCTTTGCTTCCTTTTCGATAGCTTCCCAGAGTCCCTGGAGATAGCATGCGCCGAGCGCTCTGTCGTAAAGGCCGTAGCCGGGCATTGCAACCTCGCCCCAAATCATACGGCCGTGGTCGGGACGGATAGGTCCGTCAAAGCCGATATCGTAGAGGGCGCGCATTATTGCGTGCATATCGAACGTACCGTCGGAAGAAAGGTGCGCCGCCTCCTCGAAGTTGGTGGGGGTGATAAATTTAAGGTTACGGATATGCGCGAAATGGATTCTTCCCTTAAGTGCGCGAATCATATCCGGAAGGTCGTTTTTAAGGCTTGTTCCGTAAGAACCGGTGCAGAATGTAACGCCGTTATGCTTGTTATCTACTGCCTTCATCATGCGGAGAATGTTTTCCTTGTTGATGATAATTCTCGGAAGACCGAAAACGCTCCATGCGGGGTCATCGGGGTGAATTGCCATATTGATGTCGTACTTGTCGCAGGTGGGCATAATGCGCTCAAGGAAGTATACGAGGTTGGCAAAAAGCTTCTCGTCGTCGATATCCTTGTACATTTCGAAGAGTTCCTTTACTCTTCCCATTCTCTCGGGCTCCCAGCCGGGCATAACGCTTCCGTTCATATCGCCCGCGATGGACTCGAACATTTTTTCGGGAACAAGGTTGTCAACCGCCTCCTGAGTATAGGCAAGAACGGTGGAGCCGTCCTCCCTCTCTCTCGCAAGCTCGGTTCTTGTCCAGTCGAATACCGGCATAAAGTTGTAGCATACCATGTGTATGTCCTCTTTGCCGAGGTTCTCAAGACACTTGATATAGTTGTCGATATACATATCTCTGTCGGGTGCGCCAGTCTTTATAGCGTCGTGAACGTTAACGCTCTCGATTCCGGCAACCTTAAGACCTGCTGCCTCAACCTCGTCCTTCATCGCGCGGATTCTCTCCTGCGACCAAACCTCACCGGGCTGTGTATCGTAAAGGGTGGTTATAACTCCCTTTACGCCGGGAATCTGACGAATCTGCTTCAATGTAACGGTATCGTGCTTTGAGCCGTACCATCTGAGTGTCATCTGCATAATATATACCTCTTGCATATTTTATTTTATACAGCAATTATAACACATTTTTTTAATAATATCAATCTTTTTTCTTCAATTCTTTTTTATTTACAGCATTGTTGACTTTAGCTACGCTCTGTGCTATAATTATTAAACATAAATGTATTAAATAAGAGGATACTAAAATGAAATGGACTTCATTAAACGACATCCGCGAAAGCTTTCTTTCATTTTTTGAAAGCAAGGGACATTTGCGTCTTCCCAGCTTTTCGCTGATACCAAACAACGATAAATCACTTCTTCTTATAAACTCGGGCATGGCGCCTATGAAGAAATTCTTTACGGGCGAGGAAAAGCCCCCGAGAAACCGCGTCTGCACCTGCCAGAAATGTATAAGAACACCCGACCTTGAAAGAGTCGGACACACAGCGCGCCACGGCACGTACTTCGAGATGCTCGGAAACTTCTCCTTCGGCGATTACTTTAAAAACGAAGCAATAGAATGGTCGTTCGAGTTTCTTACAAAGACTCTCGAAATTCCCGCCGAGCTTCTCTGGCCCTCGGTTTACGAGGCTGATGACGAGGCTTTTGCAATCTGGCGCGACAAAATAGGCGTGCCCGAGGAGCATATAGTCAAGCTCGGCAAGGCGGACAACTTCTGGGAGCACGGCTCGGGCCCTTGCGGTCCCTGCTCCGAAATATACTTTGACAGAGGAATTAAATACGGATGCGGCTCGCCCGACTGTAAGCCCGGCTGCGACTGCGACAGATTTATGGAAATCTGGAACAACGTATTCTCTCAGTTCAATAACGACGGAAACGGAAATTACACCGAGCTTTTAACCAAAAACATAGACACCGGTATGGGTCTTGAGCGTCTTGCCTGCGTTATGCAGGGAGTTGACAATCTCTTTGAGGTTGACACCGTTCGCAAAATTCTCGACACCGTCTGCTCCATAGCCTCAAAGGAATACGGAAAGAGCGCCAAGGACGACGTTTCTATCCGCGTCATAACCGACCACATAAGAAGCTCGACCTTTATGATTTCCGACGGCGTTATTCCCTCAAACGAGGGACGCGGCTACGTTCTCAGAAGAATTATAAGACGTGCCTGCCGCCACGGAAAGCTTCTCGGCATTAACCGTATGTTCCTAAAGGAGCTTGCCGAAATTGTTATATCTCAGAATGAAAATGCATACCCCGAGCTTGCCGAAAAGCGCGATTATATCATCAAGGTAATAGTTCTTGAGGAGGAACGCTTTAATGCGACAATTGATGCCGGACTCGGAATTCTCTCGGGAATTCTCGATGACATAAAGGCAAAGGGACTTTCGGTGCTTGCCGGCGCTGACGCCTTCAAGCTCTACGACACCTTCGGCTTCCCCGTTGACCTCACCCGTGAAATTGCCGAGGAAGCGGGAATTTCCCTCGACGACGATGCCTTCCGCGCGCTTATGGAAGAGCAGAAGTCCCGCGCAAGAGCCGCAAGAGGAAATATTTCGGGATGGTCGGATTCCTCAAAGGACCTCATCTCTTCACTTCCGAAAACCGACTTTTTGGGCTACACGAGTGTTGAATGCGAAGCAAAGATTCTTTCTGTTTTCTCCGACGGAGAAGAGGTTAAGGAGGCTTCCGAGGGCGAGGTTTCCGTAGTCTTTGACAAAACGGTATTTTACGGCGAAGGCGGTGGCCAGGTAGGTGACACCGGTGTCATTTTATCTGACAAGGCAACCCTTACCGTGCTCGATACCAAAAAGTCCTCGGGCGTATACGTCCATATCGTAAAAATCGATGCCGGAAATATCAAATGCGGCGACACCCTCACCCTCAAGGTTGACGCGGCTCGCCGTCAGGCTATAAAGAGAAACCACTCGGCGTGCCACCTTCTTCAAGCGGCTCTTCGCCGCGTTCTCGGCTCACACGTTGAGCAGGCGGGCTCGTACGTAGACGAGCACAGACTCAGATTCGATTTCAGCCATCTCGCTGCTATGACGGCAGAGGAAATAGCCGAGGTCGAAAAGGCTGTAAACGAAAGCATCCTTCTCGCAGAGGGCTGCTCCACGGAAGTCACAGACATAGATTCGGCTCGCAAAAAGGGTGCAATGGCGCTCTTCGGCGAGAAATACGGTGACACGGTCAGGGTTGTCAGCATAGGCTCGTCCTCGATTGAGCTTTGCGGCGGTACTCACGTTTCTTCTACCGGCGAAATCGGTCTTTTCAAGATTATATCCGAAAGCTCGGTTGCCGCAGGTGTAAGAAGAATAGAGGCAACAACCGGATTCGGCGTCCTCACTCTTCTTTCGGAGCGCGACGCGCTTATTTCCGAGGTTGCAAAGGAAATCAAGGCGCAGGGCCCCTCGGCAATAGTTAAAAAGGCTATATCGCTTCAGTCCGAGCTTAAAGAGGCTCGCCGCGAGCTTGACTCGGCGAACTCTCGCATTGCAGAGATGAAGACTAAATCTCTTCTTGAGTCGCTTAAGACGGTCGGCAAATTCAAGCTCGTTACCGCAAGAGTTGATTCAAAGCCCGATGCCGTTCGTTCTCTTTGCGATACGGTCAAGTCGAAATATTCCGACTCGGTTGCGGTATTCGCAACGGTATCCGACGGCAAGCTCAACTTTGTTGCAGCGGCAGGCCCGGATGCTGTAAAGGCAGGCGCACACGCAGGAAACATTCTCCGCGAAATCTCCGCAATATGCGGCGGTAAGGGCGGCGGAAGACCCGACAGTGCAATGAGCGGTGGCCGCGACCTCGATAAAATCGACGAGGCTCTCGCAGCTGTAGAGGGAATCCTTAACGCAATTAACTAAAACGAAATAGAACAAAAAGTGGCGCTGACTCGCTAAATGCTGTCAGCGCCACTTTATTTATAAAATGAATATCAATCCATATTCTCGGCATTCTCAAAGAACTGCTTCAGATAATCCCAAAGGTATTTTGCCTCTTGGTCGTCAAGAGTAAAGGAATATATTATCATCGCAACACCGAACACCGTGCCGAAAATTCCGAGGATAAGACCTGCTATCGCTTTTCCGTCAAAATATCCGAGAACCCGTCTTGATACCGCGGCACAAACGATTGCGCATACACCGAGAATTATACTCGACCAGCCGAAAGCACTTGTAACAGCGGCAACGATACCGAGGCTGAGCGCCGCAACAGACCAACCGAGTGTCTTCGGTCTTCCGTCTCTTCTCAAGGTCTGAAAGGCGTAATCCTCGCCGTCATTATATTCATTTGAGTTCCATTCGCTCTGCATTGGCTCTCTCCTTTTCTCTTTGTTACTTTATTTTATCACAAACTTTTCAAATATTCAAGGGGGTATAATTCATTTATTTGGATAATTCGACTCTGATGAGGCATAATATCCACAGAAAAAGTAAACTTTTGTTTATATTTGAGGAAATAAAATGCAAGAAAATACGAAAAAAATCGAAAGCAACGAAGAGTATAAAACACTGATAAAGAAGCACGCCCCATCATCCCCCGTGTTAAAAAACTGCACACTTGCATTTCTTGTCGGCGGTCTTATATGCTTTATCGGTCAGTGGCTCGCGTTTTTTTATATGTGGCTCGGATTTTCCGAAAAGCATTCATATCTTCTCGTTACGGTCTCATATATCCTCATCGCCTCGCTCGCGACAGCACTCGGATTCTTCGATAAGGTTGCACGCTTCGGGGGTGCGGGAACTCTCGTTCCGGTCACGGGCTTTGCAAACGCGGTTACCTCTTCGGCAATAGACACGCGCAGCGAGGGGTATATAGGCGGTGTCGGCTCTAAAATCTTTACGGTTGCGGGGCCGGTTATTCTCTACTCCACTCTTGCGGGAACTCTGTACGGAATTATCTACTATATTTACAAAACGGTTGTAATGATATGAGAAAAATAATAGATTTCGGAAAAAACGCCCCCTCCTTTTTATCCTGGGCAGCGGTCGGGGGATACGAGGAAAGACGCGGCCCCCTTGGAGATAAATTTGATTTTTGCGACGACACCGACAGATTCGGCATGCCTACGTGGGAGCTTGCCGAGGGAGAGATGGGAAGGCTTTCTTTAAATCTTGCGATGAATAAAATATCTCTTTCTCCAAAGGATATTGACGCCATTTTTGCAGGCGACCTTGAAAACCAGTGCGTAGCCTCGTCGGGCGGTCTTTATTCATTCGGAATTCCCTACGTAGGGCTTTATTCCGCCTGCTCAACCTGTACCGAGGCTCTCCTTCTCACCTCATCTCTTATAGCATCTTCAAATATTTCGCTCGGAGCTACCGTAACCACATCGCACAACTCGGCAGCCGAAAGACAGTTCAGGACTCCCATAGAATACGGCGGTCAGCGATCTCCTACGGCGCAGTGGACCGCGACGGCGGCAGGCGCTTTTATTCTCGGCAGCGGCGGAAAGGTTAAAATAAAAGACGGCATCATAGGGAAAATCGTGGACGGACTTGTCGGAGATGCTTCCAATATGGGAGCGGCAATGGCTCGAGCCGCCTTTGATACCTTTTATACCTACTTTTCCCTCTCGGAGGTGCCCGCACGCGAATTTGATTACGTAATCACCGGGGACCTTGGGGGTGTCGGCTCGGAGATTTTTGAGGAGCTTATTGAAAAGAATATGCCCTCGTCGCATATAAAGCACGTGGACTGCGGAAATCTTCTCTACGACAAGGAAAGCTCTGACGTTCATTCGGGCGCTTCGGGCTGCGGATGCTCAGCATCGACTCTTGCCTCTCATTTTCTCCCCGAACTTGCCGCAGGAAAAATAAAAAATATACTCTTTATGTCAACCGGCGCTCTTATGAGTCCGTCAAGCGTTATGCAGGGGCAAAATATTCTCGGAATTGCTCCGGCAATTCACATTTCATCCGACTGATTTATAAAATGCCTTGTTGGCGGAAAGGATTTAATTTTGCTGATTTCTTCACTTATTGCCTTCGGTGTTGGCGGAATATTCTGTGTTTTCGCGCAAATACTGATAGATAAAACGGCTCTGACACCTGCTAAAATTCTTGTTTTTTACGTCGTTTTCGGTGTTTTGCTCGGTGCTCTCGGCGTTTATAAGCCCTTGTTTGAATTTGCGGGATGCGGTGCTTCTCTTCCCCTTATCGGCTTTGGCGGAGGAGTTGCCGAGGGAGTACGCAAGGCGGTCGACGGCGAGGGAATTTTCGGAGTTCTCGGCGGCGCTTTTTCTGCGGCGGCTGTCGGATGCACCGTTTCGCTTCTTCTCGGATTTATCGCCTCTCTTTTCTTCAAGGGAAAATCCAAAAGACTTTGATAATAATATTTTCGGATAGGTTTTTGTGAATTATATAAAAACGTCACAAAAACTTATCTTTTTTTGTTGCAATTACTTTATATATATGTTATAATAGGTATAATATATATATAAAAAAGCTATAACTATACCCTTTTTGCTTTTTATACGTGTAAAAACAGGCAAAAAAAGATTTTATAATGACGAAAAAAGAAAGGAAAAAATATGAGCGAGCTTAAGGATATAACCGCGCTGGTTCTTCAAAACATCTCCGAAAATCTTCCCGCAAAGACGGTTTTTAACCTCTGGTTCGGGGATTTTGAGCTTATTTCTCTCAGCGAACAAAAGGCCGTCTTCTTTACCCCGACGTCGCTTAGAAAAACCGTTCTTTCAACTAAATATATTTCACTTATTTCATCGGCTCTCGAGGAAGCTATTGGCTTTCCTCTCGAAATTGAAATCGACAGTCCCCCCGAGTCTAAGCCCGAGGTTATGGTAATAAACGAGCCCGAGCCCATTGAAATTCCCGACCCCGTCGAGATTGAATCGAGAAAAAATAAAATAAATGATATTTTAAGCAATACTCCAGACGCACCGAGAAAAGAGGAATACACCTTCGAAAACTTCATAGAGGGCGAATCAAATAAATTCGTTAAGGCGGCGTGTCTTGCGGTTTCAAAGGACCCCACTTACTTCAACCCCCTTTTCATTCACGGACACTCGGGACTTGGAAAAACACACCTTCTTTACGCGGTAATAAACGACCTTAGAAAAAACCATCCCGAGCTTAAAATCGTTTATAAGACCTGCGAGGATTTTATGAATGAGCTTATAGAATCCATTTCGAAGGCAGAAACGTCAGCATTTAAAGAAAAATACAGAAAGGCCGACGTCTTACTTATAGACGATATACAGTTTATAGCCGGAAAGGTTTCGACGCAGGAGGAATTCTTCCACACCTTCTCAGCTCTTTACGAGGCAGATAAGCAGATAATTCTTACAAGCGACCGTCCCCCGAAGGATATTCAGCCCCTTGAGGACAGGCTTCGTTCAAGATTCGAAGGCGGTCTTATAGCAGAGGTTTCCCCGCCGAGCTTTGAGCTCAGAACCGCAATTATAAAGAAAAAAGCTTCGCTTATGAATCTTCTTATTTCAAACGAGCTTGTAGATTATATGGCGGAGCGTCTTCAGCGCAACATAAGACAGATTGAGGGAGTTCTTAAAAGACTTTACGCTCTTCATTCGCTTTCTCAGACACCGGTTACAAAGGAATCCATCGACCAGTCAATTTCCTTTATAGACCCAGGTAATATTCCTACAGGAGTTCTTGTTGAAAAAATTCTCTCGGTTGTTACAAAGCACTTCGGAATTACAATTGAGGATATAAAATCAAAGAAAAGAACCGAAAATATTTCAAATGCGCGTCATAACGCAATCTACATAATAAGAAATATGACCAATCTTTCTCTTAAAGAAATAGGAAATATATTCGGACGCGACCACGCAACAGTTCTTTCCTCTCTTTCAAAGGTTGAAACAAATATAAAAACCAAAAATAAGAGCGGAAGCGAAATAAAAAAGCTTATGAAAGAAATAAAGGGACAGTAATTTAACATTTTTTTGTTAATATGTTTAAAATTTACTGTTAAAAAAGGGTTTGATATTTTGTTTAAAGATTTGTTTTTCAAATTAACAGAATTTCAACAGGATTTTATTTCAGGATAGCTTTAAAAAACTATAAAATTAAAGGGTTTTCGGAATTTTCAACAAACTGACATTCCCTATTACAACTATTACTACAAAATAAATATTTTTTCTCTTGAAAAAATCGAAAGGACTTGATAAAAATGAAGTTTACGGTACATAAATCGGAATTTATGAAGGTTTTAACTCCCGCTATGGGAAGTGTTTCAAATAAAAATACAATAACCTCAATAGAGGGTGTATTGATAGAAACTCTTGACGACGGCACTGTAAGAATTTCAACCTACGATATGAATAAGGGTGTAAGAGCTGTATTTACTCCCACAGAGATTGAAAGAGAAGGAAGATATATAATTAACGCTCAAAGACTTTATCAGACGGTAAGAGTTCTTCCCGATGACGAGCTTACAATAGATATAAATGAAAAGCTCAACTGCGAAATTTCCTGCGGAAAGGCAAGCTTTTCAATATTTGCATCTCGCGGAGAGGATTTCCCGAATCTTCCCGACCTCGTTTCCGACAAGGGCTTTGAAATATCCTCTCAAACCGTAAAGAAAATGATTTCAAAGGTTTCCCATTCAATCGCTGCTCAGGATAACAGAGCTATGCTTATGGGCGCATATTTTAAAATCAATAACGATGGAATGGAGGTTGTTTCCTGCGACAGCTATACTCTTTCAAAATGCAATATAAGCTGTGAGGTAAATTCAATCAACGATATAAACGAGTCGGTTGACTGCTCCTTTATTATTCCCGGACATGCGCTTGCTGAGCTTACAAAAATTCTTCCCGATGACGAAGAATATAAGTGTATGTTCTACCTTTCGAGAAAGCACGCTATAATAAAGTGCGACGAGATAACCTTCTTTACAAGAACAATTGACTCAGAGTATATCGATTATAACAGAATTATCCCCAAGGAAAACGATATATTCGTTACACTTAACAGAGAAAGAATGCTTTCTGCTCTTGAAAGAGCGAATATCATTGCCGAGGAAAAGATTCAGGGCAGCGGAAAAAGCTACGTTAAAATAAAGGTTGAAGAGGACTTTATCGTTCTCTCGTCATCCTCGGTTAACGGTAAGGTCTTCGATGAAATGGACTGTGATCACGAGGGCTCTGACATAGAGATAGGATTTAACTGCCGTTATCTTATAAACAGCATAAAGGCTGCTGAGGGAGAGGACATTATAATTTCCTTTAAAACTCCTACTCAGGCAATAACTATTGCACCCAAGGCGACGGATGAAAAATTCAATTACTTGTATATGGTTCTTCCCGTAAGAATGAATGAAAAGTAATGATATTAAAAAAATTTAAAGCTGAAAACTTCAGAAATATTGAAAAATGTGAAATAAATTTTTACGAGGGTGTAAATCTTCTTTACGGAGACAACGCCCAGGGAAAAACCAATGCGGTCGAGGGAATATATATATTCGCAAGAGGAAAATCCTTTCGCGCTGCAGAGGAAAAAGAGCTTATAAGGTTTGGCGAAGAGGGATTCAGAATATATATAGAGTATGAAGACGAAAGAGGAGAAAATTCTCTTGAATATACTCTTTATAAAAAAGAGAGACGAAGAAAAAAGAATGGGTATAAGCTTGAAAAAATCAAGGAAATGCTCGGAAATTTCAGAGCCGTTCTCTTTTATCCCGACGATCTTCTTTTAGTTAAAGGAAGTCCCGACGGCAGACGCGAATTTTTAAACGTCGCGATAAGTCAGTGCTACGGAGTGTATATAAATTATTATTCAAACTATAAAAAAGCTCTTGAAAACCGAAACTGTCTTTTAAAAATGGCGTCAAAGGGTTTGCCGATAGACGAAAACGAGCTTATTTCCTGGTCATATTATATGGCTGAATATGCTTCATATATATACCTTATGAGAAAGGAATATATAGAAAAATTAAACGTTTACGTAAGCTCTATAATGAAGGAAATTTCCGACGGAGATGAGAACGTTACGCTTTTTTATAAGAGCGATATAGATGAAGAATCTTCTGACAGACAGAAAATAAAAGAGATATATAATAGGGTTTTTACAGCTGAAATAAGAAGAGAGATGGCTGTCGGAAGCTCTCTTTTCGGAGTTCACCGAGACGACCTTATTATAAATATAAATGAAAAAAGCTCAAGGCTTTTCGCATCCCAGGGACAGCAAAGGTCAATAGTTCTTGCCTTAAAGCTTGCCGAGGGTGAGGTAAGCCGCGATATTTCGGGAGAATATCCTGTGTTTCTTTTCGACGACGTGCTTTCAGAGCTTGACGAGAAAAGAAAAAAATACATAACAGAGGGTATAGAAAAAAGACAGATAATAATAACCTCGTGCGATAAGGATATTGCCGGCGAAATAAGCTCATCAAAAATAGAGGTTTATTCCGGAAATTATAAGGATAAATAGGTAAAACAAAGTTTATTTATATTTGTTTGCGCCTTGAGTTTATGCGGTCGCCTCTGGCGGCAGAATGGATATTGATATGTATTTACATATAGGAAACGGCGAAAGTATAAAAAAAGAAAACATAATAGGAATATTCGACCTTGATACTTCAACGGTTTCAAAAACCACAAAGAAGTATATAAACAAAAAACAAAAGGAAGGTCTTATAGAATATACCGATTCGGACTTGCCGCGTGCTTTTATTCTTCTTATTGATAAGGACGGAGAAAAAATAAAGCTTTCGAGAATATCAACCTCGGGTTTAAAGCAAAGAATTGAAAACGAAGGACATATAAACTAAGGAAAAAGGAAAGAAAAATGGAAAACATCGACAAAAGGGAGCTTGAAAATAAGGGCTACGATGACAGCCAAATACAGGTTCTTGAGGGACTTGAGGCTGTAAGAAAAAGACCGGGTATGTACATAGGTACTACCTCTATAAAAGGTCTTCACCATCTTGTTTACGAGATTGTGGACAACTCAATAGACGAGGCGCTCGCGGGCCACTGTTCTGCCATAAACGTAACTATATGGGAGGATAACAGTGTTTCCGTAGAGGATGATGGACGAGGAATTCCCTCGGGAATGAATGAAAAGCTTGGTCTTCCTACTCTTGAGGTTGTTTATACCGTTCTTCACGCAGGCGGAAAATTCGGCGGAGACGGATATAAAATTGCCGGCGGTCTTCACGGTGTCGGAGCATCGGTTGTAAACGCTCTTTCGGAGTGGGTTGAGGTTGCAAACCACAGAGATGGCAAAAGATATACCGAAAGATTTGAGCGCGGAATGGTAAGACGCCCGTTTAAGTGTGAGGGCGACTGCGGCGACAAGCACGGACTTTTCGTGCGCTTCAAGCCCGACCCCACCATTTTTGAGGAAGCGGTATTTGAATATGAAACCATTCTCACAAGAATGCGTGAGCAGGCATTCCTTAACGCCGGAGTTAAAATTATACTCACCGATAAGCGCGAGGGACAGGAGCGCGAGGAGATTCTTCATTACGAGGGCGGTATAGTTTCCTTCGTTGAATATCTCAACAATGAAAAGCGCGGAAACCCTATTCATAACAGCGTTATATACATGAAGGGCGAAAAGGATAACTCCATTGCCGAGGTGGCAATGCAGTATAACGACAGCTACAACGAAACAATAATTTCCTTTGCAAACAATATGTCTACCATCGAAGGCGGAACACACGAGACCGGCTTCAAAACAGCTCTTACAAGAGCCTTCAACAACTACGCAAAGAAGGTAGGAATCCTTAAAGGTGACGACACACTCTCGGGCGAGGACGTAAGAGAGGGACTCGTTGCGATAATTTCGGTTAAGCTCACCGACGCGCAGTTTGAGAGCCAGACCAAAGCGAAGCTCGGTAACAGTGAGATAAGAACTCTCGTTGATTCAATAGTTTCGGCAAAGCTTGAGGAATACCTTGAGGAAAATCCCACCGATGCAAGACAGATAATAGAAAAGGCGCTTGAAGCAAACAGAGCGCGCGAGGCGGCAAGAAAGGCAAGAGCTCTTGCAAGAAGAAAGAATGCTCTTGACGGAATATCCACTCTTCCCGGAAAGCTTTCAGACTGTAACGAAAAGGAAGCGAGACTTACCGAGGTTTATCTTGTAGAGGGAGATTCCGCGGGAGGCTCTGCAAAGGACGGACGCGACAGCCGTTATCAAGCAATTCTTCCCCTTCGCGGAAAGGTTCTTAACGTAGAAAAGGCAAGACTTGAAAAAATATATTCAAATACCTCTATAATACCGATAATACAGGCACTCGGCTGCGGAATCGGTGAGGATTTTGATATAACTAAGTTAAGGTACGGCAAGATAATAATTATGGCGGATGCCGACGTTGACGGCTCGCATATAAGAATTCTTCTTCTCACCTTCTTCTTCAGACACATGCGTCCTCTTATAGAGGGCGGACACGTATATCTCGCACAGCCCCCGCTTTATAAGGTTCATAAGGGAAAGCAGATGAGATATGCCTTCTCAGATGCCGAAAGGGATAAATACATCGAGGAGCTTGGCGGAGTAGGTGTTGAGGCAGAAAGATATAAGGGTCTTGGTGAAATGGACCCCGAGCAGCTTTGGGAAACGACAATGGACCCCGAGCGCCGCACGCTTCTTAAGGTTGATATAAACGACGCAATTGCCTGCGACGAGATGTTCTCTGTTCTTATGGGAGACATGGTTGAGCCAAGACGTCAGTTTATATCTCAAAACGCAAAATTCGTTGAAAATCTTGATATATAAGGAGGGGGAAAAATGGATAAATCAAATTACAAGCCGTCAGATATAGAATTTCCTCTTCAAAAAATAGAATCGCGTGATATTGTAAAGGAAGTAAGAAGCTCATTTATAGAGTATTCCATGAGTGTTATAACCTCAAGAGCTCTTCCCGACGTGCGCGACGGAATGAAGCCCGGACAAAGAAGAATACTTTACGCTATGTACGAGGACCACTTAACCTATGATAAGCCCTTCCGTAAATCAGCTACAACCGTCGGTAACGTGCTTGGTAGATACCATCCTCACGGCGACGCGGCTGTTTATCAGGCGATGGTAAGAATGGCGCAGAGCTTTTCTCTCCGCTATCCTCTTGTAGAAGGACACGGAAACTTCGGTAACGTCGACGGTGACGGAGCGGCAGCATACCGTTACACCGAGGCAAGAATGAGTAAAATTGCCGACCTTATGATGAGCGATATAGAGAAAAAGGTCGTGCCGATGACGAGAAACTTTGATAATACGAGAGATGAGCCCATAGTTCTTCCCTCGCGCTTTCCCAACCTTCTCGTTAACGGCTCTGTAGGTATCGCTGTCGGTATGGCTACGAATATCCCCCCTCACAATCTCTCCGAGGTAATAGACGGAACGGTTTACAGAATAGACAATCCCGAATGTACCGTAGACGAGCTTATGCAGTTTATAAAGGGCCCCGACTTCCCCACCGCCGCTATAATTTACGGCTCAAAGGGAATAAGAGATGCCTATGAAACCGGCAGAGGCAAGGTTTACGTGCGTGCGCGCGCCGTTGTCGAAGAGGATAAGAGAAGAATAGTCTTCACCGAGATTCCCTATATGGTGAACAAGGCTATGCTTATAGAGAGCATGGCAAACCTCTATAAAGAAAAGAAGATAGAGGGTATGAGCGCTCTTCGCGACGAGTCGGGCAGAGACGGTATGAGAATAGTTGTTGAGTACAAAAAGGAAGCAAACGGAGAGGTAATTCTCAATCAGCTTTATAAGTATACTCAGCTTCAGGATACCTGCTCGGTAAATATGCTCGTTATAGTAAACGGCGAGCCCAAAACGCTCTCTCTCGGAGCAATTCTTGACGAGTATATCAAGTTCCAAAAGAGCGTTATAATAAGAAGATGTGAGTTTGACGTAGAAAAGGCAAAGAAGGAAAACCACATTCTTGAAGGATACAGAACAGCAACCGAAAATATCGACGAGGTTATCTCTATCATAAAAAAGAGCGAGTCTATACCAGCCGCAAAGGAAACGCTTATCGAAAGATTTATGCTTTCCGAGGTTCAGGCGCAGGCTATTGTCGATATGACACTCGGAAAGCTCTCCGGCCTTGAAAGAAAGAAGGTTGAGGAAAGAATTGCAAAGCTCACCGAAATTATAGCCGAGCTTACTTCTATTCTTAACGACGACAACAAGGTAAAGGAGATACTCAAGGGCGAGCTCCTTTCCGCAAAGGCGAAGTTCGGCGACCAAAGACGCTCCGAGCTTGTTGAGGCTACCGAGGAAATAGACCTTGAGGACCTTATCGAAAAGCACACCTGCGTTATAACCGTGTCAAATTCCGGTTATATAAAGAGACAGAGAGCAGATACCTATTCAGCGCAGAACCGCGGCGGCAAGGGTATTATCGGAATGACAACGAAGGAGGACGACTTCGTCAAGGACGTTCTCGTTGTAAACAGCCACTCTCACCTTCTCTTCTTTACCAATAAGGGAAGAGTTTATTCGAAAAAGGCATACCGCATACCCGAGGCATCAAGAACTGCAAAGGGCACGTTCTTAAACAATATAATAATGCTCTCCGAGGGCGAGGTCGTTACGGCAATAATCTCGATTTCCGAGTTCTGTGACGGTGAATATCTCACCATGGTAACGAGAAACGGAGTTATAAAGAGAACTCTTCTTAAGGACTTTGAGTATCAGCGAGTCGGCGGAAAGATTGCAATAAATCTCGATGAGGGCGACGAGCTTATATTCGTAAGACATACAAAGGGCGGAGAAAACCTTATTATTGCGACACGGGCAGGTCTTGCCGTAAGATTCGACGAGGATAACGTCAGATGTATGGGAAGAGCCGCACGCGGAGTAAGAGGTATTACTCTTTCGGGCGAGGATTACGTTGTAGGCGTTGCCGTTGTAGATGACACAAAGAAGCTTCTCACCGTTACCGAAAAAGGAATGGGAAAGAGAACCGAATTCTCCGACTTCCGCGAGATGAAAAACCGCGGAGGAAAGGGAGTTTGCTGTCAGAACGTAAACGAAAAGACAGGTAAGCTTTCGGCAATTATAACCGTTGACGACGAGGACGATATTATGCTCATAACCAACGAGGGCGTAATTATAAGAACCTCTGTATCTAATATCAACGTTTATTCAAGAACCGCGACAGGTGTCATCGTTATGCGTCTTGCAGACGGAGCGTTTATAAATAACGTGGCACGTCTTGAGCGCGAAGAGGAAATCGAAGAGGCAAGCGAAGCTATTAATAAGGAAATAGCCGAAGAACCGAGCGAAAAAGTGACACCCACCGAGGATAACAGACTTAATGACGGCGAGGCGGAGGACGAGATATAATGAAAAGGACATTAGCACTTATACTTTTGTCCGTATCGTTGTTTTCTCTTTTCGCCTGCGCCGGCGGAAACCGAAGCTATGACGAAGCCGAGGTTCTTTCCGAGGCCGAGCGTCTTATAAAGGAATCTGCCGTACTGAACGAGGTGTTCTGGGGCGAGGGCCTTGAATATGAGGAGGAAGAGGACAGCACAAAAGTCTACTTCCCCGCCACCCGTGCAGCGCTTTCAAGACTCGGAGTCGAAAATGTTGAGGAAATGCTCGAAAAGACGCTCAGTGTTTTTTCAAGAGAATACTCGGAGAGCATCTATCTTAGCGTTTTCAACGGAACGAGCGGAGGCGCGGGAACGGCGGTATACGCCAGATACTACCAGGATAATGATAAGGTTATGGTTTATTCAAGGTATAACCGACTTCTTACCGACGAGGTTGAATATCTTTACGATACTCTCTCGGTAGTAGGCTCAAAGGGAGAGGTCGTTACCGTGAAAATAAGCGTTAAGGTTACACGGGACGGCAGTTCTCAGACAAAAGAAAAGGAAATAGGTCTTATTGAAGAGGCAGACGGCTGGAAAATAGATACGCCAACCTTTGCCACTTACCACTGACTGTAAAACAAAAAAGGTCAAACGGCCGAAAAATTGTGAGGATGGACAAATGACTTTCAACGAAAAAATTGTAAAACTCAGAAAATTAAAGGGTATAACCCAGGATGAGCTTGCGAGCGCTGTAGGTGTTTCAAGACAGGCTGTATGTAAGTGGGAATCGGGTCAATCCTACCCGGAGGTGTCTAATCTTCTTGAATTGAAGCTTCTTTTCAACATTTCAATTGATGACCTTCTTGACGAGAACTACGAGGTAATTCTTCCCGAAAAGAAGAAGAGAAAAAGAATTTCGGCAAAGGTTAAAGAAAAGGTTGAGCGCGAGCTTGTTGAGGCGGAGAAGGAAGCGCCCATCGAAGAGCCCGAGGTACAGGAAGAAATTCCCGAGGCAAAGGCAGAAGAGGCGGTTATAGAGACCGTCACCGCGGAGGATATTCCTGCCGTAGAAGAAAAGGCGGGAAAGGAAGAGGAGAGCAAACGCAAACTTGGCCTCTTTGGAAGACTTTTCGGAAGAAAATAAAGGATAAACAGCTGGGGGTGTCGCAAAATCCGATACCCCCAAAAAGTTATAAACAAAAGAAAAAAGCAGTTTAATTTTATATCGTATAATTTGACCTAAATCGAATAAAAACAATAAATCCCGTCGATACTCCGAAAAAAAGGAAAGTATGCATGAGGGGATATCAGAAAAAAGTTATATACGTTAAGAATACGGGCAGCCGACATTTCGAGGAAGCCTACTTTGTAATAAGGCCCGACGCGCAAGCAGAGTGCCTCTCAAACGAGAAAATGGTTGAGGAGGCAAACAGAATAATAAACGAAAATATAGGGGCGCAAAGGGGAGGCTTTCTTTATTCTAAGAGATGGTATTTTTTGACGTTTGCTATCGGGGCTGCCGCATCCTTTGCAATTTGCTTTGCACTCGGTATAATATTTTAAGAAAGGAACAAAATGACAAAAGAAAAAACCAAAAAGGAAAGACTTGGTTCGCTTAAGGTTGCCGCGCTCGGCGGTCTTGGCGAAATAGGAAAGAATATCACAGTAATAGAATACGGGCGTGATATTATCGTAATTGATGCGGGAATGGGATTTCCCGACGAGGATATGCTCGGAGTGGACCTCGTTATTCCCGACATAAGCTATCTTGTAAAAAACGCGGACCGTGTGAGAGGAATTCTCATTACTCACGGCCACGAGGACCATATAGGAGCTGTTCCCTACATTTTGCGCGAGATAAACGTGCCGATATACGGCACCCGACTGTCGCTCGGTATAATAGAGGGAAAGCTTGACGAAATTAAGCTCGGCTACGAGCCGGATTTATATACGGTAGAGGCGGGCGACGTCATAAATCTCGGAGTATTTAAGGCGGAATTCATCCACGTTAACCATTCGATTGCCGACGCCTGTGCAATTGCAATAAAAACCCCCGTCGGCACGGTGTTCCACTCGGGCGACTTTAAGCTTGACGTTTCACCTATAGACGGATTTATGATGGACCTGACGAGAATAGGCGAGATTGGAAAGTCGGGCGTTACCCTTCTTATGTGCGAGTCGACCAATGCTGAGAGAGCGGGATACACCCCATCCGAGAGAACGGTGGGAAGCTCGCTTGAGAGAATTTTCGCGCAGTATGAGGACAAAAGACTTATAGTCGCAACCTTCTCGTCAAACATACACAGAGTACAGCAAATAATAAATGCGAGCGCAAACCACGGCAGGCGTGTAGCAATTCTCGGACGAAGCATGGTAAACGTCATAGGCGCGGCGGCAGAGCTCGGATATATCGACCTGCCCGACGGAGTGCTTATTGACGCATCGGAAATAAAGAAGTATAGACCGGGAGAGCTTACTCTCATAACAACGGGAAGCCAGGGAGAGCCTATGTCGGCTCTTTACAGAATCGCTTTTTCGGAGCACGACAGAGTCAAGCTTATGGCAAACGATGTGGTAATTCTTTCATCGAGCGCGATTCCCGGCAACGAGAAGCTTGTAGGAAGAATAGTAAACGCTCTTATCAAAAACGGCGTAAAGGTAGTGAACGATATGGTCGAGGAGGTACACGTTTCCGGCCACGCCTGCCGCGAGGAGATAAAGCTGCTTATGGCGCTTCTCAAGCCAAAGTACTTTATGCCGATACACGGTGAGGAAAGACACCTTTTCGCAAACAAGGAAAACGCTGAATTTATGGGAATCCCCCCGAAGAATATTTTCATATCGGAAATCGGCAAGGTTCTTGAAATAGACCGCAAGGGTGCTAAATTTAACGGTACGGTTCCGGCAGGAAACGTGCTCGTTGACGGCGCGGGAATAGGCGATATAGGAAGCGTGGTTCTCCGCGACAGAAAGATTCTTTCCGAGGACGGACTCGTGGCTGTTGTAGCAACGGTTGATGCAAACGGAAGGTATCTTGTGTCGGGCCCCGATATAGTTTCGCGCGGATTTGTTTACGTTAAGGAATCCGAGGCGCTTCTTGAGAGAGCAAAGGCACTTGTAGAAGAAACGCTTCTTCGCGCGATATCAAAAAAATATAACGACCGAATGGCAATAAAATCGCTTATACGCGACGAGCTTTCGAAGTTTATATTTAAGGAAACAAAGCGCAGACCGATGATACTTCCCATCATTATGGAAATATAAAAAGCAAGGACGGAGAGTGTAAAAACATTCTTCGTCCTTTTATTTATAAGATAGAAAAATCAAGTCCGCCCGGCCTGCGGATTTCCGCATTTTACTGCATTTTTATCTTTCCCTTAAGCTTTGCCGTAAGCAGACCTGCGAGAAGTCCTACGAAAATTCCCGCAACCGTTCCCGATATTATGAGAACGGGTAGGTATGAGGCAATTGCCGCGTTTTCCATAATTATACATGCGCATATGATTTGTGCCGCGTTGTGAAGAACACCGCCGACAACGCTTACGCTGAGCGGCGAGAAAATAGGAAGCTTCATAAGAAGCATCATAGCGCCGAGAGAGAGAAGAGCGCCCGAGAGACTGTATACAAGGCTGACGGCAGAGCCGAAAAGCAAAGACGAAAGGCAAACTCTTATTACAGCAACGGTGAACGCTTCCCTTCTTCCCACAGAATAAAGAAGAAACACCGAAACGACGTTTGCAAGTCCGAGCTTAACGCCCGGAACCGCAACGATGGGTGGAATAAGCGTTTCAATAAATGAAAAGACCATAGCAAGCGCCACGGAGAGAGATAGAACTGTGAGTTTTCTCGTGTTCATAGGCAATCCTCCGTGGCGTAAATGATAGCTATAGTCTTTAGGGGTGTAAAATTAATTTTCA
>JAZLCX010000095.1:0-2375 GCA_045614425.1 Eubacteriales bacterium | reverse complement strand
CGCCTTTTCTATGAGGGCATTCTTTTCGGCTGTGAGGTCGTCTATTCTGTCAATCTGGTCTGATAACACTCGGCACTGACGCTCGAGCAGCGCGCGTGAGCGCACAAGTTCGTCAATACGTTCGTTCAGCGTCGGGTCGTCGGGACTCGGAATGTTTTTACAGTCAAGCTCTTCGCTCAGCGAAGCTTCGTCTATGCCGTGCTCACGTGAGAAGTCGAATATTGCCTTCTTCGTACGCTCAAGCGAACGGGAGAGAGCGGTATATTCGACAAGCTTTGCGCTTATTTCATCGAACGGCCGAGGGCTTACGGTGGGGAAGAGCGAAAGAAACGCATCTGCTTCCGCCTGACATTTTTTTGCCCTCAGAAGATCTTCCTCACGTCTTTTTGCAGAAAAAGTTTCGTTTTCAGTAAGAGCAAGGTAAAGTTCTCTTTTTCTCATTACGGTGTCAACAGCCGCTGAAATCGGAACGGTTTTTTCAATGGGGAATTTACCGATAAAATTCTCTAGCTTACCGTCAAGCTCGGAAATTTCACGATTAACGGAATCAAGCTGCAGTAAAAGGCTCTGTTTTCTCTCGTTTTTTCGGAGAAGCGTATCATCAGCTGCCTTGTTTCCGACACCGGATTTGAGTGAGAGAAAAAGGGTTATACCCGCTGTTAATGACAGGACGGCTCCGAATATTGCGAGTGCAAAAAACAGACTCGAAACAGAGTATCCGAGTAGCGCGCCCAAGGCAATTAGAGGAATGCCGACTATCATCGAAAAAACGGAGAAAGCTTTGAATTTTTTCACACCCTGACGGGTATCTTGCATATTTTCGATAAGCTCACTTTTGTTTTCTTCGAAATTACAGAGAGAACTAAGCTCAAAGTCAACAAGAGTCTTTTGGTGTTCCAAATTTCCTCTTTTATCAGCAAGTTGCTTGGCATTTTCATAATCCGCGTCGCACAAGTCATCGGGGAAAAATTCTCTTAGCGGTGAAAACTCGCCCCCGCTGCTCTTCGCCGATGAAAAGAGGCTCTCTGCCTCTCTTTTCTTTTCCCTCGCAAAGTCTATTTCATCCTGCGTAGGAATCCGCCTTCCAAAGAAACTCTCGAGGTGCGATTTTGCTTCTTCGTCTTTTTTAGCGGTTGAAAGCATCTCGCGGTACTGCCTTATATAAACACTTTTCAGTCTTGCTTCTTCGGCAACACGCAGAGCTTCCAAAAGCTCTTTTTTCTTTCGGTTTGCCGCTTCAAGCTCACTCGAAGTGACGGCGAGTCTTTTTTGTCCGTCGTCATATTCGGATTTCAATGCCTCAAGCGAGTTTATTTCATTTGTGAGGACGGCTATTCGTTGTTTTATATCACCGATTTCACCACCGCCGCCGCGCTTGTAATATCGCTTGCGCTGCTTGTCAAGCAGAAGCACCGCCTCGTCCATAACGCTGAGGTCGCCCTCGTATCCCACGAGGTTGGAAAGCTTCGCCGAAACTGTTTTGTTTTCATTTTTGCCCGAGAGATTTGCCTCGGAAAGAAATACCGTTCGCTCAAATCCGTCGGCGTCTATACCGAAAAGCTCCTCGCCGACATTTTCGGAATATGCCGTGCTTGGCTTGCCTGTCGCCACGTCGTAGAGCATAAACGTGTCCTCGGACGCCTTAGGGGAAAAGGTTCTTTCAATGCGGTAGGTTTTGCCCAGCGTCTCAAAGGTGAGAGAGCCGCCGAAGCGTCCTCCGTGCCAGGGGGTGTAATGTTTTCTGTCATTTTCCTCAAGGCGCAGCCTCTTTGTCGCGTCGAGACCGAAGAGCATTGCCTTAATGAATACCGAGAGTGTGGTTTTGCCGTAACCGTTTTCCGCCTTCAAGGTATTGAGTCCGCTAGAAAATGCAATCTTTCTTCCCGAAAGGCCGCCGAAGTTTTCAATATAGCATTCAATCAGTTTCATATTTCTTCACCTGCAAGGGCTGCTATACCGCACTCTATGACGGCCGCCTTCTCTTCCTCTGTGAGTTCCGGCTTTGACATAACCAGCCGTATGAATTCGCCCTTAAGCGATCTGTCATTTTTATATTCTTCGGCAGATATTCTCAGCTTTGACTCATCCTTTACCTCGAAAAAGAAGAATTTATGCGAAAATCTGTCTTTAACCGACTGTACGTCGCGCCTTAATTCCGGCGAGTGATCTCCGACGAGAACGACACTCACTAGGCTCTCTGAGGATATACCGTCTATTCCGCCTTCAACGAGATATTCTATATCTATTTCTCGCTTTGCCGAGCTTATATCAACCTTAATTTCAAAGAGCGTTCTCATCGCTCTTTTTTTGAACTTGTGAGTGAGCCTGTCCCCATCCGTGTCAATTATTACGTAGCCCTTATCACCAACCTCATC
>JAZLCX010000094.1:0-16067 GCA_045614425.1 Eubacteriales bacterium | reverse complement strand
GCTAATGCCAAGGTTGTTGATATGGCAGGTGTCGCAACGCAGAACCTCAGATCGCTTCTGACCGAATATTTCGATATAAGAAGCAAGCAGGAAAAATATCAGTACTATATTGCAAATTACGAGGCGTTTCGCGACAATTTTGTAAATCTTCTCAAGGCGCTCGATAATCTTTACCTTGTGAGCGGCGTAAGAGGCGCAATGATTGCAGAGGACAAGCACGAGAAGTATCTCATTCTTGTGGCGCAGCTCTATTACGTGGCGAATGCTCTTTCCGATACTCCCATAAAGAGCTATGACGGAAAATATTATTTTGATTCATCTTATAAAATCGGCAGCACCTATTCGTCGGATAAACAGTATAAACCGAGTAATGTTTTGGAAAATGCAGTTTACATTACCGATACGAATAATGCCGCACCCCTTGAGGACGGATATCCAATTGCGCCCGAAAAGCCAACCTATACCACGATGACCGAGCCGGTTATGCCGAAGCCCGTAAAGCCGGCGATCGCTCCCGAGCCGGTAGATAAGCCTACGGAGCCGACACCGGTTCCAAAGCCCGACGTTGTTCAAAAACCGGGTGAAGAGCCTCAGCCATACGAAGCACCTGCAGAGGTTTTGGCGGTGATCGAAGCCTATAAAAAAGGTGAAATAACGGAAAGGGCAGAGTATACCGGCGGAAATATAAGTGTAACGCGTGTCATTGAAGTTGAAAAGAAATTTCTGAACGAAACCTCCGTTACGGTGACGTATTACAACAAAGAGTATAATGCGGTCGGCGATTGTTCCGTTCTTTACACCGTTACCGTAGACAGAGGGACGTATGCAGATTATCTTGGCCCCGTTCCCGAAAAGGATGAGGACGCTCATTTTGTTTACACCCACTGCGGTTGGACCGATGAAAACGGTCTTGATATAGCGCTTGACAGCATAAGCGAGAGCGTTTCAGTGTACCCGAAATTTTCTTCGCTCGAAAAGCATTATGAAACACGGTGGGTTATCAACGGTGAGGAGTTTTTCGACAACCCCGGAACACCCCCCCTTCCTACCGACGGATATTTTTACTTTGATTTTTCCGGTTGGGAGAGGACTGTTGATTCCTCCGGTTCGAATATTATTTATACAGCAATTTTCGATAAGCCTCTTGTAAAGGCGGCGGGAACGGCGGCAAAAGTAAGCATTGAAAACGGAAAATATCTTGTTGAGCCGGATGTTGTCGCAACCGCATTTGATATAAGCGTGCTCCTTGAACGTGCAGCCGGTGCGTCGGGAATCGTTATAAAAACGGTAAAGGGCGAGCAAATCGATATCTCTTACACCGAAGCAATCAAACTAAAGGAACTGGGAGCCTCTGCAATTAGCTTTTCCAAGGTTAAGACCGCACGCGGCGGCTATGCCTATACCGTCAGTGTTTTTGACGGTGAGGGAAGCTTGATAAGCGACGGGGCGCTCTCGCTTACATTCAGCGATGAATATGTGACTTCGGATGAGGATCATACCGTGCTTTATCACGAGCTTGACGGAAAGAAGGTGACCGTAAAGGCCGACCTTGCCTCCGGACGTATATCATTCAGCGCGCGGTCCGGAATTACGTATTATGCAGGCGTCGAATATACGGTTACCTCGCTTCAGCTTGACGACGTTACGATAGAAACGAACAAAACTCTTCTCGGAAAAGGTGACACGGTATACGTGGTAATTACGCCAAAGCCCGGTACTCGTGTCAACCGCGTCTACTACATGGGGCAGGACGGCGTTAAAATTACCGTGCAAAACAACTCTTTCGCCATGCCGGGCGGCGACGTTACGGTAGGTGTTGAGTATACCGTTGAGCTGTATACCGTCACATTTGTTGCAAACGGCAAGACCGTGGTAAGTTATCTTTGCAATTACGGCGACGTGATCGACGTTCCGACAGCTCCTAAAAAGGCGTCTACCGAAAAATACTCTTACACCTTTGAATATTGGACTCCGCAGGTGTCCTGTGTGACGGGAAACGTAACTTACACAGCGATTTATTCATCGACACCGGTCGTTAATCCTTATGGCGGCAGCGCGAAATTAAGCAGAACGGGGCTTATGATTTTGCTCTTGTTGGTTTTCTTCGTCGTATGCCTTGTTGCAATAGTAATACCGGCGTCTGTAATGGCAGTGGTGT
This sequence comes from Eubacteriales bacterium, assembly GCA_045614425.1. GTDB lineage: Bacteria > Bacillota > Clostridia > Oscillospirales > CAG-272 > UBA1740. Next base: position 13,909 of record JAZLCX010000094.1, on the reverse strand, counting down.
TAATTAAGAAGCGCAAAAAACATGTTTTCAAACTCCCAAAGTGCAAAAAATGTGAATAAATTGACAAGATTAACAAAAAAAAAGGCGCAACTTTGTGTAGAAATCCAAAATTCGCACGGGCGCGCCCTTTTTTTATTGTTAAGGTTGACATTTATTAGGGCGGGTGCTATAATTTTATTAGCAGAAATGTAATTTTTGTGTGAACACGAAAGGTGAAGTAAAATGAAAAAGACATTTAGAAGCATAATTACGTTACTTTTGGTTGTCACTATGCTCGTCGGTGTAATGTCAACGGCGGTTTTGGCCGCTCCGTCATACGGAAACGTTTCCGACGTAAGCAAGCCTGCAGAGGGTGATTTCTCTAACGGCTGGTGCGACATAACATGTGACGAAAACGGAATAACCGTCACTCTCGGTTCTGACGTCAGTGCCATCCTCGGAACAAACGCTTCCGAGCTGAAGGCTATGCTCACTACCGTGATTGATGGAATTCAGAAACTGGTTTTAGATGACCTCAAAGAAAACCTTGTTGGTTCAATGTCTCCCGAATACGGAGAGGGCGAGGTTGATTTCGAGGGTGTTTGCCAGCTTGCAATCGATACATACGTAGATGATCTCTACGGTACCAGCGACTTCTCGGGATATCTCGCATTCCTTGAGGATTTGCTTGACGAGAACAATGTTGACTCCAAGGGCAACAATCTTGCATTCGTCGGCTTTGCTGATTATCTCTGCCAGATGCTTGATTCCGCTGTAAGACTCAACAATATCGATCCCGAAACTCTTCCCGGAAGAGTTGCTATTGAAAATGCCGTTATATCGCTCTTTGAGAGCAGATTCAACGCAATAGTTGACGAAACCGTATCCGAGTTCATCAGCGAATACGTTAAGCTCCTGAAGGGTGAGTCTGCAGACATCAACAGCGATGTCAAGGCAGTTATTGACGACTACGTAAGTGCTTACGTTCAGGTTAAGTTCGATAACTACATAAATGGCCTCAAGGGTCTTCCCGTTGATGAGGATGAAGTTGACGCTATTCTCTCGGTTTACTTTGACGATGAGATAATCAATCAGCTCGATGCTTGGCTCACTGCTTACGTTAACGGTACAGATGAAATTCCGTCTTCCGTTAAAGAGATGATAGATGCTGAGGTCGGCATTTGGATTGACGAGGTAATTTCCGCATACGCAGACAAGGTTTACCCGACCGATCCCAGCCCGATTTACAATATGGCGATGAACGCGCTTAAGGGCGACGTGCTTGCTAACGAGAACGCTGTTATGAGATCCTACATCGAAAAGTATCTCAACGGTGATTCTTCGCTTTCCGCAGCTATTAAAGACGATATAGCCGTAATTCTTAAAAACGAAGCTCCCGCTCAGATCTACACACTTTTCGTAGGATACTGGAGAGAAAACTCCGACGTTCTTAAGGACAACACATTCTGGGCTTCTATTTTCGCCGAGGTTAAAGCTTACGCCGTTTCCAAGATCGTGGCGAATTCCGGCGGAACGCTTGATAACGATTCGGCTGCAGCCGTATTCGATTCTCAGACCTATGAGGATTTGTGGATTGAATTCGGAATGGATGAGTTCGACAACGAGCTTAAAGCCACCATCAAGTCCGCAGTAGCCGATTACTCCAATGAGGATTGGAAAACCGCGTGGGAACAGCTTGCAAGCGAGCAGTTCAGAATAATTGCAATCGTTAAGTCGAGCGCCGCTTACTCAAAGATCGTAAGAAACGTTATCGACGAATACTACTGGTCCGGCTCCAATGCCGAGGCTAATAGAAAGAATGCTGTTGCAAGTATAATCGAGCCCGGTTCCGAAGAATATTACGACATCCTTGTCGGAATTGCTGATTACGCTAAGACTGAGCATGTTTCTATTATCGAAGATAAGGTTGCCGAGTATATAGGCAACGGCGGTGACAAACTCATCGCATCCATCTCCGAAATCATTCAGAGCGCCTCCCCCGAGGATTTGGCAAAGTTTGAGGAAGCCATTTACGCTAAGGCAAACGAAAGCACCTCCGACATTATTGAAGAGTATTTCGGAATCAGCGACGAGGCTATAATCGCTCTCGTTAAGTCAACGTATGCGCCCATGCTTCTCAACAAGTACGAAGCAAAGGTTGCAGAGCTTAAAGCATCCGGCGTTGTAGAACCCACTGCCGAGGAGCTTATAGCTATGATACTCGGTCACATACAAAGCGTTTCCGTAGCTGACAGAGTAGTGTTCGCAGGCAAAAGGTTTGACGTAAACGCTATTAAGGAGCTTATATTCGAACTTCTTCCTACCTTTGAAGAAATCGCTGTTATGGATTACAGCGACATGAAACTCACCTTTGATATAGATATTAAGACCGACTTCGGAACCTCCGATTTCAGCTTGAATCTTGTTTTGGCACCCAGCGAGAGAGTTTATAATGCCATTATCAAGGTTGCGAGAATAGCTGCATACTATCTTGATTTCGATATGAATGACGACGGCGTCATTGTATTCAATCTTGTAGTGCCCGATTATTTTGCAGAGGTAATTCTCAAGCTTGCAGAATCCGACAGAGTTCCTGACAGACTTAAAAAGGAAGTCTTTGCTGCATTTACAACAACTCCTGAGGATGTATATGCACGCTTCAACGATGTTACTCTTGATACATTCCTCAAGCTCTTCGATTACGTAGACTTTGAGGGCATGCTTGATCACAGATTCGTATCCCGCTTCGAGAAACTTGACGGTCTTACCGAAGAGCAGGTTAAGAACAAGATTAAGGAATACGAGGGATACTACAACAAGCTTGTTAATATTGTAAAGAAGGTTTACAACAAGATTCCTGCCGGCCTTACCGAGAAGACCATTCTTGATTTCTACGGCGGTGACGGAACCTTTGCACATTCCGGCAGCTATTCAGTAGACGTTGAATCGCTTATTTCCAAGTTCTCCCCCAAGTACGCAGCAATCGTTGCTTCCTTTATGACATCTCCTGTTATTGATGCATCGATTGACTTCTCGGTTCAGTTTGAAGAAATAAACAAGGTCAACTTCGTTGTTGAAGGCGTTGACTTTGGCGAAGGTCTTCTTCCCAAGGGTGCTAACCTCGCTTACTTTGCGCAGGTGTCCCGCTACGAAGGTTATCCGATAGTTGCGTGGGCTGATGAGAACGGTAAGATTTACACAACGATGCCCGATAAGGATATAACTCTTTACGCAGTTATCGACCGAATCGGCGATGCTGTTGTTAACGTTCAGTCCGAGATTGTCAAGGTTTACGACGGAAATGAAGAGAAGATTCTTGCAGCGATAGACTTCGGTAGCTTCACCGATGAAGCGTATGCAGTATTTGAGTGGTACAAGAACGGTGAGCTTATCGACGGCGCAACCGGTTCTGAAATTTCCGTAAAGGATGTTGCCGACAGCGGCGAGTACTACTGCAAGGTAGTTATCTATGATGGCGGAGTTCCTTACGGACCTATCACCTCAAACGTATGTACTGTTGCAATAAGCAAAGCTGACATTGATCTTTCCACTGATTATCATTGGGGTCCTGCAAGCTACGTTTATAACGGTCAAGAGCAGTACGTTTACCTCTTAGACGCACAGGGAACACCCCTTCTTTCCGGTCACGGAATTACCTACGTATCAAATGCGGAATATCAGAACTATGCAACCGACGTTGGCACATATACCGCTAAGGTTGTATTCGAATCCGCAAACTACAACATAATCGGTTATGCTGAAACGTTTGAGTGGACGATAACGAGAGCAACGTACGATATGTCCGGCATATCCTTTAACGATGCTACTGTAATTTACAACGGCGAAAAGCAGAATCTTGCTATAACCGGTACTCTTCCCGAGGGCGTTACCGTAACCTATACTCCTAAGGACTTTATAGAGGCTGGTGTATACGAGGTAACTGCACAGTTCACCGGTAACCCCAACTACAACACCATTCCCGATATGAAGGCAACCCTTACGATTCTTGGCTTTAACAAGAACCATTCACATGTAGATGCTGACGGAACTAAGTTGCTTGAAATTTTTGCTGCAAACGGCGTTCTTGAAACCTACAGCCTCAACATGAGGGATCTTACCACTCAGTACAACTACTTCGAGTCCACAGCAGTGTTCGGCGAAGGTAAGGTTGGTTATGTAGCAGGAGTTTACGACATTAAGTTCGTACTTGACGGAGTAACTCAGAATGTAAGCGACCAGTTTACAGTTAAGCTTCTTATTCCCGTGTCGGCTCGTGCCCTTACTGATGATCTTCTCAAGGTTGTATACGTTCCCGAAAACGGTGAAGTTGTTGATATGAATGCGGTTCGCGATGGCGATTATCTCATCTTCAGCACCACACACTTCTCGGTTTACTCTATCGTAACGGTTGGTGATGCTCCCGTAGTTCCCGTTGAGAAGGATCTCACTTGGCTTTGGGTACTCATCATAGTTCTCTCCGTTCTTCTTGTAGCAGCAGTAATTATCATAATAATTATTAAGAAGCGCAAGGGCGGAAAAGGAAACGGCGGCAACGATGTAGCTCCTGTTGAGCCTACTGACGAGCCGGAGCCCGAAAAAGAGGTTCTTGAGCCTGCCGGCGAAGAGCTTCCTGAACAGAAGCCGGAGCTTATGCCCATCGTTACAAAGCCGATAATCAAGGAAAGCGAGCTTGATGTTAAGCCTGTCGAGGGTGAAGTTCTTCACATCCGTTACAGAACATCCTTCCTTTCGAGACTTATTCAGGCAGAGCCTCCTATTCAGGATTACTATACCGAAATCAAGAATGCGCTTCTCTCTTACAAGGGTGTTAAGTCGAGAACCAGCTGGAACTTCGAATCATTCAATAAGGGAAGAATTCAGTGCGCAAAGCTTAACGTAAAGGGTACTACCTTCCAGCTTTATCTTGGACTTGGCTGCGAAGACTACAATGCAAACAAGTATCACTTTACTAACGTAGGCGATAAGCCGAAGCTTGACAAGGTTCCTATGCTCCTTAAGATTAAGAGCGAAAGAGGACTTAAGTACGCACTTGAGCTTATTGAGGAAATGATGGCTAAGTTTGAAATTCCTAAGATTCAGAGAAAGCCGCTTGACTATCATATGCCTTATGAGAGCACAGAGTCTCTTGCAGCTCGTGAGCTTGTCAAGATTATACTTCCTTCGGGAGCAACTCTTGATGCAGACAAGAACTTTGTAAAGCTCGACGTAAGAAATCTTATAGACAATGCTAATTCCGAAAAAAATGAGGATGCTGAGGCAGCCGAGTAATTTTGGAGTAATAACAAAACAAAGAGGCACGGAGAATTCCGTGCCTCTAAAATTATGTAGATTATGTTTTTAGATAGTTTCTTTAAATGTAATTTCTATCCTTCTTGACTCTTCATGAATAGAAGAACTGAGTGATATCTTATCGTATTCCGCCGAAAAGCTTTCATTGGAGAGAGCCGCAACAATGTCAGCTTCTTCAACATCAAAGTATTTCATTATACGCTTTGCAACCGAGGCTGAGCCGTTTGCACGAGCTCTGTAAAGGTTTATCATTGAAGGCTCTTCTTTTTTCAGCCATGCATAAGTCTCGGAGGTATCATCGTTTGCGCCAAAGACCTCAAGACAAACTCTGTGCTTTTTCATAATGCGGACTACAAGCACGCGGTCTTTTTTTATCATTGCCTTATCTTTGCTCGAAAACAAACCGACGCACCGTATTTCGTCCGCGCTTAACAATATTCCTCTGAAGAAGTAGATGAACATAAATATTATAAGCGCCGAAAGAGCAAAAATAAGCGGATAAAGGCGCATAACGGTATTTACACGGTTGTTGTAAGCTATTGCAGGTATTAGTAAAAATACGGGCAATATCTCTGATATCAGAGCACGGTAGCGTGTCGACAAGAAAAAGAGTTTTTTCATAAAAACTTCCTAAATATATGTATTTTATAACAATATTTTATCATATAAAAATGAAAATTCAATGGATAAAAAGTAAATAAAGTCCCCGGACAAGAGTCGAAAAGGGGACTTTATTCAATTTAAGTTTCTTCGCTCTTCGCGTAAGCTCTTGTTATAGCATCGATGATGCGGCGTCCGTAATATCCGTCCGCAATGTCTGCATCCTCGCCGTTTATGTACTTAATAAAAGCATCGAGCTGATTTGTAAAGGCTGTGGGGCCCGAGATGTCAGCTTCCACGGGAATAAATCCGTTACCGTCACCGCGGTTTATCTCAACAGCGGAACGTGTGGCAAGACGCATAGCGCCCTTTGAAAAATAGAGGTTTACACCGCCACCGGTTGCAGCGTATCCGGTAAGGGTTATTGATGCGCTGGAATTATTGTCGAATTTAGCAAAAATCTGTGCGTGTCCTTCGACGTCATAGTCGTTTGCAAGGTTGCCGCACATAGCATCAACAGAAGTAACGTTTGATTCTCCGGCAAAGGTGAAAATCTTATCAAAGGCGTGCGCCGCGAAATTCATTGCGATTCCGCCGCCTGCCATCTTTTTATTGAGAAACCACTTAGGACGTTTTTCGTAGAAATAATCCTCGCAGCGCGCCTCTGTGTACATTACGAATGTACCGAGCTCGCCGGATGCTGCAATCTTTCTTGCCAGCTTGTTTACAGGATAGTGTCTCTGTATATGACCGACTGCAAGCTTTTTTCCCGATTTTTCGGCAGCCTCAATCATCTTGTCACATTCTTCAACAGTATTCGCCATGGGCTTCTCGATAAGCACGTGCTTTCCTGCGTTCAGGAAGAAGACGGTAGCTTCACAGTGCAGTGCATGGGGAAGATTTAAAATTACTGCATCAAAGTCAACGGTCTCGGGCAGCTTTTTATAGTCAAGCACGTAAGGAACGTTGTATTTTTCGGAATATTCCTTAGCCTTCTCTTCATTAATATCGCAAACTGCGACAAGCTCAGCGTTATCAAGCGCGGCAATTGAGTTGGCATGCTGCTTGAAAATAATACCGGTTCCCACTATTGCAAATTTAGTCATTTCAGGAGTCCTTTCAGAAGATATAATATATTGAATATATTATAAAAGAAACGAGCTCTTTTGTCAATACGTTTAAAAAAATAGGAATTCTTTTTTTGCTTACCTATTGACAAAAATTAATCCTTGTGATAAAATAACCATATAGTTACTTTTGGAGAAAGAAATGAGAAAAGAAGAAAAATCCGAAATAACGCGAACGAAAATTCTCCAAGCGGCTGAAAATGAGTTTTCCGAAAAGGGATTTTTCGGTGCGCGCGTAGATGAAATCGCTCTCGCATCCGGCGTCAATAAAAGAATGATTTACGCTCATTTTGAGAATAAGTCGGGACTTTACAGCGCAGTTTTGATTTCGGTCTACAAAAGGCTCGCTGAGTGTGAGCGTGAGTTTTGTGTTGAAGAGGCAGCGCCCGACGTGGCAATAAAAAATAGCGTCCTTGTCGGTTTCCGTTTCCTGAAGGAGAATCCCGCCTTCGTGCGAATGCTTATGTGGGAGAACCTGAGTTATGCATATACGGTATCAAGCGAGGAGCTTCAGAGCACAAGAGAGCCTACAATAAGCTACTTAAAGCGACAAATTAGGCGCGGCATCAGTCTTGGAATTTTCAAAGAGGGCATTGATGAATATCAGGTAGCACTCTCGGTACTGAGTTTTCCGTTTGCTTACTTTTCAAATATTCATACCTTCTCAAAGGTATTTGGCAAAAATATGAGGGATGCGACTGAAATAGAGAAGCGCGCCGAGTTTGTTGCCGAAATTATATTACAAAGATTATTAAAATAACAAAGGAGATAAATTATGTGGACAGAAGAAAAACTTAACGAACTTCTTACCATTCCCAGTGACAAGCTTGTCGAGGATATCGCTAAAATAAAGGGTGATATTATGATACTTGGAGCTGGCGGAAAAATGGGTCCCACCCTCTGCCTTCTCGCAAAAAAGGCAATTAAAAAGGCAGGAATTGAAAAGCGCGTTATAGCGGTATCCCGTTTCAGCGATCCCATTGCGCTTGAGCTTCTTCACTCGAACGACATCGAAACCATTAGCTGCGACCTTCTTGATAATGATAGCCTTCAGGCTCTTCCCGAGGTTGAGAACGTTATCTATATGGCGGGCAGAAAGTTCGGCACCGACGGTCAGGAGTATCTTACCTGGGCAATGAATGCAACTCTTCCGGCATTCGTAGCATACAAGTTCAGAAAGTCAAATATCGTAGTATTCTCTTCGGGAAACATTTATCCTATCGTTCCTCTTTCGAGCGGCGGATGCAGCGAGGAGGACAGAGTTGGTCCTATCGGCGAGTATGCAATGAGCTGTCTTGCAAGAGAGCGCGCATTTGAGTATGCGGCAAACAAGTACGGCACAAAGGTATTCATTTACCGCCTCAGCTTTGCGGTTGATTTACGCTACGGTGTTCTCTTTGACTGCGCGAAGAAGATTATGGACGGAACGCCTATATCTCTTACTACTCCTTGCTTCAACTTCATCTGGCAGGGAAGCGCAAACGAGATTGCAATAAGAGGACTTCTCCATTGCGAAGCTCCGGCATTAAAGATGAACGTAACAGGTCCCGAAATCAATTCTATCAAGTACGTATGCGAGAAGCTCGGTAAGTATCTTGGCAAGTCTCCCATCTTTGAGGGTGAGATGCAGTCTAATGCTTACATAGCAAACGCATCTAAGTGCACCGAGCTCTTCGGATATCCCGAGGTTGGTCCGGAAACGCTTATCAAATGGCAGGCAGAGTATATTCTCGATGGCGGAAGAACTCTTGACAAACCCACTCATTTCGAAGAAAGAAAGGGAAGCTACTAATATGACAAGACATGAAATTGCACTTAAAAATCTTCATGAGGGAACGGTTATTCCCGCAAACCCTCTTGCACTTGACGAAAACAGAAGACTTGACGAAAAGCATCAGAGAGCTATAGTAAGATACTACCTTGATGCAGGTGTAGGCGGACTTGCAGTTGCAGTTCATACCACTCAGTTTGAAATCCGCGACCCCAAGCACAATCTTCTTGAGCCCGTGCTCAAGATTGCTATGGACGAGGCAAGAAAATTCGAGGATAAGACCGGTAAAACAATAGTAATGATTGCCGGTGCTTGCGGACCTAAGGAGCAGGCAGTTCGTGAGGCTGAGCTTGCAAAGAGCCTTGGTTACGATGCTGTTCTTCTCAGCCCCGGCGGACTTGCACATCTTTCGGAGGACGAGATGGTTGAGCGCACTGAGGCTGTTGCAAAGGTTATGCCCGTTGTTGGCTTCTATCTCCAGCCCGCAGCAGGCGGAAGACTCTTTACCTACAATTACTGGGAGCGTATATGCGCTATCGACAACGTAGTTGCTGTAAAGGCTGCTCCCTTCAACAGATACTGCACACTCGACGTTGTTCGTGCGGCAGCTCTCTCTAAGAGAAGCGACGAAATCGCTCTTTACACCGGAAACGACGACAATATCGTACTCGACCTTGTATCCAACTATCGCTTTGAGGTTGACGGCAAGGTTTACGAGAAGAGAATAGTCGGCGGACTTCTTGGACACTGGTCGGTATGGACAAAGACTGCTGTGGAAATTTTTGAAAAGTGCAAGGCTGTCCGCGCACTTGATAAGATTCCCGCTGATATAATCAAGCTTGCCAACGAGGTTACTGATACCAACGCTGTGTTCTTTGATTTCGCGCACGCGTTCAAGGGTTGTATCGTAGGTCTTCACGAGGTTCTCAGACGTCAGGGACTTATGAAGGGACTTTGGTGCCTTAATCCCGAGGAGGTTCTTGAGGAGTCTCAGAAGCTTGAAATAGACAGAGTTTACAAGATGTATCCTCACCTTGCGGACGACGACTTCGTTAAGGCAAATCTTGACAAGTGGCTCGCATAATCCTGTCGTATTTATATAATTAAATAATCAGACTGTGTTTCTGTAAGGACACAACAAAAAAAGGACGGAAAGTGTAAAAACTTTTCCGTCCCTTTTGTTTATAAATTTATAATATACGAAGTTCGCATCTGTCGGCTTGCCAGCAAGTGCGAACGACAATATTTCAAGGAATGTGCGAAAATCCCCGATTTTCGTTGTGGTACCGCTAGGTAACACGGTTGATTTTCAAAAAAGAAAATCAACTACACATAAATTATATTATAAGAATCGGTTTAGCCTGTTTCAAAGCTCTTGGATATCAAAGGAATTTTTGATTATCTCGCGGCCTTCCTTTACAGATGCAACCTCGCCTGCGGAAACCATTTGCATCATAATGTTTCCGAGTGCTGTGCATTCGGTGGGACCCGTGATGATTTTTCTTTTTGTGTACTTTGCCGTAAGCACGTTCAAAAGCGTATTTTTACTTCCGCCGCCGATGATGTTGAGCGTGGAGAACTTGTTAGATGTTATATCCTCAAGGTCGCTCATCGCCACGGCATAGGAGCGAGCAAGGTTGTTGTATATAACGTACGCGATTTCTCCGACAGTGAGGGGCTTTCCGACAGCCGCGCGAATTTCTTCGGTCATATTTTCGGGAGCGAGGAAGCGCTTGTCATTTACGTCGATTTCATAGTCAACGGGTGATTTTTCAGCCATTTCCATAAGCTCGGAGAAGCTGTATTTGTCGCCGGTTTCGTGACGAACCTGCTGAATCATCCAAAGACCCATAATATTTTTCTGTACACGGAAGGTAGCGTTTATCGAGCCTTCGTTTGAATAATCGGCATCGCGTGCTGTTTCTGTGGTGTATGCCATAGGCTGTTCAACTCCGAGAAGCGACCAGGTTCCGCTTGAAATATAGGGCGAATTCTCTCCGAGAGGTGCTGCAAGGACTGCGCTTGCGGTATCGTGCGTTGCGGGAAGGGTAACCTTTGCCTTGTAGCCGACAAACTTGGCTACCTCGTCGGTAAATTCTCCGACTACCGTACCGGGCATCGAAAGCTCACCGAAAAGAGAGGGATTGTAGCCGAGCTTTGAAATAATCTCTTCATCCCACTTATGAGTCGTCGCGTTTACCATGCCAGTTGTAGTGGCAAGAGTATATTCCTGACGCTTCACACCCGTGAGAAGAAAATGGAAGTAGTTCGGGAGCATAAGGAAGCTTTCAGCCTTATCCATCTTTCCGCTTTCCTTGTCGCAGAAGAGCTGATATACCGTATTTATGCTGCCGCTCTGAATACCTGTTTTTGAGTAAAGGTCGTTTTTGGATATAAGATTATGTACCTTGGGCATAGATGCGTCGGTTCTTGCATCTCTGTAGCAGTATGCGCTGCCGAGAAGCTCATCGTTGCCGTCAAGGAGAACGTAATCGACTCCCCAAGTGTCAATTCCTATCGAGTAGGGAATTTTTCCGAGGTCGCCCGCGACCTTAAGACCGTTAAGTATTTCGGTGTAAAGACGTTTTACGTCCCAAGTAAGATGCTTTGTGTCACCGCCGTATTCGGTCATGCTCTCACTGGGCAAATTCTGGAAACGGTATATATCCTCGGTTATAATTTTGCCGTCCTTTACGTAGCCGATAATATGTCTTCCGGACGATGCTCCGATATCAATGGCGAGAAAGTATTTCATAGCTCCTCCTGAGAAAAGTAAAATAATTTAATATCATTTTACCATATTTTTTTAGTTTTGTCTATATCTAATCGATATTTACAAGTTAAGTTTTTTGTGGTATAATCTATGTGTAGTTGATTTTCTAAAAAAAATCAACCGTGCTACCTTCGGTATCACCACGAAAATCGGGGATTTTCGCACATTCCTTGAAATATAGTCGTTCGTGCTTGCTTGCGAGCAGACAGACACGAACTTCGTATATTATAATTTATAGAGTTTAATTTGATACGTAGAAAATACATATACGTAGAAACGAGGATTAGAAAATGTCAAAAATATACAAATCTTTAGACGAGCTTATCGGACGCACTCCGCTGCTCGAGCTATGCAATATAGAAACGCGCCTCGGACTCGGAGCAAGGCTTCTTGCAAAGCTCGAATATTTTAATCCGGCAGGCTCTGTGAAGGACAGAGCGGCAAAATCGATGATTGATGATGCCGAGGAAAGAGGACTTCTGACCGAAAAATCGGTTATTATCGAGCCAACCTCGGGAAATACGGGAATCGGTCTTGCATCGGTTGCGGCAGCAAGAGGCTACAAGGTGATAATAGTAATGCCGGAAACCATGTCGGTAGAACGCAGACTCATAATGACTGCATACGGAGCGGAGCTTGTGCTTACCGACGGAAGTCTTGGAATGGCCGGAGCAATTAAAAGGGCGGAGGAGCTTTCGCGCGAAATTCCAAACGCAATCCTTGCCGGACAGTTTACAAACCCCGCAAACTCACGTGCGCATTTTTTGACTACCGGCCCTGAAATATACGAGGATACCGACGGGGAGGTTGATATATTCGTTGCCGGCGTGGGAACGGGCGGTACTGTAACCGGAGTCGGCGAGTACCTGAAATCAAAAAATCCCGATGTCCGTATTGTGGCGGTTGAACCTAAAAAATCAGCCGTTCTCTCCGGAGAGGCGGCAGGCGCGCACGGCCTTCAGGGAATCGGGGCAGGATTTGTCCCCGAGGTGCTCAACCCCGAAGTATACGATGAAATAATAAAGGTGACCGAGGATGAGGCATACGAAATGGCTCGGCTTATTGGCAGGAGCGAGGGTGTTCTAGTCGGAATATCCTCCGGCGCTGCGCTTTCAGCGGCGATAAATCTCGCAAAGCTTCCCGAAAACGAGGGGAAAACAGTAGTCGTTCTTCTGCCCGACACAGGTGAAAGATATCTTTCGACCCCATTATTTAATAAATAAATTAAATTTCATATATTGAAAAAACCGCCTTATTGTGATATAATATGTATCATATCATATGTTAGGCGGTTTTTTTATGAAATTTGGCATGCCGGTGCTCGTTGAGTGCGAAAATATTAGAGAATGTGTGAGTGTAGCGCATAAATACGGACTCGATTTTGTGGAAGTGAACATGAGCTTTCCGCAGTATCTTCCGGAAAACAGCGACTCTGAGCTTTATAAAAAGCTATCCAGAGAAAACGGTATATTCTATACTATACATGCGGATGAGCAATTAAATCCCTTTGATTTTAATCGGGTCGTTTCACAGTGCTATTTTGGAGTTATGTCGGAATGCATTGATTTTGCCAAGAAAATTGGCGCACCGATAATAAATATGCATTTATTAAAGGGTGTTTACGTGACGCTTCCCGATAGGGTGATTTTGCTTACCGATGTATACCTTGAAGAATATATTACTCGCATCAAGGAGTTCATTCGCATGTGTGAGGAGAAAATCGGTGATGCTGATTTGAAAATCGCCATCGAAAACGTTGACTCAAATTCATTTACCGAAAGCCAGCTCGAAGCGCTCGAATATTTTATGCAAAGCTCGGTTTTTACCTTGACGCTTGATGTGGGACACGATGACTGTCTCTCCGGATGTGATGCTCACGTTTTTAAAAAATACAGTGAAAAAGTAGCTCACATGCATCTTCATGACAGTGACGGACGCCATGCGCATCTCCCGCTGGGCGAGGGCAGAGTAGATATAAAATCAAAGCTCGGACTTCTCAGCGAAAATTCCACCTGTCTCATAGAGGTCAAAACAGTAGAGGGACTTAAGGCGAGCGTTGATTATCTTAATAGATTGAGAGGTTGACAAAATGACCGCAAAAGACAGATTCCTTGAGGTGTATAAGGAAAATATAAAGAGGGAGGGCGCAGATAAGCTCCTTGAATATCTTTTATCCTCGGACTTTTTCACGGCTCCGGCAAGCTCAAGATTTCACAGCTCCTACGAGGGAGGACTTTGCGAGCATTCCCTTAACGTTTATGATTGCCTTGTCAGCTATCTTGATACGGACCGTGCAAAAAACACATTCGGCTTTTCGTATTCCGACGAGAGCGTGGCGATAGTTTCGCT
>JAZLCX010000093.1:0-5938 GCA_045614425.1 Eubacteriales bacterium | reverse complement strand
ACACCTCAAGATGAGATATCCCATCATTTCAAATGAGTAAGGTCGCTCGTAGACTACGAGATTGATAGGTCGCAGATGTAAGTACAGTAATGTATTCAGTTGAGCGATACTAATTGACCGAGGGCTTGAACTACTGTTTGTAGTTCAGCATACGTTTGAGCTTCGTTTCTGATTTATTCGGTTTTTAATGGGTATTTATGCACCTCTAGCTCAGTTGGTAGAGCAACTGACTCTTAATCAGTGGGTCCAGGGTTCGAGTCCCTGGAGGTGCACCATATAAAATTGCAGTTGTTATAACTGCAATTTTATTATATATAAGGAAAAATGGTTTACCGTAATCCTCGATAGCTCAGTCGGTAGAGCGCATGACTGTTAATCATGATGTCACTGGTTCGAGCCCAGTTCGGGGAGCCACTAGGGGTTGGATTTTCCAACCTCTTTTTTATTTCGTACAGAGTACATAACCAGTGACATCAGCTTAACAGCCTTAGTTCGCTCCGCGAACTGACTGTGAAAGGGCTACCGTGCGGTAAGCATGCGGTGTGCGTTCCGCTTTAGTGCTGACTAATTTGTATTCCCACGGCTTAACGCCCAATACCGCATAGCGGTATGCACGAGTCACTGGTTCGAGCCCAGTTCGGGGAGCCACTAGGGGTTGGATTTTCCAACCTCTTTTTTATTTCGTACAGAGTACATAACCAGTGACATCAGCTTAACACTCATTGTTTGCTACGCAAACGACTGTTAATTTCGCCGATGGCGAATGTTACACGATGTCACTGTTGCCTTGCTACGCAAGTCATACTCGCTTCGCTCGTGTTCGAGCCCAGTTCGGGGAGCCATAGAGCAGTTCTGAAAAGGACTGCTCTTTTTATGCTCCCGAGTTGGAAAAAGTAGATATTTTAAGCTGAACAAATAAAACAATGCTTTTCGCATGATAGTATAAAAAACATTTGACAAAAGGCTTTGCTTTAGGTATAATTGAAGTAACAGAAGAAAAAGGAGCTAATTACATATGAAAGCCATAATTAACGCAGAGCTCGTAATGAGAGACCATTTCATACCCGAGGCTGTTCTTTTTATTGAGGACGGAAAAATTTCGGGCTACGGTGAAATGAGAAATACCAAAATCCCCGAGGGGTGTGAAATAATCGACGCTGAGGGCGAGTATGTCGGCCCCGGTCTTATTGATATCCATTCTCACACGGGTGATGATATAAATGCGTGGGAGGACCCCATCGCAGCCGCACAGTTCCACCTTTCGCACGGTGTTACTACGTATCTTCCCACTTCCTACGGAAGAATGACAAAAGAGCAGTATATTGCAATGAGTAACCGTGTGCGCGAGGCAATGAACACCCCCGAGGGCAAAAGCATCGGCGGTATTTATTTTGAAGGCCCTTATTCCAATCCCAAATACGGCTCAAACCGCAATCTCAATCCTTGGAATAAGCCTGTTCTTGCCGAGGACTACGAGCCTATGATTGAGGCTTCGCGCGGAATCGTAAGAGTATGGGGAGTAGCGCCCGAAAGGGAAGACATTCTTCCGTTCGTTAAAGCCGCAAAGGCTTCAACACCTCACGTACGCTTTGCCGTCACACACAGTGAGGCGACACCGGCTCAGATAGAGAAACTTATGCCTTACGGCCTTTGCATTGGTACACACCACACAAATGCTACGGGCACGATTGTTAATTACCCCGAGTGCAGAGGATGTTGCGTTGATGAAGCGGTCAATTATAACAAGGGCATTTATGCCGAATTGATAAGCGACAGCCGCGGAATCCATGTTGACCCCTATATGCAAAGACTTGTTCGCGCTATAAAGGGCGACGATAAGATAATTCTTATATCCGACAGAACAAAGACAGCCGCTCCTATTCCCGAGGGATATGAGGGCGTTACCGACCTCAATTTTGACTACGAAGCAGAAATTGCAGGCTCCAAGCTGTCGCTTGAGGTTGCCTGCCGCAACTTTATGAAGCATACGGGGGCATCTATCGTAGATGCATTCAAATTCGCATCACTTAACCCCGCAACAGCTCTTGGATTTACCGACAGAGGTCAAATCCTTGAGGGTCTTCGCGCAGACCTTGTGATAGTTGATCGCAAGATGAACGTGAAGAAAGTTATTCTTGAAGGCGAGCTTGTCAGAGGATAATCTTTAGCTGTAATTTTACGAAAGGAAAGCACTGTTTTTCAATGCTTTCCTTTCGCTTTTTTTGTTTTTTATATGGCATTGTTTATGTGCGGATTGTTCTAAAATAAATACAAATTTGACAAAAGTCAATTTTTTGCGAAATATTTCCGCTAAAAACTTGAAAAATAGGCTCTTTTATGGTATAATAGACAATATATTATTTTTTTAAGGATGGATTTGTAAATGAGTTCTGAAATGCAACACTTGTTGGCAATGGTGCTCTATATGGGCGCTGTTGTAGCTATAGGTTTGTACTTTTCAAAAAGAGCAAACAAGAACAGCCAGACCTACTTTTTAGGTGGAAGATCTCTCGGACCTTGGGTTTCGGCTTTTTCCGCAGAGGCTTCGGACATGTCAGGTTGGCTGCTTATGGGACTTCCCGGACTTGCTTATTGGACGGGTATTGCTGATGCCGGTTGGACGGCAATAGGTCTCTTTGTCGGTACATACTTTAACTGGCTTATAGTATCGCGTCGCTTGCGCAGATATAGCGTTAAGGTTGACGCTATAACGCTTCCCGGATTTTTCTCTAAGCGTTTCCATGAGAAGAGTAAGCTTATTTTGATTATATCTTCGCTCTTCATAACCCTCTTCTTTACGGTATATGCAGGTCAATGCCTTGCATCCTGCGGCAAGCTGTTTGTAAACCTATTTGATTTGGATTATCATCTGATGATGATCATTGCGGCGGCTTTTGTTCTTCTTTACACTATTCTCGGCGGATTCCTTGCGGAAAGCGCTTCGGACTTTATGCAGGCAATCGTTATGATAGTAACCCTTTCGGCGATTCTTATAATTGCAATTGTGTCCGCAGGCGGTATTAGTAACGTTATTGAAAGCTCGCAGGGAATTGACGGATTCTTCTCACTCATCGAAAGCCCCACTCCCGACGGCAACGGCGGCTTCGGTACAGCAAAGAGCTTCTCCTTAATAAGTATTCTTTCGGCTCTTGCATGGGGTCTTGGCTACTTTGGTATGCCGCAGGTTCTCCTTCGCTTTATGGGTATTCGCTCGGAAAAAGAATTGACACGCTCTCGTCGCGTAGCTTGCATATGGCTCTTTATCGCTATGTCGGTTGCAGTATTTATCGGTATTGTAGGCCGCAGCTTCGCAGATATCGAATACTCCTCTAACGCAGAGGCGGAAGCAATATTCATCGACCTTTCAACCAAGTTCTTGCCTCCTGTTCTGGCAGGATTCGCTTGTGCCGGTATTCTTGCCGCATCGATAAGCTCCTCGGATTCGTATCTCCTTATTTCCACTTCTGCACTTGCAGAGAATATCTATCACGGTATATTTAAAAAGAACGCTTCCGATAAAGAAGTTATGTGGGCGTCAAGAATCGCGATGGCTCTTATAACTATAATCGCTATGGTTATTGCTTGGGATTCCAACAGCACGATATTCGGAATAACCGCGTTTGCTTGGGCGGGATTCGGCGCAACCTTCGGACCTTTGATGCTCTTCTCACTCTTCTGGAAAAGGACGTCTTATGTCGGCGCAATCTGCGGTATGGTAACAGGCGTTGTAACCGTATTTGTATGGAAGATTGTCCTTAATCCGCTTGGCGGAATCTGGGGAGTATATTGCTTGCTTCCCGCATTTATCCTTTCTTCGCTCGTGATATTCGTGGTATCACTTCTCACAAAGCAGCCCGGCGAAGATGTCATGGAAGAATTCGAGCTTGTTAAGAATTCAAAAGAGGCTGAAATCGAAGCATAATTACATAAAAAAAGCATCGCTTTAAAGCGGTGCTTTTTTTATGCTTATCGGCTGTAACAAAAAAATGCAATAAAATTCATTGTACTTATTGAAAAACAATTTTGGATGTGATATTATTGGTATAGTAAACAATCAGGAGAGCTCTTGCAGACTTAAAGAGCGTTTATAAAAATGACCGATTTCAATAAGGAGCTTTACTCTATTTTAAACGACAGCCGCGCTACTTCAGAGGAGGGAAGACTCGCATCGTATATTCCCGAGCTTGCCAACGTGAATCCGGATTCTGTAGGAATTTATATCACCTCGGCAGAGGGGGAATATTTTGCGGGTGATTATAATTTGACATTCACGATGCAGAGCGTTATCAAGCCACTCATTTTACTTTTAGCGCTTCAGGACAGCGGAATCGAAAAGGTAAGAAGTCTTGTGGGTGTCGAGGCTACAGGAAAGCCGTTTGATACCTTTAATTACACCGACCAAGCACTGAAAAATGAGCACATCAATCCGATGATCAACGCAGGTGCAATTGCACTGTGCACACTGATTAAAGGTGCGTCATATCAGGAAAAAACAAAGAGATTGCTTGAATTCACAAGAAGGCTCACAAGGAATGACGGTCTTGAAATAGACAAAAACGTATTTATGTCCGAAAAGGCAACCGGAAATAAAAACAGAGCCTTAGCATATATGCTTAATGCGTATAATATGATAAATGAAAACGTTGTTGATCTGCTTGACTGTTATTTTAGCGCATGCTCTATAAAGGCGAGCTGTAAGGATTTGGCAAATATAGCCTTTGCTTTGTCACATAGCGAAAAGAACGGTGAAATAAGCGTTGAAGATGCTCGGCTTGTTAATGCAATTCTTATGACGAGCGGTATGTACGACGGCTCGGGAGAATTCGCACTGAACGTAGGAATACCCGCAAAAAGCGGAGTTGGAGGCGGAATAATGGCAGTCGTTCCAGGCAGAATGGGTATAGGCGTTTATTCACCTCTCTTAGATACTAAAGGGAACAGCATAGCAGGAAAACGCATTCTTGAAAAAATAAGCAGAAGTCTTAATTTGAATATTTTTTAAAATTAACCTATATAAAAAGCCGGGATCGGCACATAAAAAAAGAGGAGCTGTGAAAAAACACAGTTCCTCTTTTTTTATTCGGTCCTGCCTAAAGGAGACAGGACCGTGTAATTACTTAAACTTCTTTCTTGCAACGTAAGAAGTGTGAAGAGCATGGTGAGCTGCGTGACAGCCGTAACCGCCCTTGAAGTAGTTGTCGTAAACCTCTTTGATGATGGGGTTCTGATGCGACTTGCGAATGGTCATAGCCTCATCCTGATCGTAGAGAGCCTTAGCTCTTACAGCCTTGAGGTCAACGGTATCGCGAACGTGCTGAGGCTGAATGGGCTGACCGCCGCCGTTTACACAGCCGCCGGGGCATCCCATAATCTCAACGAAGGTCCAATCTGCTTCGCCGCTTGCGATCTTGTCCATTACCTTCTTTGCGTTTGAAGCACCGGAAGCAACACAAACCTTGATTTCGTTGCCTGCGATATTATAGGTAGCTTCCTTAAGTCCTTCGGTTCCGCGAACCTCGGAGAATACAAGCTCCTTGTTGTCCTTGCCGGTAAGAACGTCGTTTGCGGTACGAAGTGCCGCTTCCATAACGCCGCCGGTTGCACCGAAGATAACAGCCGCACCGGTGTCGATACCAAGTGCAGAGTCAAACTCTTCGTCGGGAAGAGCGGTGAACTTAATGCCTGCGCGACCGATCATCTTTGCAAGCTCACGGGTGGTAAGAGCAACGTCAACGTCAGCAATGCCTTCGCCTGCTGCGGACATATCGTCTCTGCCAACCTCAAACTTCTTAGCGGTACAGGGCATGATGGATACTACGAAGATATCCTTGGGGTCGTAACCCATCTTTTCAGCCCAGTAGGTCTTGATGAGCGCACCGCCCATCTGCTGAGGAGACTTACAGGAGGAAAGGTGAGCAACGAAGTCGGGATAGTAAAG
>JAZLCX010000092.1:0-2782 GCA_045614425.1 Eubacteriales bacterium | reverse complement strand
AAACCAAGTTGTCTTTTAAAAATTCCATAACGTTGAGTCCTGCGATTTTCTCGACCGTCGATGCGCTGTAACGCGAAAGAAGAAGGTCGATAAGCCTGTCGTGTATGCTCGATTGCTCGTCTACGCCGATAGGATACTTTCCGTAAGTTCCGTCGATATCAAAACCGAACCCAAGCGCGTCCTCGCCGACAAGCTCAAGTCCGTAATCTATATGTCTCGTCGCGTCTTCGATTCGAGGCTCTCCCGTGTCGCTTATAAAGTTGGGATAGATATTAATTCCTATAATTCCGCCGCGGTTGGCTATTGCAAGAGCCATATCCCGTGTCAAATTTCTCCTGTGCGGAGTAACCTCTCTGAAATTAGAGTGTGTCGCAATATGTGGCATCGGGGAAAGCTCGAACGCCTCCCAAAATGCGCGGTCGGAAAGGTGAGAGAGGTCGAGTGTTATTCCAAGCTGTGCGCAGCGCGCGAGCATTTTTCTGCCCTCGTCGGTAAGTCCCGTGTCATCTTCATTGTCAAAGGCACTCGCCGAAAGCTCGTTTTTATCCCACGCCATACCGAGTATACGGAGTCCCGCCCGATACAGTGTATCAAGCTCGGGGGAATCGGCAAAAAGTCCTCCGCCGCCCTCAATCGAAAATACAGCTGATTTTCCCTTTGAGTCGAGCGCGTCAAAAACATCCCTGCTCGTCGTGACCTTGAAAATTCCAAGGCGCTCACATTCGTAAAGATATACGTTAAGGCTCTTCATAAGCCTTGCTCTGCGCTCCTCGGGAGTTTTGCCCTCCGCTCTTGAAAAATGGGCAAAAAACTGAAGAGACGGATAGCTTTTTGAAATATTATACGGTGTAACAAGCCCCCGCTCCGCCGAAACGAAATGAAGACTGTCGCAATGCATATCAGCTACGTACATACGCGTCACCTCACAAAATACATTTCCTATTTTACACTATATAGACGGAAATGTCAAGCATCTGCTTTTTTCGACACTTTCATTCCCTTGACCCTTCCTTTTATTTTATACCGATTTTCTCGTTTTTGACAAAATTAAAGCCCCCTCCCGGTGTGGAGGGGGCAGGTTTTTAGTGAGACCTTGACGCTTTGCCAAGGTTAGAGAGACTTATGAAAAAATTAGATTTCGAAAGCTTCCTTATTAACGATTTTCTTCCTTTGCTTTAAGTAGAAGAGAACTCCGAGCGCAGTCCATACTCCGAGCATAACGTAGCTCTGCCAGCAGAAGTGTACTCCCTCAAGTCCCGGGATGGGCACAAGCTGAAGAACGACGAATGCGAGAGAGAAGAGAGCGCCCGTGACGGCGACAGCCTTTAAGCCGCGCCCTGCATCGCGGTCGCGTCTTGTAACGACGAAGGTGGCGGTGCTTGTAAAGAAGAAACCGATAGACGCGCCGATTGCGCTCATATCAACGAACCATCCGAGAGCCTCTCTGCCAAGCACAGGGCCCGCAAGAGAGATAATGATGCAGAAAATTATCGCGTTCTTCGGAGTTCCGTATTTCGCGTCAATCTTACCGAACGTTTTGGGAAGATATCCGTCAAGGCTCATAGAGTATATAAGTCTTGACGAGGCAAGATAGAAGCCCATTATTCCCGAGAGGACGGCACAGCTTACCGCTACACCGACAAGCACCTTACCGAACGTGCCGAGCATACGCTCCGCCGCAACGAGAAGAAGCCAAGGCGTTCCCTCTGCGTCAACGATAAGGTCGGGCCAATTTTCAAGAGCCGCCGCAGCTATCGTGTTGTTGGATATATAAACGAATGCGCCGAAGGCAATCGCTATAACCATAATGAATATGATTTTCTTGTATGAGAACTTAAATTCCTCTGCTGCCTGGGGTATGGTGTCAAATCCTACGAATGCCCACGGTGCTATTGCAAAGGTTGCGAGAATGCTGCCCGCAATGCCCGAGTCAGAAACGGCGTGACTCGCATCGTAGCCGCCTGCGGAAACCGCTGCGCTTTTATCGAATCCCCAGAGGGGTGACATATTTTCAAAGGTTGCGTGGCGTGATACAAGCGCCGCTATAAAGAGGGTCACAACCGAAATGATAAGCAGTGACGCAAGCACCGTCTGAACTATTCCCGCTTTTTTTACGCCGATTATGTTGAGAACTCCGAAAAGAATGAGTATTGCCGAGGCGAGAAGGATTTCTCCGAGCCAGACCTCAAAGCCCGCAATACTGTAATGGAATCCCCATTTTAAGACCGAGCCGAAAATTCCGTCCACGATAAGACCTATCGCGGTTGAGTTCATCGGCACGTTGGTCAGATATGCCGCAACGAGAAACCATCCGCAAACGAATGCCGCGGTTTTGCCGAAGCACGCCTTGGCAAAGGTGAATTCGCCGCCCGCTTTCGGATATTTCGGAACCATATAAGCGTAAGAAAACGCTATGATTATCATAGTCACAGCACCGAGAAGCATTGCTATCGCAGTTCCGGCAACACCGGAATTGGGGAGGAATTTCTTTCCCGGGTTTATAAACGAACCCCAGCCTATGATACAGCCGAAAGCTATCGCCCATACGTTCATCGGGTTCAGCTGCTTTTTGAGACCGAGACCTTCAAGAGTTCCTTCTTTCTTTTTCATACCCTTCTCCTTTTATACGTCATAGGTTTTGTCTATTGCTTTAAGCTCGCGGAAGGTATCTATTTCAACGATATCGTCCTCGAAGCATTCTTTGATTGCAACGCGGTAATTATCGCGGCAGACCGAGAGAGGAACCTGCTCCCAATACTTTTCCTTGCCGCCCGGCATAGCA
>JAZLCX010000091.1:0-15836 GCA_045614425.1 Eubacteriales bacterium | reverse complement strand
ATAGTAACGGCAAGAAGCGAGGTAACAAGCGATTTTCCTACGCCACCCTTTCCGCTTACTATACCGATTACCTTTTTGACCGAGCTCGCGCTGTTCTGAGGCTCGAGCAGGCTTTCTTTTGAACATTTTTGCGAACAAGTAGCGCAATCATGTGTACATTCTGCCATGTTATATCTCTCCTTTAGTGAACTTTACATCAAATTGCATGGACAACAATTTCTTCGTTTGAAATTGAAAGACTTATTCCGACCAACGTCTTTTCGTAATTGTCGATTACAACGTTAGCAATCTTATCCTCTACGTTACGCTCAATAAATCTTCTCATATTTCTAGCACCGAATTTTTCTGAATACGAGCGCTCGGCAATAAAGTGAAGCACGTCTTCGGAATACACGAGACTTGTTCCCTTATCGGCAAGAAAAGCTTTGAGCTTAGAGAGCATAAGTTCTGCGATTTTTACGAAATCCGATTTATCAAGACGCCTAAACGTGATTATCTCATCAATTCTGTTTATGAACTCGGGACGAAGGAAATCGAACAATGCTTTTTCGGTTCTTTCCTTTACCTTTAATTCTTTACTGTCGGAAAAGCCTGAAATCGAAGAGGAAGCGTCACTGCCGGCATTGGTAGTCATAATAATGATTGAATTTTCAAAATTAACCTGCCTGCCCTGTGCATCAGTGATTTTTCCGTCATCAAGTATCTGAAGAAGTATATTGAGGACGTCTGGGTGTGCCTTTTCGATTTCATCAAACAGTATTACCGCATGCGGACGGCGGCGGATTTTTTCGGTGAGCTGCCCCGCTTCGTCGTAACCGACGTATCCAGGAGGTGCGCCGATTATACGTGAAACCGAATGCTTTTCCATAAATTCCGACATATCAAGACGTATAAGTGATTCGGGCTGCTTAAAAAGCTCTTCTGCCAGCACTTTAACAAGCTCGGTTTTTCCAACGCCCGTCGGACCTGCAAAAATCATGGAAACGGGATTTCGTCTGTATGAAATTCCCGCGCGTTTGCGACGAACGGCACGAACTACCGCAGAAACGGCCTCATCCTGGCCGATTATCTTACCGGAAATCCTTTCATAAAGGCCTGAAAGCTCAGCGATATCACCCGCGCTTATGTCAGCCGCAGGTACACCTGTCCAGATTTCAATTACCTTTGCTATATCGTTTACGGTTATGGAAAGTGTATCAAGCGCGGCGGAAAGCTCCTCTTGTCTGTTTTCGAGATTCAGCTTTTCTACCTTAATATCTGCAATCGCCTTGTAATTCTCTTCGGTCTGTCCCTCAGGCTTATCAAGCTTTGATTCCAGAAGAGAGAGCGAAGCCGTAAGTTCAGAAAGCTTTTTTTCGTTTCTGCGCTTTTCATTAAGCTCAGAAGATGAAAGTGAAACTCGCGATGCAGCTTCGTCTATTATATCAATCGCCTTGTCAGGCAAAAATCTGTCTGTGATATATCTTTCGGAAAGTGAAACCGCAGCTTTTGCGACCTCGTCGGATATTTTTACACCGTGGAAGTCTTCGTAATATTTCTTAATTCCGGCAATGACCTCTACGGTCTCATCAATTGACGGCTCATTTACCATAACAGGCTGGAAGCGTCTTTCAAGGGCGCTATCCTTTTCAATATACTTACGGTATTCCTTGAGAGTAGTAGCGCCGATGACTTGTATTTCGCCTCTTGAAAGCGCCGGCTTCAAAATATTAGCCGCACTCATGCTGCCCTCGGAATCGCCTGCGCCGACTATGGTATGAACCTCATCTATCATCAATATGATGTTGCCTGCACTTTTAACCTCTTTGATAAGACCGAGAATTCTCGACTCGAATTGTCCTCTGAACTGAGTACCCGCAACGAGCGCTGTGAGGTCAAGAAGCCATATCTCACACTCTCTGAGTCGCTCCGGAACTGCACCGTCTACTATACGTTGAGCAAGCGCTTCTGCAATAGCCGTTTTTCCCACGCCCGGCTCGCCTATGAGACATGGATTATTTTTTTGCCTTCTGCAAAGTATTTGTATCACGCGGTCAAGCTCGCGGTCGCGACCGATAATTCGGTCGGTTTTTCCGCTTCTCGCCTTTTCTGTGAGGTCGGTGCAATAAGCAGACAAAATCTTCTTAGCATCTTTTTTCGATGGTTCTGCGCGTTTCGAATCCTTTTCGCTACGCTTCGTATTTCCGTTCAGAGAAAGACCGAGCCCGGAAAAAATCTTTTGAAAATCGATTGCGGGAGCTCCGCCGTCTATTGCATTTTCTTCATGCGGCTCGAGCGCCATTTCGGGTGATGTACCAAAAAGCTCACTCATCTCGCCGGACATGTTTTCTATATCTTCATCGGACATGCCCATTCTCTTCAGCATATCCTCAACGGGCTTAATACCTAACTGACGCGCACATACAAGGCAAAGCCCCTCGTTAATTTTATTATCATTTTCCAGTCGTGTAATAAAAACTACCGCCTGGCGTTTTTTACATCTTGCGCATTTTTGAAATTCCATGAAAAAACAAAATACCTTTCTTTATGCTCTGCTCTTTTTAGAAGCTGAACAACAAATCAAGCGGACTCATACGCTTAAAGAAACCGTACAAGTATCCTCCGTCGAACTCCTTTATCCAATCGGCAGAGGCGAAAATGGGAATACTGGTTATATACCCGAACAGCACTACTCCAAGCCACGCCACAACGAAAGCAAAGGATACTCCGAACACAAAACCTAGTATTTTATTGAATACTCCGAGAACACCCGATTTGAACAACCTGTTCAAAATGGATATCGTAAGAGCAAGAAGAATCTTTAAGACGAAATAAAGAAGGAAGAAGGAAAGAACGGTGGATATAAGACTTATTGCAGGAAGCGCAAGCTTATCCACTATCTGACCGATAAATTCCTCTGCGTTTTCGCCGGTGAATGATTCGTAATCAACTCCCACCATTAAGCCGGCAAGCTTCAAGACGGTAGGAAGCTCCTTTTCGGCTGTCTCAGCAGTTAATTCGGGACATTTTTCGGTAAGGTACTCGGTTATTTGTACGGTCATGGGGTCTTCTATCAAGGGCTGAATCAGCGTATCGGAAACGAATCCGCAAAGAACAAACGCAAGTATTAATGCCGCGAACCATCTTACAGGCTTTGTAACCGCAAGAAAAAATCCGTACTTAATACCTAAAATCGCACCGACGATTATTATCGCCAAAATCACTAAATCAACAATTATTGCTGCTATCATATTAATCCCCCCGTAAAACGTCTGAATAACAATACAATTATACTATATCTATACGACCGTGTCAATAATATAAAGTTATTTAACAACTACATTTTCTTCGCCAAAAATTTCCTTTAAGCGACAGATAACCGAATTATCCGAGCTCATCATAACGCCTTTGATTATCGAATATTTTTTCGTTTGTTCATCAAATATCGCAACTTTTGCATTTCCGGGATTTAAAAGCGCGATTCTTGATATTTTTGATATTCGCTTGTCGTAAATATTCGAAAGTCTGATATAAACCGTATGCTCTTTTTCGGCGTTAATATTTTTGGCATGTGAGTACTCGTAATTACTTTTAAGTCTGTCTACCGATGAAAGAAGAATTTTCGTTCCCTCGGCATCCTCGACGGAAATTGTACCCGCGATTACCACAGCATTCTCGTTAAAAATTTCATCCGCAAACTTCGAATACTGATTTGCAAAAACTATAACCTCTATTTCGGCGAATCTGTCCTCCAGCTTTATAAATGCCATAGTACTGCCGTTTTTGACAGACTTTGTTCTTTTCGAAGTTATAATTCCCGCAATTTTAACGTTCCGCTTATCGTAATATTTGGGATTTTGATTTATATTGTCGTCCGCAGTATCAGCTAAAATATCAAGTATTTTATCAACGCCCAAATCCTCAATATGATTTGAATAGTTGTCAATCATATGACCCGAAAAATACATGCCTGAACTTTCTTTTTCAAGTATAAGCAGCTCTTTTAAGGAGTACTCCTCCACATCGG
The DNA here is from genome assembly GCA_045614425.1 of Eubacteriales bacterium. Classification (GTDB taxonomy): domain Bacteria; phylum Bacillota; class Clostridia; order Oscillospirales; family CAG-272; genus UBA1740. The sequence continues at coordinate 11,830 of JAZLCX010000091.1, read as the reverse complement.
GATAGCTGTATCCGCCCGAAGAGGATGCAAGAGAAGGCGTTGAAAACATATCCATTTGACCTGATACGTTATTTCTTGTTTTGTCATGCTCGGAATCAACTATTGCCTCGTAGCATGACATAAGAGCGCTGCGCGGTACTCCAAGCTTATCAAAAACACCGCACTTTATGAGCGACTCCAGAGTTCGCTTGTTTATATCCGCTGCGGAAAGTCGAGCAACAAAATCGTCAAATGAACGGTACGGAGCCGTTTCACGCTCTCTTAGCACCGCGTTTGCGAACTGATGTCCGACATTTTTTATAGCCAGTAATCCATAGCGAATATTTCCGTCAAAGACGGAAAATCCGTCACGGCTTGTATTTATATCCGGCGGATATACGTTTACACCGTGCTTTTGAGCATCGGCAATATATTCTTTCAGTTTCTGTGTATTATCCAACACGCTCGTCAAAAGAGCGCAGAAATATTCTGCGGGATAATGCGCTTTCAAATATGCGGTCCTGTAAGATATTATTCCGTAAGCGGTTGCATGACTTTTATTAAAGGCATACTTCGCGAATCCAAGCATTTCTTCGAAAATTTCCTCGGCATCCGAACGCGAAACTCCGTGCTTTGCGCATCCGTCAATAAATCCTTCGCGTTCAGCCTTCATCGCCTCTGTCTTTTTCTTTGACATTGCGCGCCTCACGATATCAGCACGCGCGTACGAATACCCTGCAAGAAGACGGCATATTTGCATTACCTGCTCCTGATATACTATACAGCCATAGGTTACGTCAAGTATTTCTTTAAGCTCGGGTATTTTGTATACCGTTTTTTCCTTGCCGTGCTTACGGGCGATAAACTTGTCTATTGAGTCCATCGGTCCCGGACGGTAAAGAGCTATACATGCGATAATATCTTCAAGACTTGACGGCATAAGGCGTGAAAGCACTTGCTTCATACCCCCCGATTCAAGCTGAAAAACACCGTCTGTCTTGCCTTCACAAAGTAAGCTGAAGGTCTTTTTATCGTCAAGCGGTATCCGGGATATATCAAAATCACTCTCCCGTTCGCGAATAGCCTTTTCGGCGTCGCTTATAACGGTGAGATATCTGAGACCAAGAAAATCGAACTTCACAAGTCCAAGTTTGGCATCGGTGTTCATATCGAACTGCGTGACGACACCCGTGCCGCTGTAAGATAACGGAACGTACTCATACGTTGGCTTTTCTGTGATTACAACTCCCGCCGCATGCGTTGATGCGTGGCGAGGCATTCCCTCAAGACGTCGGCTGACATCGAGGAGCTTTTTTACATCTGCATCCTCCGAATAAAGAGTGCTTAATTCCTTGGATTTTATAGCACTCTCGATGCTCACGTTCATCTCGCGCGGTATGAGCTTCGCAATGGTGTCAACACGGCTGTACGGCATTCCGAGCGCTCTTCCGACGTCGCGGACGGCGGCTCTTGCCGCAAGAGTTCCAAAGGTGACTATCTGCGCAACCTTGTCCTCACCGTACTTTTTCTTTACGTATTCTATTACCTCTTCCCGTCTGTTGTAGCAGAAATCTATATCGAAATCCGGCATAGAAACTCTTTCGGGATTAAGAAAACGCTCAAAGAGCAGATCAAAAGCTATGGGATCGACATCCGTGATTCCAACGCAGAAAGCAACAAGGCTTCCCGCGCCGGAGCCTCTGCCCGGACCTACCGGTATGCCCATGCTTTTTGAATAATTGACAAAGTCGCTTACTATGAGGTAATAAGCGTTAAAGCCCATCTTATCAATTACGGAAAGCTCATATTCAATTCTTGATATATATTCGTCGCGAGAATGACCGGAAAAATCAAATCGTCCCGCCTCTTCCAGCTTGCCGAAGCCGAGATATGCGTCGCGGCGAAGTTTTTCCTTATGAGAAAGCCCGTCATCAGATCTGAAATCAGGTAAATGGAGCTTATCAAATTCAAAATCGAAATTACACTTCTCTGCTATTTTAACCGTATTTTCGACAGCGCCCTTATAAGATGAAAACAGCGATTTCATCTCATCTGCGGACTTGAAATAGAATTCATCAGTTTCAAACCCGAACGGTTTGCCGTCTGTTATCACGTTATTTGTCTGAATACACATAAGGATAGCCTGAATGTCCGAATCCTCTCGATTGACGTAATGAACGTCGTTTGTGGCTACCATAGGTATACTGTATTTTTCGCTTATAAGCTTTATTCCATACGCTACCTTGCGCTCGTCATCAAGGCCGTGATTCTGAACTTCAAGGTAAAAATCCTCGCCAAAAATGGAAAGAAATTCAAGTGCGGATTTTTCCGCCTCTTCCATATTGCCCGAGAGAATAAGCTGAGGTATTTTGCCTGCAACACAGGCTGAAAGCGCGATAAGTCCCTCGTGATGCTCCGAAAGAAGCTCCATATCAATTCGGGGCCTTGTGTAAAAACCGTTTATGAAGCTCTCGGAAACCATATAACAAAGGTTTTTATATCCTACCTCATTTTTGCAAAGCAACACAAGGTGATGACCCGAATTATCAAGCTTTCCTTCTTTCATAAATCGGCTTCTTGGAGCAACGTAAACCTCGCAACCGATAATCGGCTTCACGCCTTTATTTTTGAGCTGAGTATAAAACTCCACAGCGCCGTACATTACTCCGTGATCGGTGATAGCAACGGCATCCTGTCCAAGCTCCAGCGCCTTGTCCGCTAATTCGGAGATTTTTGCACAGCCGTCGAGCAAACTATATTCGGTATGAAGATGAAGATGTACAAAGTCTCCCATAGCATGTCCTTTCAAAATTTATTTGTCGGAGAGTATTTTTTCCGACATTTCCATTATTTTATTAAGTCTGTGCGAAAGACCCGGCTTTGAAATTGCCGGTGTAAATTCCGCGGCAAGCCTTGCAAGAGAATAATCTCGGTATAAAAGCCTGAGTCTCGCGGTTTTTTCAAGCTCCTCGGGCAAGGTCGATAAGAGATTTGCCCTTTCCAGCGCCTCAATAGCTTCAATACACTTTGATGCTGCCGATACGGTTTTTGCAATATTGTTAGTCTCACAGTTTCGTATGCGATTGGCGTTATTCTTAAATTCATTCTCAATTTTCGAGTTCATCAGTAAAAACGCCGTTGTATTCATACCGATAAGAGCAAAAAAGTCCTCTAAAGCACCGCTGTTACCGGTGTATAAAATCCGTTCTGCCCGTCGGTCTGTAATTGAAAATTCAACACCCAAGCCGATTAAAAGCTCTCGCAATATATCGATGGACGTATCTACCGGAGCAAGCTCCAACCTATACCGTTTCTTGGGATTTGTTACTCTTCCGCAGGCTAAAAATACTCCGCGCAGAAACGCGGATTTACAATCATCGCACTTTTCTGAAAATAGCGGAAGCCCGTTATTTGTAACACCGTCCAGATACCTTAGGCATGCGGGCGACACGAAGGATAAAACTCTTCTCCTTCCGCCTTTCAAAGATGTGGAAGGCTCGGTATCCTTAGAAAAGAATTCCTTAACAAGAGTTACAGTATATTGTATAGCTTCAAGGTTTTCAAGTGCAACCGAGACCTCGCCGTTAATTACTTGTCCCTTTGCGAATATTATTCCGTTCAGCATAGAACGTCGGCAACAGGCGCTTTTGTAGGGCTGAGTCAATATTTGATTTTTAAGTTCGTACAAAAATGACATATCACAGCCCTTTCCGAAAACTACATGTATTGTATTTCCTCTTCCGGAGATAAACCGCATTCAAGGAAGAGTCTTCTTTTGATTTCGAGAATTAAATCCCGCACGTCCTTTGCCGTTGCACCGCCCGTATTAATTATAAATCCGGCGTGCTTTTCCGATACCTGCGCGCCGCCTACCCGATATCCTTTAAGACCGATTTCATCTATAAGGCGCGACGTTGGGATATCTCCCGCGCGTTTGAAAATGCTCCCGAGACTTCTTCTGCCATACGGCTGAGAGCTTTTTCTCATTGCAAGATATTTGGAAAAATCGGCTTTTACCTGCTCTTCGCTTTTTTCCTCAAAGCAAAAAGATGCCGAAAGTATTATGAGCGGCGAACGTTTAACACAGCTTTCTCGATATGAGAAAAGCATATTTTCATTGCTGAGGTTCAGAATCTCTTTTGTTTTGGGATTATACACACGGGCCTCTTTGAGAAAATCCGAAATGGAATACCCATATGCTCCGGCATTTCCGTATACCGCGCCCCCAACACTTCCGGGAATTCCGAAAAGCGCCTCCGCGCCACCGAGGCCAAGCTTCGACGCCTTTATAATAAGCTCCGAAAGTTTAAATCCTGCGCCGACGGTAACAACATTTTCTGCCACACAATAACTCTGCAATTTCGAGGTTGATATAACAACTCCGTTATAATATTCATCACGCGGAAGTATGTTGGACATTCCGCCGACAACAGTGTATTTCAGATTCTTTTCGATTGCAAAATCCAAAGCCTTTATAAGTCTATTCTCGTTATCCGGCTTTACTAAATATTTTGATTTGCCGCCAACCCCCATCGTAGAAATTGACGACAAATCGAATTCCTGAATATATTCTACGTCCCATTGCTTCAAAAATTCAATAAAGCCTTGTGACATATAATACCTTATAAAAAATTAATTATAATCGCTCTTTTCATCGAGCATATCTATTGCCGCTTTCTTTTGCGCCTCGGTCACGGCAATACCGCCGAGAATACGCGAAAGCTCCGCAATTCTTCCGTCTCGGTCCAAAAGATTAACCGCGGTTTCGGTAGCGCCGTTTACGTCGGATTTGCTTATAAGATAGTGAACGTCGGCAACCGAAGCAATCTGCGCACTATGCGTTACGGCAAGTATTTGAGTGTTTTTCGAGAGACTTTGCATTTTGATACCTATTTTGCGTGCGGTTTTACCCGAAACACCCGCATCAATCTCATCGAAAACAATGGTTTTCGTTCCGTCCTTGTCTGCGATAACGCTCTTCAGTGCGAGCATAACTCTGGCCATTTCACCACCCGAGGCAACCTTTGACAGCGGCTGCGGATCAACGCCTCTGTTAGCGCTTATAAAAAATGTGACCGTATCGTATCCGGTAGGAGAAAGACGTTTTTTGCCCTCTTCAAGCTCTTCCGCTACCGAAATAAAGAAAACAACCTTTGGCATATCAAGAAATTCAAGTGTTTTCTTTACCTCAGTTTCTATTTTTCCGGCGGCCAAAACACGCTTAGCGTGAATTTGTTCGGCTATTTTAAGAGACTCGTCGTATGCTGAAAGCTCTTCTTTCTCAAGCTTTTTTATCAGCTCATCCGAGTTTTCGAGTGCCTGAAGCTCTTCTGCCGCCCTTTCTCTGAATTCAAGCACATCCTTGACAGTAAGACCGTACTTGCGCTTAAGCTTTGATATTTTATCCAAACGCGATTCGATTTCGTTCAGTGCGTCATCGGGATTATCATCCATATCCGAAATCTGCGCGTAAACCTCCTCGGCGATATCCTCGACCTGATATAAAATTTCACGCATTTTTTCGGAATACTCCGAAAACTCACCTACTACGTCGGATATCTGCTCGAGTGCAGTAGCGCTTTTGTCAAGAAGAAATGATACGCTCCCCTTCTCGCTGCCCTTTAGAGCCTTGAAGGCAAATCCCGCATTTTTAAGAATTCGCTCGCTGCTCTTTATCTTCATCTTGCGTTCAACGAGCTCCTCCTCCTCACCGTCGTGAAGAGAATACGAGTCAATATCGTTTATCTGATATGAAAGTATCTCGGAAAGCCTCTCGCGTTCGTGCTCCTTTGCCATAAGCTCGCGCTTTTCCTGTCTGATTTTTTCAAAACGCGAAAAGTGCTCCTTATATTCCGAAATAAGAGCTTCCGTGCCGGCATACATGTCAATAAGATTAAGCTGGTAGTTCTCATCGGAAAGTGCCGCAGTATCACTTTGTCCGTGTATTGACACGAGAGCCGAAGCAACATCGCGAAGCACTGTAAGAGTAACCGTACGTCCGTTTATCTTAATTGAAGAGCGTCCGTCTGCTGAAACCGTTCTCTGTATAAGTATATTCCCTTCACCGTCGTCCGACACCCCGTTTTCACGAAGAATGTCATAAGTCGCCTCACTGAGATTTCTGAACACTCCGCTTACCATAGCAGAGCTCTCACCGGTGCGTATAAGCTCCTTGTCAGCCTTGGCGCCAAGTAAAAGGTTTATACTGTCGATTATTATTGATTTTCCGGCTCCGGTCTCTCCCGTCATCGCCATAAATCCATCGAAAAAATCAATATCGATGCATTTGATGACAGCAAGATTTTCTATGTGTAAGGAAATCAACATTTTAATTAACTCCGAATACGTTTCTTAGCTTTTCTTTAACCAAAACTGCAGTGTTATCGTCTCGCACTACGAGAAGGATGGTGTCATCTCCTGCGACGGAGCCAATAATATGGGGGTGTTCAATAGTATCTACGCACACGCCGACGGCGTTAGCCATACCGGGAAAGGTCTTTATTACTACAATATTGCCCGCAGCCTCAATCTCCAAAACCGATTCGGTAAGAGCGGAATTGAGAACGGGGACGTTGTTTTCGCGCTTAATGCTTGGAAGGATATATTTATAGGTTCCTTTTCCGGTCATTCCCTTAACAAGCTTAAGATCCTTTATATCACGGGAAACCGTAGTCTGTGTTACTTCAATACCCTCTTTTGCAAGACGCTCAATAAGGTTCTCCTGTGTATCCACGTCGTATTTCTCGATAATCTCAAGTATTTTTTTCTGTCTTGCGTTTTTCATTTTATATCCTCCAAAATGCGCATTTTCTTAAATAGTGTCGAGAACATATTGTTTTCACTGAACGTAAGCACCCGAAGCTTTTTGTCTGCCATTTTAATAACGCATTCCTCATCCCTTGCAACAGAGTGAAAATATCTGCCGTCAACACTGACGTTAAGGGGTGTGTTACTCGTGTTTTTAAGCTTTATTTTTTCGGTTGACTTAAATATTATTGAGCGATTAAAGAAAGAGTGCGGACATATCGGTGTCGCGGTTATCGAATCAATATCGTGAGATACTATAGGACCGCCTGCCGAAAGCGCATACGCCGTAGAGCCCGCCGGTGTGGAAAGTATAAGTCCGTCTGCTCTGTACTTCACGCAGTCGCCCACAGAATTTTCAAGGATAAAATCGGCTATTCCGACAAACGTATCGTGCGAAACTATTACGTCGTTAACGGCAAGACGCACAGCTCGCGTTTCCGTTCCTGCGCTCTTATGTACGACGGAAAGAAGCATTTTTTCCTGAATTTTGTAGTCGCCGCAAACAAGACCGGAGAGGATATCAAGATTATCGGGTTCAACCTCGCTGAGATATCCGACCTTTCCGAGATTTACGCCGAGAATCGGAATATCTTCTTCGATTGCCGTAACCGAGGCATCGAGGATTGAGCCGTCGCCTCCTACCACTATTATCAGCTCTGCAGACGCCGGAATTTTATCGTAAAAGGCTACCTCACCAGAAAATCCGTCCGAAAACTTTTCGTCAATATAAACTGTAATTCCGAGTGAAATAAGCTTTTTAACCAAATTCTTAGTAACCGAAAATTGTGGGTCCTTTGTGGGATTCGGTATTATCACAACATTCTTCATAATTATACGCCTTTCCTGAAATATGCGAGGTATTCTATATTACCGTCGCCGCCTTCAATGGGGGATTGTGTAAGCGAAACCAGACTGAAGCCTTGCGACTTAGCAAAGTCTGTCACCTTATTAATAGCATTCTGCCTCGTTTTTTCATCCTTAACAATGCCGCCCTTACCAATTCCCGAGCGTCCGACTTCAAACTGTGGCTTTATGAGACAAATGAATTCTCCATCCTCAGAAAGAACGTCATAGACCGCAGGAATTATATACGTAGCCGAAATAAAGGATACGTCCATTACCGCAAGCGCGGGTACGTAGTCAAAATCCGAGCGCTTCATAAATCGCGCGTTATAATTTTCGATGACGGTAACTTTGGGATTACGTCTTATGGAATCAACCATTTGTCCGCTTCCGGAATCTACGCTTATCACGTGTGACGCTCCGTTTTGTAAAAGGCAGTCGGTAAAACCTCCGCTTGATGCTCCTATATCAACGGCGAGCTTGCCGGAAACGTCAATATTAAATTCTTTAAGCGCACATTCAAGCTTCAGCCCACCGCGGCTTACGTATCGTTTAGAGGATTTATCAACGGTAACGTTTGAATCATCCGACTGTACGTCATAAGCAGGCTTGTTTACCGTCCTGCCGTCAACCTTGACAGCGCCTTCAAGTATAAATTTTTTCGCCTCGGTCCTGCTTAGAGCCAACCCGAGCTCAACCAAAAGAATATCAAGTCGCATCTATATCTTTATCAAACGGCAGGTCAACGATTACCCCGTTTTTCTCTGTTAAAATACGCACCTTCTGCTCTGCCGATTCAAGCTTTTCGTTGCAAAGCCTGACAAGACTCACAGCCTCTTCAAACTGAAGAAGCGATTCGTCGAGTGAAATATTACCCGCCTCAAGCTTTTTTACAATATCCTCAAGCCGCGCTATTGCTTCTTCAAAATTAAGGTTATTCTGCATTTTTTCCGACACCTTTCGTCTTCTTGATACCCAGAACGTGCGCTGAAATCACACCGTCCGAGAGTGTTATATCTAATTTATCGCCAACTTTTGCGTCATTTGCGTTTTTTATAATTTTTCCGTCCCGCTCGGCAATGAGGTATCCACGCTTCAAAACCGACAAAGGATTTAAAGCGCTCAGTTTTTCGGAAATCACAAAAAGCGAGTTCCCAAGTTCCGAAAGCTGACCGTTTAAAGAAGTGTAAAGCCTTTCGGAAAGCTCCGAAAGCAATTCTTTCTTTTCGGAAAAAGCACACTCGGGATGCGAAAACAAATCTTTTTCCAAAATCGCGTTAAGCCGCTCTCGCTTACGCTCGGCAAGTCTTACAAGAGATGACCTCAAGCGGTCATAAATTGCATCGGTACGTAAAAGCAGTTCCCTTACGTCCGGCACTGCAAGCTCGGCTGCCGCAGATGGCGTAGGCGCGCGCATATCCGAAACGAAATCGCAGATTGTAAAATCGGTTTCGTGACCGACTGCTGAAATTATAGGAGTTTCTGCCTCAAAAATTTTTCTCGCCAAAGCCTCACTGTTAAATGCCCAAAGGTCCTCTATTGAGCCTCCGCCTCTGCCAATTATTATAACGTCGGCAAGCCTTGATTTTTCAAAATAATCAAGAGCCTCTATAAGATTTTCGGAAGCTCCGTCCCCCTGAACGAGCGAGGGATAAAGATAAATTTTTGCAAGTGGGAATCTTCTTCCCAAAACGTTTATTATATCTCGGACTGCCGCACCCGTCGGTGAGGTTATAACACCTATTCTCTCGGCATACAGGGGTAACGGCTTTTTATGCTCGGCATTAAAAAGCCCCTCTGCCGACAGCTTTTCTTTAAGCTGCTCATAGGCAAGATGCAAAGCACCGATACCATCAGGCTCCATAGTATTGGCATATATCTGATACGAGCCATCGCGTTGGTAAACCGTGACCGAGCCGTGTATTACCACTCTCATTCCGTCATAAGGTTCAAATTTCAACCGCTGCGCCGAGGTGCGAAACATCACCGCGCGTATTTGCGATTCGGCATCCTTGATAGAAAAATAGAGGTGACCGCTTCGGTGATTTACAAAGTTGGATATTTCCCCCTTGACACTGACGGAACCGAGAACACTGTCAGAGTCGAATTTTCTTTTTATATATCCGTTAAGCTCGGATACGGTAAATACGTCAATTGTGCTGCGTTCACGCAATGCTGAAATATCCATATCCTCACCTCACAAAATCAGTTTATTTCCCTTGCCGTAAGCGCTGCTGTTCCGACTGCGTTATCGGCTGAGAAGGACGGCTCGGCAAACGCCGCATCAAACTTCTCTTTCAGCATATTTTTAATTATAGAGTTCGACATAACCCCTCCTGCGAAGAGGAAGGCGGATTTTCCGTAACGTGCTTCGTATTCCTCAGCGGTGAGGGCAAGTGATTTTCCTACGTAATCCAAAACAAAGGCCGCAGTGAGCGCACTGCTTTTCGTTTCCCCGTAGAGATTGATCGCCATATTTTCAAGACCGGAAAGATTGAATTTAAAATCCTTCACCTTCGGCTTCTTTGACGGTATCTTTTCTTTATTCAAAAGAGCAAGCCGCTCAAGCTCAGCGCCTGCCGGGAAAGAGAGACCCATGTGTACGCCTATTCTGTCGATAACCTGTCCTGCGTTAAGGTCGGCGGTCCCTCCGATAAGCTCTGACGAAAATCCGCCGTCGCACGCGCGGACACGCAAAAACTCGGTAGTACCTCCGGATACGTGGAATGCGCAGAACTCGCGCCCGTCAAGAAGGTCAAACCGCCCCGAAGAATAAACTGCCGCCATAATATGACCGCATTGATGCGAGTATTTGTAAAGCGGTATTCCAAGTGTGGATGAAATACTTTCCGCTACCGAAACACCGGCAAGAAAGCACGGCATGTAAGAGCCGTCAATATTTCTCGGTCTCGTACTTACGCCAACCGCATCCGGTGTTCTTCCGCCTAAGTATTCACGCACACTCTTCATAATAACGGGAAGATTTTTCACGTGCAGAAAAACCGCATCCGACTGTCTGAGTCCGCGTTCGCCCTCTTTTACCGAAAGCGGAATCTTAAGGTTTGCAATAAGCTCACCGTCGGAATACATAAGCGCAACCGAAGTCGTATAATTGCTAGTATCGATACCGATTATTATCTTTTTGTCTTTCATTTTACGCCAAGCATTTCTGCCGCCGCATTAAGCACGCCGTTTACAAGCATATATGCCTTATCGTCATCATACTTTTTAGAGAGCTCTATTGCCTCGTTTATAGATACCTTAGCGGGAATATCGGGAAGAAACATAAGCTCATAGACAGCAAGTCTTAAGATAGCCTTTGAAACTATGGAAAGACGCGATGACTTCCAACCTACAAGACTCTTTTCAATACACTCGTCTATTACGGTAAGATTCGCCGTCGCACCGAAATATATGGACCTGACGAAATCGTTTACCTCAAGCTCGCGTATGCCTGTAGCCTTATCAAAAATTTCTTCTGCCGTTTCGTCATTTTTGCTTGTAATTTCAAAAAGGAGAATAAAAGCATTTTCTCTTGCCGTTTTTCTGTTCATTGTCGAATTCCTTTATTTTTATATTATATACCAAGTATATTATACTGCTAATTTGAGCGGTTGTCAACAAAAAATATGCAGAATATGCAGAATTTTCTGCATAAAAATCTTCTTTTAATTTGCTTGACTTTCAAGCTTTTATGTGCTAGAATAGTTACGTTACTTTTGCGGGTGTGGCGGAACTGGCAGACGCGCCAGACTTAGGATCTGGTGGTACCCCCGTGCAGGTTCAAGTCCTGTCACCCGCACCAAGTAAAAAGCAGAGTCCTTGCGGCTCTGCTTTTTTGCTTTGTGAGGGCGATGTGGCGCGAACCTGCTCCCGAGGCAAACCTAGGCTTATCCTTTCAAATCGGCTCTCGCCGAGGGGCAAATATTCGTCATACGGATATTTGTACGCTCGCCATTGTATACGCTCTGCGAGCGTTGGGTTCTAAGTCCTGTCATTCATAGGATTCTTAAACAGAATTCTGTTTTATTATCCGTTAACAGCCTTTAAGTCATATCTTTTTCTTGATTTTTTAACGAATATGTGCTAGTATTTTAGTAGTGTTTTTTGAGGGAGTACTTATATGGAACTTGCACTTCTGTTGTTCGCTATATTGTTAGCAATAATATATTTTTTCATTTACCATACAATTCAAAAAAAG
>JAZLCX010000090.1:0-4697 GCA_045614425.1 Eubacteriales bacterium | reverse complement strand
TCTGGGGTGAAATAAGGGATTCGAACCCTCGACCTCCAGGGCCACAACCTGGCGCTCTAACCAACTGAGCTAATTCCACCATATGGCGTGCCTTGAGGGATTCGAACCCCCGACCTACTGCTTAGAAGGCAGTTGCTCTATCCTGCTGAGCTAAAGGCACATAGCTTTGCAACGACAATAATTATAGCAGACAAAATATCGTTTGTCAATAGTTTTTTCGATTTTTTTAGAAAAAATATATATATCGATAATGTCGGGAGATATATTCAGAGCAGTTTCTATATATAATAATAAGGAAGCTACTTAATCCTTTTTACAAACCGCTTTTACACCCTCAATAGCTACTATTCTGAGCGATGCACCGCTTTCGTAGACGTCATCATCATAAAATCCACGCGCAGACCAAAGCTGCCCCTTGACCTTAACCTGACCGCAACCGGCGAAATTATCTATCGTTTCAGTAACAACACATTTTTCACCAACTATAGAATCTATGGTCAAGATCTTATTGGAAAACAAGCCTAATCGTTTAATAACGAAAAGCGCCATGATGATAGCAATTACGGCAGATGCAGATATTACTATTATCCATTCCTTCTCCATATCAATCTCACTTTCAAACAACTTATGGTACAATTATATACTATTTTCCGTGCTTTTGTCAATATCTCGAATCAAAATATTTTGTTTAAATACAAAAGAGACAACTGCCACTTTTTAAAAGAATATAGCGTCAAAAAGCTTGAAAATAGAACAAAATACGCCTACGGTTTTCGTGCATTTTGTAGTATTTTTTAAAAAACTATTGACAAATCGACTGCAATATAGTATTATAAATCAGTACACGGTCCCGTCGTACAATCTAAAATAGGAGGATATATCATGTTTGAAAGTTTTAAGAATTTCTTGGTAGAAGATCTTCGCGTAAACCCTGATGACATCACCATGGAAGCAGAGCTCGCTGGCGATCTTGGTATCAATTCCCTTGAACTTGCCGATTTAGTTTATTCTTGCGAAGAAAAGTTCGATATTACCATTGATGACGAAGACCTTCATAAGTTCAGAACTGTTGGAGACGTTGTTAATTACCTCGAAGCATCAAAGGGTTAATAACATATATTAAAGGTGTCGCATTTAAGCGACACCTTTGTTTCACATATCAGGTTTTATAGCTTGACATAGATGTATCCGGGAATATCAGTGACACCCTTGACGAATTCCGCGTACTTATTTAGTAAGAAGCTGGCCTCGGTAGAGTTAACCGCAAAGCCCTCCTTATTAACGTAAAACTGTATAATCTTATCCTTTTTCAAGGTGCGCAGCACCTTTATGGCGCATCCGTTGATTCTCGCGTTTTCCCTTTCGTCATCGGTCATAGGCAATACGATTCTCGTTATCTCTTCCCCATCGACCTTCGCGCTTACAAAAAGAAAACGCATTTCGGTATTCAATTCAGAAAGACACTTGCCTACTAAATCGTAGCTTTTAAACATACGTTATCTCCTTTTACAGCAAATTCACCTACCATTATACCATATTTTTTAATTTTGTAAATACATTTTTGAAAAATCAGAGGCTAATATGACAGATATACTTATCAAACTATTCGTAAAAGACTATCAAAACCCAAGCAATACCGCAGTAAGAGAACGCTATGGCGTATTTTCGAGTATAGTCGGTATTATAACAAACCTTATACTCGCAGGCATGAAGCTTGTTGCGGGACTTTTATCCTTCTCTATAGCAATAGTAGCAGATGCTCTCAACAATCTCTCCGACGCAGGATCCTCAATAATATCCTTCGTAAGCTTTAAAATCGCGGCAAAACCCGCTGACAAAGAGCACCCCTTTGGACACGCACGCATCGAGTACGTCTCCTCTATGATCGTATCATTCCTTATATTGCTCGTCGGTTTTGAGCTTATGACCAGTTCAATCAACGGTCTCAGAGACCACAGCGGTTCTGACCTTTTTGTAACACCTTTAACGTACGTTATTCTCTCTGTTTCCATCGCTTTAAAGCTTTGGCTTGGATGCTTCTATAGAAAAATAGCTAAAAAAATAGACTCATCGGTAGTATCCGCCGCGGCCGCAGACTCCTTTTCCGATTGCGCCTCTACATCCGCAGTTCTCGTATCAAGTATAATTATTGGACTTACCGACTGGTGGTTTATCGACTCTATCGTAGGTCTTGCCGTGGCAGTTATGATCATGATCGCAGGTATAAAGATACTAAACGAGACCAAAAATTCGTTGCTCGGTGAAGCACCCATCCAGGAGGTTGTAGACAGCATCAAAGCAACCGTGGAAAAATATCCCGAGGTAGTAGGCATTCACGATATGCTTGTGCATAACTACGGTCCTAAGACTTATATCGTATCTCTGCATGCAGAGGTCGACGGCAGCCAGGATATCTATATGCTACACGATGCGATTGATAATATTGAAAAAGAGATAAACGAGGACCTCAGAATCCTCTGCACCATACACATGGATCCTATAGTTACGAACGACGAGACCGTAAACGAGCTTCGCGATTTCACCGCCACTACAGTAAAAGAAATCTGCCCTGAAGCATCGATACACGACTTCAGGACAGTTGTAGGTCAGACACACACTAATTTGATTTTTGATCTCGTGCTTCCCTTCGATGTAAAGGAAAAGCCCGAGGTTATAGTCGATGCTGTAAAATCCGCTATATCCAAGAAGAGAGATTATTGCTTCTGCGTAATCACTGTAGATCGCGCTTAAACAATCCTGTTCTTTCGTTCTCCTTCGATAAAAGCTGCAATATTCTCACATATTATGCTTATGCATCTGACTCGCGATTCATACGAGCCCCAGGCGGCATGAGGAGTAAGCAAAACGTTATTATAATCTTTTATTTCATAGAATGGATGGTCGGTTCCAAAGGGCTCTGTCGAATAAACATCAGTTCCAAAGGCGCCGATCATTCCTTTTTTTACGGCATTGGCAACATCTGCCTCGTTCACTACCGCGCCACGTGCCTCGTTAACAATAACAACGTCTTTTTTCATAAGAGCAAGTCGTTTTTCATCTATAAGATTTCTGCTCTCATCGTTCAAGGGACAGTGTATTGTTATAATATCAGACTCCTTGCAGAGCGTATCGATATCGACGCACTCATAGTCGCTGACGGGAGTTCGCTTATTAGCGATAACTCTTGCACCAAAAGCCTTTGCAACGTCTGCTACCGCTCTGCCGATATTACCAAGTCCGATAATCCCCCATGTCTTGCCATTGATTTCGTGATATACGGGAGTAAGCTTATTGGGAATACCGGAGCTACTATACTCACCTGACGTAACATAATCGTTATATTCACGTAGATGTGTATATAGTGCAAGGACATTTGCCACTGTGAAAAGTGCAACACTGTCGGTAGAATATCCGGGTACGTTACACACGGCAACGCCACGCTCATTTGCTGCTGTGATATCGATATTGTCAAATCCGGTAGCGAATACGCAAATCAATTTCAGCGCATCAGAAGCTGCTATGACCTCTCGAGTCATCTTCACCTTATTAATAATAACAACATCAACGTCGACTATTCTATCCTTTATCTCGCCGGGTGCGGTTTTGTCATACACGACAACCTCGCCGAACCTATCCAATCCTTCAAGTGGGGTGTCCTCTCCGAGTGAGAACTTATCAAGAACTGCTATTTTCATAAAAATACCACCTTTCTGCACATATTATAACATTTTCTACTGTTAAAAACAATATTTATAAATAAAATATATAAAAATAATATTTTTTCTAAAACAGTATTGACAACTGATGAATTTTATGGTAAAATAGTCGTACCTCTGTCGAGGGCTTTTTTTGTGTGCGCATTTTTCTGGGACAAGCACACACTTCGACATTGAGGGAGGTATTTTACGGGTTGTACCCGAATCTATTAGGAGGTGCCGAAATACTATGAGAGTCAAAATTACATTAGTTTGCACTGAATGCAAGCAGAGAAATTATGACACAGAAAAAAACAAGAAGAACGATCCCGACAGACTTGAGCTTAAGAAGTTCTGCCGTTTCTGCCGCAAACACACTTTGCACAAAGAAAGCAAGTAATTTCGAGAGGATATTATCACTATGAAAGAAAATGTGTTTGTAAGAATTTGGAACAAAATCAAGAAGTTCTGTAAGGATACCAGCAGTGAGCTTAAAAAGGTTTCTTGGACTTCCAAGACCGAGCTTTTCAAGAGCACTAAGCTTGTTGTTGTAACTGTTATTGCCGTTTGTATCGCAATCGCTCTTATTGACCTGGGTGCATCTTGGGTTATTAACTCGCTCGCCGGACTTATCGGCTAAGAGGTGATAGGTAACATGAGTAATATTGATGAAAAGAATCTTGGTCCCAGATGGTATGTTGCTCACACCTACACAGGTTACGAAAACAAGGTAAAACTCAGTATTGAGAAAATAGTTGAAAACCGTGGACTCGGACATCTTATCTACGATGTTCAGGTTCCTGTTACCACCGAGGTCGTTGTTAACGACAAGGGTGAGGAGAAGATCGTTGAAACCAAGGTATTCCCCAGCTATGTTCTCGTAAAAATGACCATGACTGATGAAAGCTGGCACGTTGTCAGAAATATCACAGGCGTTACGGGATTTGTAGGACCCGGGTCTGAACCTACTCCCCTTACCGATGAAGAGGTTGAATTTGCTCA
>JAZLCX010000089.1:0-4910 GCA_045614425.1 Eubacteriales bacterium | reverse complement strand
CGCGGATACTCGTTCCAAGGACAGCTCCCGTCCATTTTTTCCGAAAACTCGGTCAGAAGAACGTTGTTTTTCATATCAGAAGACGGTTTCCAGAGCAAATATAGCCACTGATAAAACGAGGAATAAAATCGTTCCGACGTTCAAAACCACGACACTTGCGGTGCGCTCCTTCGGGAGCTTGTATTCGAACGTCTCGCGGATTCGGTATTTCTTCTTTTTGAAGAAGGAAACCAACATTACAATTCCTGCGATGATAAGCGTGTAAGAAATTACCGAGTACGAGCCGACAAGCATTGCGTTTTGAATAAATCTCTCCACATCAATACTTAGGCCGTTGGCAAGGTCCCAAAGAGTCTGTTCAAATTCAATAAGCCTGTCGGATATAAGTAAGGAGGGAAGCGTTCCCACAAGATTTATCAGTGCGTGCATAAGAATGGGATATATTATATTCCGAGTTTTAGCGTAAATGAAGCCGAGAATAAATCCGAGTATTGCGGCATAGAAGAATTGATAGAAATTACCGTGGAAAAGTCCGAAGGAAATTGAGCTTACGGTTATTGCAATTGTGTCACCGTACCGCGAGAAGCGGTCCATAATTACCTTTCTGAACATAAGCTCCTCTACGATGGGGCCGATGACAACGGCAACTATCAGAACGAGCCAGATGGGCATACTGCTTATGAGGGTATCGGTGTGGTTTGTCACCGGAGAGCCTTTAAACATTGAAATAAAGGAGTTAAGTGCTTCGGATACAGTGCTTCCAATCAACATTCCTGCCTGAGATATGAGAAAAAGAGAAAAGAATTCGTATAACGTCATCTTCCGTTTTTCGCGCTTTGCAGTTTTCATACCTTTCGTCAAGAAGAGAAAAATCGGCAGACCTACGAGATATGAGGGCGCAAACGACAAAAGAGTTATGACAAAAATATTGTTTTCGATAAGAGATATCGCAGTATCTGTTCCAAGCGTGATGAACATCACGATTTCGGCAATAAAAAGGGCGACAAATGCCGAAACAATATACAAAACAACCGCTAAATGACAGCGTGAAAAAGTTGAGCGGGCTTCCTTGAGCTGTCCTTTTATATAGAGTTCGTAGTAGTCGGGCTCACCAAAAGACGAGCTTGTGTAATTTTCGTTCATACAGTTCTCCGTTCTGCTTTAGCGTTTGGACTGAAAATGACTGTCCACACGCACTGTTTTTATATATTCTATCATTAAAAGGTAATTATTGCAATAACGTTCACTGTTTTTTTACTTATAAGTGAAAAATAAATATTTTCCCGGTTACACCCCTTGAATTTGTGTTAATGTTGTGGTAAAATGGTAATATTAGTTTATGGACCTTTGGGAGAGAGCTATGTTGATTAAAGGATTTGACAACGAAAAATATCTCAAACTTCAATCTCAGAACATTAAAGAGCGCATTGAGCTTTTTGGCGGAAAGCTTTATCTTGAGTTTGGCGGAAAGCTTTTTGACGATTTTCACGCCTCGCGTGTTTTGCCGGGCTTTGCTCCCGACAGTAAAATCAAAATGCTTATCGAGCTTAAGGATGAGGCTGAGATAATAATAGCGATAAATACCGAGGACATAGAAAAAAACAAGGTCAGAGGCGACCTTGGCATAACCTATGACCTTGATGTTTTGCGTCTTATTGATGCCTTCAGAGGTTACGGACTTTTCGTCGGTTCGGTCGTAATGTCGCGCTACAAGCCCAATCCCGCAGCGGAGGCGTTCAAGCAGAAGCTTGAAAATCTCGGTATAAAGGTGTACAAGCACTATGAGATTCCGGGTTATCCTCATAATATTCCGTTAATCGTTTCGGACGAGGGATTTGGCAAAAACGAGTATGCCGAAACATCTCGCTCGCTCGTGGTCGTTACAGCTCCCGGTCCCGGCTCCGGTAAAATGGCAACCTGCCTTTCTCAGATATATCACGAAAATAAAAAGGGAATCAAGTCGGGCTATGCAAAATTCGAAACCTTCCCGATTTGGAATTTGCCGCTTTCACATCCCGTAAACCTTGCTTACGAGGCGGCGACTGCCGACCTTGCTGACGTCAATATGATTGATCCCTTCCATCTTGAAGCTTATGGCAAGACTACGGTAAACTATAACCGCGACGTCGAGGTATTTCCGGTGCTTCGTTCGATGTTTAAGGGAATCCTTGGCGAGTGTCCGTACAAATCGCCTACCGATATGGGTGTAAATATGGCGGGATTCTGTATTTACGACGACGAGTCGGTTTGCTTTGCCGCACGTCAGGAAATAATCCGCCGCTACTATAATGCGCTTTGCAAATTCCGTCAGGGAACGGGCAATGAAAATGAGATACAGAAAATAGAGCTTCTTATCCAGCAGCTTTCAATAGACATACAGTCGGAGCGCAAGTGCGTTAAGGCTGCTCTTGACAGAGCGGAGGAAACCGGTGCGCCTGCGGCGGCGATAGAGCTTTGTGACGGAAGAATCGTCACGGGTAAAACCTCGGCTCTTCTCGGAGCTTCAAGTGCGGCTCTTCTGAATGCTCTTAAAGCAATAGCGGGTATAGATGATGATACAGACATTATATCGCCCGAAATTCTTGAGCCTATTCAGTGCCTTAAAACACAGAATCTCGGGAACCACAACCCGCGCCTTCACACCGATGAGGTCTTGATTGCGCTTGCCGTTTCCGCGGCAAACAGCGAGGCCGCTGACAGAGCTCTTAAGTCAATTGACAAACTCAAGCACTGCGAGGTTCACTCGACGGTAATTCTTTCGCAGGTTGATACCGGCACCTTCCGTAAGCTTGGTGTAAACCTTTCCTGTGAACCGAAATACCAAACCAAAAAGCTTTTCCATAAATAAAAATGCGGAGAGCGCCGGATATCCCGAGAGGGAAGAGGCGCTCTCCGCATTTTTATTTAATTCCTCTGTTTGCGGGGTTGTCAACAAGACCTCCGTCTCCGTCGAAGCGCGAGCCGTGGCAAGAGCAATCCCACGTGTGCTCGTATTTATTGTAGGTGAGCTTGCATCCGAGATGCGAGCACCTCTTTTTGCTAAGAGAAAGCCACCCCGAAGCAGCCTCGAGGGCATTCGCTCCCAACTGCTTTCTCAGAATGGTTCTGCTCGGAGTAAATATTTTCTCGTATTTATTTTTCTTTTCTGTGATGAGGTCGCACAACAGTTTTGCGGCGACCATTGAAGAGGACATGCCCCATTTGTTAAATCCCGTAGCGACGTATAAATCGTCGGAGAGAAGAGAATATTTTCCGATATAGGGAACGCCGTCTAAGGATATGCAGTCCTGCGTTGCCCACTTCGCTTTGATGTCAGCTTCGGGGTAATACTTATTTGCAGCCTCGTAAAGACGCTCCCATCCGCAGCCCGATTTGCCCGTTCTGTGACCGGAGCCTCCGAGTAAAAGCAGCTCTCCGCACTGTCTGAACGAAAGCCTCGAGCTATCCTCAGGGACGTACGCTCCGTGAATCTGCTTCGCACCCTCAACGAGAATTACGTAGGAGCGCTCTTGAAACATTTTTAAATAGTAAAATCCATGCTTGTCGATAAACGGAAAGTGGGTTGCTACTATGATTTTTTTGGCACGCACCCGTCCTTTATCGGTGTACGCCGTGTTTTTCTTAATTTTCAAAACCCGTGTGTTTTCATAAATTTTAAGTCCCCCGGCTATATCGCCTATGAATTTAAGAGGATTAAAGGTTGCCTGCCCGGAAAACTTCACACTCCCCGCCACTTGAAAGGGAAGCTCGGTGTCTGTAACGAACTCCGCCCTGATTCCAAGGCTCTTTAAGGCGTCAAGCTCGGCGATTATCTTGTCTTTGTCACGGAGCGAATAAACAAAGGTGTCAGTTTCTTTGAAATCGCAGTCAATATTTCGACACAGCTTTTTATATTCTTGGAGGGCTGCCTCGTTTGCCTCGTAATACGCTTTTGCAAAGTCACGGTTAAATTCTCTTATAAGGCGGCTGTAAATAAGTCCGTGCTGCGACGTAATTTTCGCGGTGGTTTTTGCCGTTGTTTTTCTGCATATTTTGTCTGCTTCGAGTAGAATGTAATCTATACCCAGCTCCCGAAGCTTATAAGCGCAAAGAATTCCGCAAATTCCGCCCCCGACTATAAGAACCTCGGTATCGGCGTCTCCCGTAAGCGTATCGAATCTCGGCAGAATCGAATTCTCTTCCCATATTGAAATCAAAAAATCACCTCCAAGCTTTAATATTTACGCCGGAAAGGAAAAATATTATAGAAGCATAGAGACTTTTGGAGCGAATGAAAAGAAAAAACGCAATTTACGCTTTATTTTTCAAAAATCTATTGACAAATACTCGGAAATTTAGTATAATGCTAATGTTTTATAGGGGTGTAGCTCAGTTGGTAGAGTACTGGTCTCCAAAACCATGGGTCGTGGGTTCGAGTCCTTCCGCCCCTGCCAAAAAACAAGCCGAGGATTTTTCCTCGGCTTGTTTTTTGCGTGGACGGTTGACCGAACCCATCGCGAGACAGAAAAAGGAAAGAAGAAAGAGAAGGAAAGAGTCGAGCGAGAAGTTTGCGCGAGGCAAACTTCAGGGCGGCGGCAATGAAAAGCTGTGCGCCGCCTGTTTGATTGTCCTTCCGCCCCTGCTATATTTTTTTGTTGGCAGTGGCGGTTGAACTCTCACCTACGGTTCTCCGACGGCTCGCAAGCATAGTCGTCTCACGCGCGGTGTTCACCGCTTCTGATACTCCTTGTTTTGCTCGGGCGCGGCGCGAAAAACAGTTATCAACTGTTTATTCGCTTGCTTGCCTTCCGCCCCTGCCAAAAAAACAAGCCGAGGATTTTCCTCGGCTTGTTTTTTTGCGTGGACGGTTGACCGAACCCATCGCGAGACAGAAAAAGGAAAGAAGAAAGAGAAAGGAAAGAGTCGAGCGA
>JAZLCX010000088.1:0-16088 GCA_045614425.1 Eubacteriales bacterium | reverse complement strand
GTATCTCCGTCTCAACGTGCGCAGCGCGTTTGACAAGACCTGGGAGGACACTATAGCCGAGTATTACAAACAGTCGGCATATAAGTGGTCTATGTGTCTTGAAGGATACGCATTCGAGTACGACGTTCGTGAGACGTACAGAGAATACCGCAATGCAAAGCACGAGTATTTGACAGCTCTTTTCAAGAAATATGATGAACTGCCGTAATGGCTCAGAATACCGACATCTCCGCTCTGCCAAACAGCGCGGGAGTCAAGTGTTTGGACCGAATCCGCACGGATTCGGTCCTTTTCTTTTCGAAATTACCTGTTTTGTCAAAGGCAAAAAAAGTCGAAAAAACTTGTGCAAAATGCACAAACTGATTGTACATAATGCGAGAAAAGAAAAAATGTTATTGACCTTTTCGGAAAAGTATGTTAAAATGTTCCATGCTAAGATTTTATATTTTATATAATATAAATGCAAGCACAAAACTAAAAGGAGAAAAGTATGAAAAGAAAGATTTTTAGCTTGCTTCTCGTTGTTTTCATGCTCGTGTCTTCGCTTGCCGTACTCACATCTTGCGACGATGGTGAAGGCGGCGGTGGTGGAAACCCCTGCGCTGACGGACACACGGATGAAAATAGCGACTGGGTATGTGACGTTTGTGAAAAGAGCATCCCCCACACCTGTGTTGACAGCGACGAGGACGGTCTTTGCGACAAGTGTTCCGCTGACCTCTCTTCCGGTGAGGAGCCCTTTGGCCCTGTAGCATGGGAGGGTAGTGCACCCATTGAACTCATCTACAAGATGACCGACTTTGACGAAAACGGATCTACTCCCTCGGGATGTAGAAGATATCTTGCGGGACAGGATGAAGATGCCTCTGACAGTATTGATGACGCAGTTGCTATAAGAAACGATGAGGCAGAGCGCCTTGCCAACGTACACGTTACCTATCAGTACTATGAAAACATTGATGCAAACAGCTGGGGAAAAACCTTCCAGCAGATGTGTGACGAGGTTGATTCGGGCGACCCCAACACCCCCGACATCTTCACCAACTACACCTACGATATGGTTATAACCTCGCTCAAAAAGACGTTCAACAATCTTAACAACACGAAGCTTGATACCAAAAACGGCGGTAACTATTTCTCGTTCCTCAAGGATGGCTACAACGAGGAAGTGAACAACAGAGGATACATGTACAGCTACATGACAACCCTCTCCCTTTCGGATGAGAAGATGTACGTACTTGCATCCGACTACTTTATCGACTGTATCCGTGCCTTCATTATAGTTCCTGTACATATCGGACTTCTTGAGACCGTTGGTATGGAGATAACCGGCGACCTTGACGAAGACGGCGCGTTCACAGTTTATGATTTCTATGATGAAGTAAGAGCTAAGGGTTGGACCTACAACAAGGTTGCAGCATACAGCGCTGCGGTTTACCGTAACTTCGGTACTGCTGTACCGGGCGAGGATATTAAGGACCAGCTTGGATTCGTTGTTACTCCCGCGCAGAGCGGATCCGCGCTTATCTACACTTCTTCCGCGACCGTTATTCAGAAGACTTTGGATGAAGATACCGGCAAGTACACTTACATATATCCCGATGAAGGAACTGCGCTTTACACTCTCTTTGACAGCATTAAGAATCTTATGAATGCTACCGGTGTAACCTGCATAACAGGTGGCGACCCCGGCGTTGACGAGTTTGGAACCAGCGCGGACGATGCTGTAACTAACAGATTCTGCCAGGGCGGAATTCTCTTCGGTGTTCCGGATCAGCTCAGCTCGCTTGAGCAGGATAGATTCCAGACTCTTAAGGAAAACGGCGGCTTCGGTATCGTTCCCGTTCCGCTTTATCACGAGATTCCCGAGGGATCTGATGAGGGCTATCAGACTCTTATCCACAACTGTGCGCGTCCTGCAGGTATCGCAAGATCCACCACTAAGTTTGCAGCTTGCACTGCATTCCTTGACTACCAGTCTACTCACTCGACTCACATCCTTGACGAGTACTATGACTACAAGCTTCAGTACGATATCGTTGACGGTGAAATCGAGGGTAACGTAGAGATGCTTCAGTACCTTCGTAAGAACGTTCGTACTGCTCTCGATAAGACTTGGGAGGATACTCTTGCAAGACATTTCGGTACTTCTGACCACAAGCTCTCCATGAAGCTTGAAGCCAACCGCTTTATATATGACCTTCGTACCGATTATAACGAGATAACCTCTACGAAGAATAAGCAGATTGAAGAAATTTGCGGCCTTTACGAGACTCTTCCGTAAAATCGATTAACCAACAAAAAAACGGAGAACCGCTTGGTTCTCCGTTTTTATTTTTATATTCTTATAAAAGGTTTATTTCAGTCTGTTATCATCGCCGAGGAAGACGAGTATTTCGGTTTCCGCGCCAAAGAGACGGGAATAAATTCTGTCATCGTATTTGCGCACAACCTCTGCGGGCTTAAGATTCGTCGAGAATATTGTGAAAAGGCCCTTATTCTGCCTTGTATTTATAAGGTTGTAAATTGCCGATACGGTAAACTGGTTCACAAATTCTGTTCCGAGGTCGTCAACAATAAGCATTTCGGCGGAAAGATACTTTTCGCCCTTGGGCTCTTCCTGACCGTATGCGTTCTTGAATCTGTCATATTCAAACGCCGAAACAATATTCTGCGCGCTGTCGTAAAGCACCTCGACGCCCTTTTCTATAAGAGCCTTTGCAATTGCTGTTGTAAGGTGAGTTTTTCCGGTTCCCGTGTCACCCGTGAAAAGAAGAGTAGAGCTTCCGCTTCCGAAATTATCGACAAATCTCTTTGCGGCTTCAAGATTGTGCTTCATTCTCTCATAGGTTTTGCTATCGTCGCTGTAACGGTTAAGGTCAAAGTTTTCAAAGGATTGCTTTTCTATAAGCTTTCCGATACCCGAGGACTTAATGTTTTCGAGAATGAAAAGCTCTTTCAGGCATTTGCAGATTTTTCCGCCCGAGTAACCCGTGTCCGAGCATTCGGGGCAGGTATAACGAACCTCGGTATAGTCCTCGGGAAGACCGAGCTTCTTAAGCGCGCGGCGTCTTTCCTCACTTAAAAAGAGATTTCTTTCGCGTATCGGTGAGATGTCGCCGCCGGCACAGGCGGTTTTGAAAATGAGCATACCCGTGTTACGAAGTTCTGCATCTATGAGTCTTATGTCCTCCGAGCGCGACGCTACCTCAAGGTTTCTCGCCTCAGCTTCCGCCGCGGCACGAAGTCGGCGCTCCTCTATAATATCCTTGGCTTTTCTGAAATTTTCACGAGCGTACATAGTCAGTCTCCTTCTTTTTTCTTTCCGTAGCTGCGTTCAACCGCTCTTAAAAATGCTTCTTCCGGGTCAAAGTGACCGTAGCGGGTCTTTTCCTTCTCCGCCTTTTTTGGCTTTTCCGCATCCTTCTTGCTCTTCTTTTCGGCAAGGTCGCGTTCGTATTTTGCTCTGCACTCGGCAACCGTTCTGCAGCCCGCCTGATACCAGCCCGAGAGCAGCTCGTTTGCATACGAGAGGTGGCGCGAGGTTCTTGTGGTAACCGCGATATCGTAAGCCTCGCCGACGATTTCGGTGAAGTATCCGTACTCACGGCTCCATCTTTCAAAGCACTCCTTCTCGGTTTTTGAGAGAGCGCGGTTGTATATTCCGAAAATTTTGCGGAATTCTCTTTCCGCTTCGCTGTCGCTTTCTCTTTGGGCAATATACTCTTCGAGTGCGGCGGGAGTGTCAACCTCACGTCCCGCAAGGTCTACCGCTTTGTTTATAAGCTTCGTTACAGTCAGCTTTTTGCCCCCCTCGGTGAGATATGCCGCAAGGGTGACGATAAACTCCTCGCTGAGCGCATACTGGTCGTAAAGAGCTACAAGCTGCTTTATTTCAGCGCTGTTAAACGCTGCACGCCCCATTATTTTGGCGCATTCCGAAATCATATCGGCAAGAGATTCTTTTCTTATCGTACGGGCGGTATCATCGGCTGATACCTCGCGTATTTCGCCCGCGTTTATTCTTTCCTCAAATTCTTCGGTTATGGTCGGGAAATCCGAGGCAGCGCGGATAACACCGGCATCCTCCCAGAAGACAAGAGCCGCGCGCGCTCTTGCAACCGACACTCGCGCAAGGGCTGAAAGCTCCTCGGCGGTTGAGCAACCCTCTTTTTCTATAAGCAAAGCGAGAATTCGAAGCTCCTCGGTAGAGGCTTCAAAAAAGGCTTCCTTATCTGACACGCGTAGGGGGGTGCATATGTATTTTTTTAACTTGGCCATTATTTGCCGCGCCTTTCTTCTTCGGTTTTCACCTCGTAGCAGAGCTTCATAAGTGAGTCGCCGAGATGTATGTTTTCAACGGTAACCGACGGGTCGGTTATCTTTAATTCCATATTTGCAAAATTCCAAATACCCTTGACGCCCGCCTCTACCATAGTCATAGCTATATCGTAGGCAGCCTCCTTCGGAACGGTGAGAACTCCTATCGTCACACTCTCGCGCTGACAGAAGCCGTAAAGCTCCGATACGTCGTATACGGGGATATCGCATATTACCTTGCCGATAACGTCGGGATTTACGTCAAACATCGCCACGCGCTTCACACCGCGTCTGTCGAACATGTGGGTTGCGGCAAGCGCTTTGCCGAGGTTTCCCGCGCCGACTATTACAGCCGTATATCCCTCGTTTACACCGAGAAGCTCACTTATTTTCGCATAGAGATATTTTACGTTATATCCGTATCCCTGCTGACCGAAGCCGCCGAAGCAGTTGAGGTCCTGGCGTATCTGCGATGCGGTCACGTTCATAAGACGCGAAAGCTTTGCCGAGGAAATTCTGAGAGTTCCCTCCCTAAGAAGGTCGCCGAGATATCTGTGATAACGGGGAAGTCTTTTTATAACCGCGCTTGAAACGGTTGCCTTTTGCGCGTCGGCTATTCGTTTTTCAAAGGTTCCGTGTACTTTATCGATGCTTTCCATTTTGTGATGCCTTTCTGTGTCAGATTGTGTCGAGGGCGCTGGCGTTGAGCGAAGAGTCGCTTATATTTCCGTTTTGGTATTCGTAGTATCCTTGCGCGGCAATCATTGCGCCGTTGTCACCGCAAAGAGAAATTTCCGGTATGAAAATTTCGGCTTTATAGCTTTTTGCCACCTCTGTCAGCCTTCTTCTGAGGTGCGAGTTTGCGGCAACTCCTCCTGCTACCACAAGAGGTGCGCCGGGGTTGTCCTTGAGCGCCATGCCGATTTTCTTGGCTACCGCCTCAACTGCCTCATATGTATATCTCGCGGCAAAGAGAGAACGGTTAAGCTCTTCCTTTCTTTGCTCGTATTTGTGTATGAGATTTATCGCTGCGGTTTTGAGACCGGAAAATGAAAAATCAAGAGTATCGCCCGAGAGCGCGGGGGAGGGGAGAGTCATTTCGGCGTCGCGGTATGCGTCGCTTTTTTTATATGCCTTATAGAAGTTCTCCTCATCAGAGGTTGCGAGAATAAAGCCCTCCTTCGAGAGTGCGTCAAATTCCTTTCCTGCGGGGTAGGGAATTCCGAGCATTCTTCCTATTTTGTCGAATGATTCGCCGATTGCGTCGTCACGGGTAGAGCCTATTACAGAAAAATCGGTATAGTCCGACACCTTGTAAATCGAGGTGTGGCCTCCGGATACCACGAGCGCGATAAAGGGCGGCTTCGGTGCGCCGTTTTCCTTGAGATAGGCTGCGGCAACGTGCCCTTTTATATGGTCCACTGCAACGAGGGGTATTGAATTTGCCGCGGCAACTCCCTTGGCAAAGTTGACACCCACAAGGAGTGCTCCGATGAGACCGGGGTTTGCCGTGACGGCAATGAGGTCTATATCCGAGAGCGAAAGAGATGCTTCGGCAAGAGCCTCGTAGGTTATATTTGATATTGCCTCTATATGTGCGCGGCTTGCGATTTCGGGTACAACACCGCCGTAAAGCCTGTGCGTTGCGATCTGCGAGGCAACAATATTCGATTTTATGACAAATCCCTCTTCGGTTTTTGTAACAACCGAGGCGGAGGTTTCGTCGCAGGAGCTTTCAAAGGCGAGAATGTTCATTTTGTTTATCTTTCTTCTAAATCCGCTTCGCTTGCGAGAAGCATTATTATTGCATTGTCGTTAGGGTTCTTGTAGTAGTTTTTGCGTGTGGATATTTCACGAAAGCCGTATGATGAATAGAGCGCTCTTGCAGGGGCGTTTTTCTCTCTCACCTCGAGAAAGAGAAGCTCAAGTCCGCGTCCTCTTTCGGTTTTTACGGCGTAATCGAGAAGTCGGTAGGCGATACCGCGGAGTCTGAATTCGGGGAGCGTTGCAAGTCTGTAAATTTCGCCCTCGGGGGCAATCACGCGCCCGATGAGATAGGCGGCAATCCGCCCGTCAACAAGCGCGGTATAGCACATACTGCCCTCGGAGGAAATTTGCGAGGTTATATCCCTTTCGCTCCACGGGTCGGGGAAAATTTCAGCTTCCGCCGCGGCAATCATAGCGGCGTCTTCGGGACGGGAACGTCTTATATCCATAGGTCAGTCAAGCTCTTTTATAAGCTCTTTAAGAAAGCTCTTAAAATCGTCCTTGGTTTCCGGGTGAACAAGACCCCGTGTAACGTTTGCTTTCAAAAAGCCGAGCTTTGAACCCATATCAAAGCGCTCGCCCTCAAATTCGAGGGCATATATACCGCCCTCGCGAGCTACCTTTGCCATAGCATCGGTGAGCTGTATCTCTCCGCCTGCACCGGCGGGAAGCGCGTCTATTATATCAAAGATGTCGGGAGTGAGAAGAACTCTGCCGAGTATGGAGAGGTTTGAGAATTCCTCGCCTGGCTTCGGCTTTTCTATCATGTCGGTGCAGAACGTGACACGGTCCTCGCCCTCTACCGCGTCAACCTTGAGCGAGCTGTACTTCGTAAGGTCTTTTGCGGGAACGGGCTTGACACCGACAACGCATTTGCCGTACTTCTCGTAAACGTCGGACATCTGACGGCATACGGGAGTTTCGGAGAAGATAATATCGTCGCCGTAGAGGACGATGAACGGCTCGTCGCCAACGAATGAACGCGCACGGCCGACGGCGTGTCCGAGGCCCTTCGTTTCCTTCTGACGAAGAAAATACACGTTTGCCATATTCGCGATTTTGTAAAGTCGCTCTGCCTCGGCAATCTTTCCCTTTGACGTGAGAGCCTGTCCGTATTCTATCGAGAGGTCGAAGAAGTCCTCCATTGCATCCTTGTCTCTGTTGGTTATTATGAGTATATCGGTAATTCCGCTCTTTACAGCCTCTTCAACGAGGTAAAAAACAGCGGGAAGGTCAACTATCGGGAGCATTTCCTTAGGAACGGCGTGGGAGATGGGAAGCATACGCGTTCCGAGACCTGCCGCGGGAATTATTGCTTTTCTGATTTTTTTCATAGGTTATCCTCCTTGCTGCATAGCAGCTCTTTTAAAATCTCATTTTTTGCGTCGGTCGGGGATTTTGCCTTTACGGTGCAGCCCGCCGCACGTATATGACCGCCTCCGCCGAAGTTCTTGGCAACCCGTGCCACGTTAAATCCGGTTGAGCGCAGTGAAACCTTGTAAAGCTCGTCCTCTACCTGACGGACTGTAAAGGCGATTTCGCAGCCTTTAAGCGAGCGGACGATGTCAATTGCCGTTTCAAAATGCTCCGAGGTGAGCGAAAGCTCTTCCATTTCGGAGAGAGTCAGCGTAAAGAAGGCTATTTTGCCGTCGCACTCGGTTTCGGTGCGTGAAGCTACGAGACCCTCGGCGCGAAGCTCGTCCCTTGTCTTTGAGTCGAAAAGGCGGCGGTTTATATCGTCTGCCGGGATTTCACACTCTAAGAGAGCAGCGGCAATTCTGTGCGCCATAGGAGTCGCATTGGAGTAGGAAAAGCAGCCCGTGTCCGAGCTGATGCCCGCAAAAAGAGGGTAGGCAAGAGCTTGGTTTATTTCAATTTTACCCATATCGCGAAGCACCTCGCAAACTCGAAACAGCACCTCTGCCGCGCTTGATGCCTCGGGTATAATAAAGGCGTCGGCAAACTGCTCGCCTACTGCATGGTGGTCTATCATAAGAGTCGGCTGAATTCCGCCCTCGTGAGCCGCGCCGAGCTGGGCGGGCGATGCCACGTCTATCGATATATATTCACCGTCGGGAAGCTCGTAGGTTACGGCAGCGCCCGTCTTTTCCAAGATGAATTCAAGCCTTTTCGGAACAGGACTCGTTGAAAAAATCTCAGCCCTTTTGCCAAGCTGTCTGAAAACCTCGGCGAGCGCTGTCGAAGAGCCGATAGCATCGCCGTCGGGGCGCACGTGAACTATGATGACGGGCTTGTCTATTGAGAGAAGCCGCTCTGCGCATTCGCGCGCGGTAAGGCTCTTGTAATTATGCATCGTTTTTTCCGTCCCCCATAACCTCATCGAGAAGCTTCGCAATTCTTGCGCCGTGCTCGATTGAGCCGTCTTTTATGAAATTAAGCTCGGGGGTTATTCTGAGATTCAGGGTAACGGCGAGATGGTGTCTCAGGATACCCGTGCATTTTTTTAAGCCCTCAGCCGCCTCGTCCGTATCTCCTATGCAGGAAAAATATATACTTGCGTATTTGAGGTCCGGAGCAACCTCGGCTCTTGTTATGCTTACGAAATTATTTATAACCTTTGGCTCGCGTACGTTGCCGAGAGCTATTGCGAGCTCCTCGGCAACCGCATCGTTTATTCTTCCTCTTCTGTATTTTGACATATTCCTTTACCTCGTTTTTACTTTATAGATAAACCGTTTTTCCTCTGCCGCCTTCGGATATTCCGCTTGCTATTTCCATAGCACCCTCCCGCGATGAGCTTATAATATTCACTTCGGGGAGAGCCTTTTTTATTTCGTTTTCAAGATGCGGAAAATGAGTGCAGCCGAGAATTAAGGTGTCGATTTCTTTGTTTTTTAACGGCTCGAGCGTTCGGTGAAGCTCGCGCCTGTCATTATCAGTGATTTTTCCGTCGCTCGCTCCTCTCTCTACGAGAGAAACCAGGTTTTGCGTCGCAAGCTCGGTCACCTCGCAGACTCGGTCAAGCGACATAAGCTCCCGCTCGAACGCTCCGCTTGCAACCGTGGCTTCGGTTGCGATTACTCCTATTTTCCCATTTTTTGTGACACGGGCGGCAGCTCTTGCCGTAGGAAGTATTATCGGAAAGGTGTTTTTTTGCAAATCTCCCGGCAGAAGCGGAAAAACCGTGCTTGCCGTACAGCAGGCGATAAGGATTTTATCGCATCCGAGCGAGCGGAGAATTTCTATATCTTTTGTGACGAGCTTCGTAAGAAGGGCGGGGGACTTTGTTCCGTAGGGGCAGTTTTTTCTGTCGGCAAAAAAGCAGATATCCTCGCGCGGTAAAAGAGCGCGCAGCTCTCTGACTGCCGTAATTCCGCCTCTGCCGCTGTCAAATACGCCTATCATTACGGCATTTCTTCTCTATGAGAAGATTTATAAATTCACCGCGCCCTATACCCATCGTTTCGGTAAGAGCGGGGTAAAGGCTGGTTTTTGTCATGCCGGGGATGGCGTTTATTTCGTTGAAATATATTTTGTCATCTGCCGTAACGAAAAAGTCAAACCGTCCGAGGTCGCGTATTCCGATGAGGTCGGCAAGCTCGGTTGTGTAACCGATGATTTTCTCTTCCGTTTCGGGATTTTTTCCCGTGGCGGCTTCCGCCTTCGGAGAGGATATACCTCTGTATTTTGCCTCGAAATCGTAAAATTTGCCGTCCGACAAAACTCTGCCTGCGGGTGAAATACGGCGGCTTTGTCCGTCGTCAAAAAGCGCACACTCAAGCTCATAACAAACCGGAACAAGCTCTTCTATTAGAACGCGGCTGTCATAGCGAAGTGCATCGTCAAATGCGTCGTTGAACTCGGATTTTTCATACACGGGGTGCGCTCCGTATGAAGAACCCGCACGCGCGGGCTTTATGAACATAGGGTATCCGAGCTTTTCTTCGGCAAGAGTCCTCGATTTATCCTTTTGCTCACGGTCTGCGAGCATCCAGCGCGCAGTAGGTATTCCGAGACTCTCCGCCATAAGCTTTGAGTATACCTTGTCGCTTGTTGCGGCAGAGGCGTAAACGTCCTCGCCGATATAGCTTATATGGGCGGCAGAGAGCGCGCCCTGAATCACACCGTCTTCGCCAAGGTTGCCGTGCAGACACACAATTGCCGTCGATACCGATATAATAAGTCCGCCCTCTGTAAGAAATCCCGAGTCCTTGCCCATCTTGACGGGGAAGGCGGCAGTCCTGCCCATTCCTGAAAGCTCGGGATATTCCTCGGAATAGGGCGGCAGGGTATACCACGCTCCGTCCTCTTCTATTTTTATTCTGAGGACGGCGTATTTGTCCTTGTCGATAAATTCAAAGAGGTTTTCGGCGCTCAGCTCGGATATGCCTCGCTCATACCCCTCGCCACCGTAAATCAGCGCAACGCGCTTTTTCATATTTCATCACCTCAACCTCATGGTATGTCGGCTGAGGGGATGGGGTTACTTGTTCTTTAAAACGGCAACACGGCAGTTACCGGAATAGTCCTTGATAATTTCACACCTCATGGCATGCTTTTCGGCAACGGCGCTTATTTTGTCCGCCTGGTCGTATCCGATTTCATATGCGATGAAGCCATCGGGGAGTATTTTGTCTTTATAAAGCTCGGTTATTCGTTCGTAGAAAACCATACCGTCCTCGCCACCGACAAAGGCAATTTCGGGCTCGAAATAAATCTCGGGCTGAAGCTTTTCGTAGTCTATCCTCGGAATATACGGGGGATTGGATAAAACGGCAAACACCCCGTCCGAAAGAGGGGCTTCGAGAACGTCGCCAAGTATAAACCGAACACGGTCGGAAACGCCGTTTTTATCGGCATTGAGTCTGGCGATATCAAGTGCGCGCGATGAGACGTCAACTGCGGTTGCCGTAGTTTTTTCCGTGTTCTTAAGAGTTGACAGCGCAATACAGCCGCAGCCGGTACAAAGGTCGAGAAAATGCGCGCCGCGAGGAATGTTTTTTACGGCGTAATCAACGAGAATCTCGGTGTCCTGCCTCGGAATAAGGCAATCGGGCGTTACCTTGTAGCTCTCGCGGTAAAAATCCACCTCGCCGATTATATACTGAAGCGGCTCACGGCGGCGTCTGCGTTCAATTGCCTCGGAAAGAAGCGGAGAAGAGCAGTCGGTGTCGGGAAAGATTAGAGCCGTGCGGTCTATTTTTCCTATCGCGCGGAAGAGCTCGGTCGCATCGTATCGCGGATTGTCGATTCCCGCCGCCTCTAAAATTTTAATAGCCTCAGAGAGCTTCATATTTCGGTGTCTTCCTCTTTTGAACTGCCGGGTTCGGCATCCGTCCCGTCTTTTTCTTCCTCGTCGGTGTCGCGCGCAGGCTCCCACGAGCGCAGCTCGTAGAATTCGCGGAACTCGTCAAAATCATCTCTGAGCGCGCATTTTATCGAAATTATAGCAATTTCAAGCATATCGTCGGTGGGCTCGCGCGTGGTAATTTTTTGCATCCAAAGACCGGGTGCTGAAAGAGCCCTTGTCACAGGGTTATCGTGCTTTCCCGCAAACATTATGAATTCGTATCCAAGTCCCACAACAAGCGGAAGAATAAGAAGTCTTATTCCGGAAAGAGCAAATCTGTTAAGCTCGGGGAAGAGATTGTTTATCAGTATACCGACCGCTATTCCGAGAAGTATCATAACGAACATGAAGCTTGTGCCGCAGCGGGGGTGGAACCGTGTATATTCTTTCGCGTTTTCGGGCGTTAATTCCGCGCCGGCCTCGAAGCAGGCTATTGATTTATGCTCGGCACCGTGATACATAAACGTACGCTTTATGTCGGGCATAAGGGAAACCAAAACGAGATAAAGAATAAAAATTACAATTTTAGAAAATCCCTCTATTATTGCAAGAAGGGTGCGGCCGATTTCGTATCCGCTGATGCGCTTTACAAGATACGCAACGAGGTCGGATACAAGTCCGGGCAGGAATATAAACAGACCGACAGCGAGCAGCACTCCGAGAATAAGGCCGATTACCATGACAAAGTCGGTGGTGGTTTTTTTGCCCTCCGCCTTCCGCACTTTATCCTTTTCGGTATCAATGTCAAATGCCTCCGCAGACACACTCAGAGTCTTGAAGCTGAGAATCAGCATCTCGACAAAATTGATTACTCCGCGGAGAATCGGAATATTTAAGATTTTGTGCTTTTTACGGACTGAGACGAATCTCGAATCGTCAACGAAAATGCTGCCATCCTCTTTTCTGCAGGTGGTGAAGACCTTTTCGCCCGCCTTCATCATAACGCCCTCAATTACGGCTTGGCCGCCGACCTTGCCGAGACGCTCGGGCACTTTATTGCAGCAATTTTTATTTTTTGCCATGTTTTTGCCTTTCGTAACGCTGTTATGCTATTGTACTATTATAACACATATATATAAAAAAATAAAGCAATTTCTGAAAATTTACAAATTTTACCGCTTATTGAAATAAAATACCGGGGGTGTATAAAGCTGGCAAAAATGGATAAAATGAACTCACGAGGCTGATTTATAACGAAAATATCAGCACGTGAAAGGAGTAAAAAATGACGTTAACGCAAAAGGAAAGCTCTTTGCTTTCAGACCTCAAATCTCAGGAGCAGCTTTGCATTGAAAAGTATTCCAAGTACGAAAGCGACGCCTGCGACCCCTGCCTTAAGTCGCTTTTTAAAAGCATCAAGAGCACCGAGGAGAGCCACCTTTCCACTATTTCCCGTATTATGTCCGGCGAGGAGGTTTCAACAAACGTCGCACCTACTGCGGTGTCACAGAAGCTTGAGTGCGCGTGTTCCTCCTGCTCCGAGTCCGACAAGAAGAGCGACGCATTTCTCTGCAAGGATGCCTTAGCGATGGAAAAGCACGTTTCCTCGTTGTATGACACCTCCATTTTTGAGTTTACAAGTCCCACTTTACGCGACACCCTCAGCCACATTCAAAAGGAAGAGCAGAATCACGGCGAACAGCTTTACGAGTATATGTCGAAGAATAATATGTACAACTGATCAAAAAACAAAAAAGAGCGGAGGACGGTCTAAAAGTTGACACGCCCTCCGTTTTATATATCAATTTTCGCCTTTTTCCATCTCTTCTTTGAGCTTTAAGTAAATTTCCTCATCTCTTGCACGCTCACGTCTTGGAGCAGAAACGGAAGATATAAGATTTGCCACTGCGTCGACGATTACGATAGCGCCGAGTATGTAGCTTGAGGATGCGGAAGTCGGTGACAGGCGCACAGCCGTAATAAAAGCGGCAATGATGACAACCGATGAAACCGCCATCATAATCCAAGCGTCTTTGAGACTGTATCGTCTGGCCTCTGCCGCAGCGCTCAGCTTAAACGAGCCGTCAACAATTAAAAGAAGACAGAAAATCGCGACAAGAACCGAAATTGCGCCGCCGCTGAATATCATGGTAATTATTCCGCATGAAATACATATTACCGAAAGTGCAATTTTCATGGCAAAGCGAAAATTGCGCGCTTTTTCCGAAATGGCGATAAATCCAAAAACGAGTCCGAAGAGGGTGAGTATTGCGCCGATTGATATGGCAAGTATTTTGAGGGAGTCTGCAAATATTATAAAGCAAACGCCTATCGAGAATAGAAGGAGCCCGAGAAAAACGTAACCCCAACCGAGTGTCTTTAATTTTTTAAACATCCTTTCTCTTCCTTTCGCTTTTAGTACTATTTTACCATATAAAAGCCTTGTTGTCAACAACGCTGAAGTAATCACTTTATCGATGAGATAAAACGGAGTTTTGAGTTATAAATCGCGCAAAATGACAACTAATATTTACATATATCCGTATTTTTTGCGGTTTGTTATTAAAAATACAACCGCGGTAAGCAGTGATAAAAGCTCGGCTGCAAGCATTGAAAACCATATTCCGTCAAGCCCGAAGAGAATAGGCAGAAGAAGCACTAGCAACGACTGGAAAATCAGCGTACGCGATACGGATATTGCCGCGGAAACGGGGCCGTTGCTGAGCGCCGTAAAGAATGATGACGAGAAGATACAGATACCCGAGAGTACAAACGAGAGAGAAAAGATTCTGAGTCCGCGCGCCGTCATTTCAAGGAGCGCGCTGTCATAGCTCACGAATATTTTTGAAAGGGGAACGGCAAAAACAAAAGAGATAATTACCATTGAAGTGCCGCCTATAAGGTTTATAATGACGCTTTTTCTTAAAAGGCTCTTGATTTCCGTGGTGTTTTTCGCGCCGTAGTGAAATCCCACGATTGGAGAGGTGCTTATCGAGTATCCTATGAAAACGGCTATAAATATGAAGCTGATGTACATTATTACGCCGTATGCCGCAACGCCGTCCTCTTTGGCAAATTTCATAAGCTGCAAATTGTAAAAGACGGTAACGATTGATGCGGAAATGTTGCTTAAAAATTCCGACGAGCCGTTCAACATACTCATAAAGAGGGCATGTCTATAGAATTTCGTTTTGGTGAGTTTCAGAAGGCTTGTATTTTTTCTTCCAAAATAGAATATCGGAGAAATGCCTCCGACCGCTTGGCTCGTTGCCGTCGCCAGCGCCGCACCGACAAGCCCCCAATCAAAGACCGCGATAAAAAGGGCATCGAGCACTATGTTGGTAACTCCCGCCAGAACGGTCACGAAAAGACCGAGCTTCGGCTTTTCCGCCGCAATGAAAAAGCTTTGGAAAAGATTTTGGAGCATAAAAAGCGGCATTGCGGGAAGAAGTATTCGGCCATAGCTTACACAATATCCTAGCGTTTCACCTTCCGCACCGAGAAGCGATGCGAGCGGGCGCAGGAACACAACTCCCAAAAGTGAGGTTGTTATGCCGAGCGCGGCGGTAACGTAAACGATGAGCGAAAAGTACTCGTTGGCACGCTCTCGCTGTCCTTCGCCGAGTGTTTTTGAAACTATCGCCGTTCCGCCGGCGCCCATCATAAAGCCGAAAGCTCCGATTATCATAAATACGGGGAAAATTATATTTATTGCCGCAAACTGAAGCTTTCCGACAACGTTGGAAACAAAAAGACCGTCAACTATTCCGTATACAGAGGAAAAAATCATCATTATAATCGACGGAACGGAAAAACGGAGTAGCTTTCCGTATGTAAAGTGCTCCGAAAGCTGTATTTTCATTTTTTCCTCCTTATATGTTAATTTGAT
Source organism: Eubacteriales bacterium (assembly GCA_045614425.1). Lineage (GTDB taxonomy): Bacteria > Bacillota > Clostridia > Oscillospirales > CAG-272 > UBA1740. The sequence continues at coordinate 861 of JAZLCX010000088.1, read as the reverse complement.
TAGTTAACTCATTACAAAAGATATGCGGCTGCCTAAATACCGCAGCCGCCATACCGCATCAGTTTTCTTCCTCTTCTTCGTCAAAGGCAACCTCGTCGAGCTCGTCGTTAAATTTTACAGCTTTCCGAGAGTTGACGTAGTAGGAGTCGCCAGCGAGGCTTGTGAAGTGAAATTCACCGTCGTCGCAGTCATAAAGAGTTCCGTAAATTTCGAGATTCTTTGCAGCCTTGCAGAAAACCTCCAAAAATTCATCGGTGTCAAATTCGTCGATCTCGATGGGGTAATCGTCGTTTGTGAAGATTATCTCGGACTCATCCGCGTCGGAGGCGGAAGCGTAGTTATCGTCGAAAATTATATAATCCTGCGAGATTTCAAAAAAATCGTCAAGGTCGCCGGATTTTAAAAAATTTACGAACTTTCGAAGCTCGGACTTAACTCCGTGCAACGTTACTTCAAAATAAAGTTCGTCCCATAATGTCATAAAAAGAGAGTCTCCTTGAAAAATAAGAATTTTCTTTGTTTTGTGTAATGAGTATAGCACAGCTTATATATTATTGTCAAGTACGTAATAATACATTATAAATAAAGTGTAGGACGGAGAAAAAATGTGATATTATGTGCTTTATATAATATATATGAAGGAAAAATCGTTGCCGTTAATCCTTTTCAAAAAAAATAAAAAAAATTCAAAAAACCTATTGACAATCAAGAAAGTATGTAGTATAATAGACAAGCTGACCGCGAGAGGTTGGCATTGGTCATTGAAAATTGAACAACAAGAAATTTCTTAAAGCACTGAAAAGTGCAGAGGAATCTCGTTAATAACACTTTGAAAGTAAAAAACTCAAAAAGTAAGAAGAA